>JAICYS010000276.1 GCA_025934105.1 Myxococcota bacterium | reverse complement strand
TCCCTTGGCCGGGCCGGGGTATCCGGCGGGGCCGGCCAACTCCCCCGGGGCCGCCGTGCCATCCCTGGGTACGGGCGGCGCCGGCGCCCCCGATTCCGCCGCCGGAGCGACCGGCCGTCCCCGAAGCCCCACCGATTCCCCGCCGCGCTTCGCAATCTGCCGATCGACGTCACCCGTCTGGTCGAGCGCCAGGAACGTGATGACGTACGTCGCGTTGAAGTCGTCGCCGGTGCCGCGCGGCCCGTCCCGCTCGGTCCAGCCGTCGGGCACCGGGTCGCCCCAGCCGTTCTGCCAGCTCTCGCGCATCACCGAACGGCGCCCGACGGGGGTGCTCGACGCCGTCGGATCGATGCCGAGCCCGGGCGCGTTGACCCTCGCTCGATCGCGGCGCCCCGAGGGGTGCCGGCGGTGTGGTGGTCGGAGCTGCCGCCCCTCGGCTGCGCGCGCGACCTCGGCCCGGTGTCGCCGCAGTGCCGTTCACGTTGCCGCCCGCTCGAGCGCCGGCCGGCGCTCCGGCCGGCTTGTCGGCCGCTGGTCCAGGCGAAGGCGGCTCATCTCGAATGGGCTTTGTCCCGAGCGGCCGCCCTTGTCATTCTCATTTGCGGACCGCCACCCAGGCGCGGCAGAGGTGCCGCGGCCCCCGCCCGCGGCGGCAGAGGCTCTATCGCCGCGGGCCGGAGGCGATCAGGGCGCGCAGCTCGGTCAGCTTGGCGGTGAGCTTCGCGGCGTTGTCGGCGCCCATGCGCAGCAAGATCTTCTGGCCGGCCGTCGCCGACTCCAGCGCGGGGTCTTCGTATAGGTAGAGGCCGGTGCCGGCCCCTGCGTCGGCGTCGACGCGCTTGACGCGGATGGGCCCGGCCACCTGGGGCGTGGCCAGCAAGTTGTCGATCACCTCCACGACGCGATCGTTGAGGTACTTGCCCGGCGCGCCCAGGTCCTCGTACGCGCGCTGGAGCAGCGGATAGAGCCGCCGGTAGAGCGCCACGGCCCGATGCGCGTCGATTCCGGCGGCCATACGCACGAACGGCGCGTACCGCTGGGCGTTGCGCGGGCTGATGACGAGGCCGCCGTCCTGCGCTTCGGTCTCGAACGCGCCCGGCGTCCGATTCACCGGCCACACCGACGCCGACGCCTGATCGGTGGCCAGGTTGTTCAGCGTGGCGACGAACCGCCGGGCCGCCCCCTCGAGGTGCAGGAACGACGACACCGCCTTGTGGCCGAGGAGGCCGACCAGGCCGTCCTTCACGAACTGGTCGGACTGATCCAGCGCCGGCAACTTTTCCTTCTCGGCGGCGGGCAGCGGGTGCCGGATGCCGCTGCCGGCGTCGGGCGTCGCCGGGGGCGGAGGCGGCGCGGGCGGCGGGGCAGCCGGGGGCGCGGCCGCGGGCACCGGCGCGCGGCGCCGGCTCTCGCGCCAGCCGATGATCACCGCGGCGGCGACGAACAGGAACACGATGGCGACGACGGCCCGGCGATTCACCGCTAGAGGTTCCCTGACGGAGCGCCCGCGGTCAATCGGGGTGCGGCCGGAGCAAGACCAAATGAAAAAGGCCGGGCTCCCCGTCGGGGTGCCCGGCCCTCGTCGATTCGGCGCCGCTCTACTGGCCGAAGGTCGGCGACTTGACCGTCCCGTTCACCTCGAACGAGATGTTCTTGATCGACGCCGAGCCGGCGGTGTTGTCGTCGATCTCTGTCCCCACCTCGATGCGCGTCAGCCACATGTCGGTCGTGAAGCCGCTGTAGTTCTTCATGACCCAGTCGAGGACGGCCTTGACGTCGCCGGTCCCGCTGAAGTTGCTGGAGGGGCCGTTGCTCAAGTTGAAGTTGAAGAACCGCCAGCCGCTGGACCAGCTGTCGCTCTGGTGACAAAGGTTGAACGTGGCGCCGCCCGCCGTGACGGTGCCGCTCTTGTCGCACGTCCAGCCGCCGGAGCTGGAATTGTTCCGGTTGGCGTTCCAGCCGAGGAACATGATGATCTCGGCGTAGACCTGCGCATTGGCGTTGGTGCGCGGATCCTGCTTGCTGATCCAGAACTCGAAGTTGCTGTCCCAGAAGCTGGGGTTCGTGAACGTCGTCGAGTAATTGGTCAGCGACACGCTGGCGCTGTTCAGGTTCTTGATCTGGATCGGCAGCAGCGTCGTCGACGAGAACGCCGGCGTCGTCAGCAGGTTGCTGGTGTTGCCGAACGGCGCCACGCCGAACTCGACCTCGGGGAAATCCGGATCGGCGCGGTTGCCGCCGCAGGCAGGCCGGCTGAACATCCAGCTCAGGCTCTTGTCGCAGCCGGCGGTGACCGTGTACATGGCCCCCGAGCACCCCAGCGTGTCGGCGCCCCAGCGGTTGTTGATGAGGCGCATGTCGCCCAGGTTCAGATAGCCTCTGGAGGTGCTCAGGGTGGCGCACGGCTTGGCCAGGGCGACGCCGCCCTGATCGGTGCCCGCCTGGCCGGCGGCGCCGTTCGAGCCGGCGCCCCCCCCCGGGTTGGTGCCGCCGCTGCCGGTCGACCCGCCGGTGGCCGTGGTGCCGCCGTGACCGCCGCTGCCTGGCCCGAGGCCGCCGCCAGCGCCCGGCGATCCGCCGGAAGCCGAAACGCCGCCCGTGCCGGAGCTGGAGCCGCCGGACCCGTTCGAGCCACCCGACGAGCTGGAGCCCCCGAATCCGGTCGATCCGCCGCTGGCGGTGGTGCCGCCGGTGTTGGATGACCCGCCGCTGCCCGTCGTGCCGCCGCCGCTCGAACTGGAGCAGCCCGCCGCCAGGAGCATGGCCCCCAGGCAGGAAGCGACCGCCGTCAACGTTCCATGAGGCTTTCTGGTCATTCGATAGTTCCTTCCGAAGGTAGGGTTAACGGTTCGTGAGAGCGCCGCCCGGTGCGGGTTTGTCACGGTATTTTTGCCGGGCAGGCTCGCCGGAACCCGCGGCGGTCGAACGACGGTGGCGAGCGAGGCGCGCCGGTTCGGGAGCGATCGTGGCGAGACGCTACGCCGAGTTCAGGCAGCCGTTCAAGAAAAACCGATCGCCAAATCCCCTGCGAAAACAGGCGGGCGCGCGCAATCCACGCGTTGCGGCAGCTATCTTTCCGGTGATCTCGCCGCCGATGTTGCCGGCAAGCTAGCTGCCGATGTTGCCGGCGAGCTTGCCGGCCATTCCGCCGGCGCCTCCACCGGGGGGCTCGCGGGCAAGGTGGCCGGGAGCTGGGCGGGCCGCTCGGCGGCAGCCACTTTGGTGGAGCCGATCGGTGGGGCCGGCGGACGGCTCCGGACCACCCGGACCGGTGGCGCCGCCACCGCCACTTGAGTGCGGTGCGCCATCAGCAGCGCCGCCTCGGCCTCCCGCATTGCCCGGGCCGCCACCCTCCGCGCGCGTTCCGGGTATTTGGGCAGATGCTGCGCGTAAACCCAGTCCGATTTCGCTTCGCCCAGCAACGACGCCGCCTGGCCGGGGCCGTCGATCCCGGCTGCCTCGGCCGCACGCACCACCTCATCGAACCGCGCCTGCTGGGCCGTCGACGGGGCGAACGGTTGAACCGTCGTCGCGCACCCCAGCGCAGCCACCACCGTCCCCAGAGCGAAAATTCGCATGACCGTTGCGCGTTATGACAGCAACGCCCGTGCCACCAGCCGCCGACGCGGATGACGCCCAGCTCGCCTCGAGGGCGCCGGCCTTTCGCGGCCGCGCGTTCGGGTGAGGGTCGCGGGCGCTCCTTCGGTTCGGCGCGATCGTCACCGCCCCGTGCCGGCGCGCGTCCTCGCCCCGTCACCGACAGGTGACCCGGCTCGACGGCGCAACGGATGAACGATCGACAGTCGTCGACGCCGGCCTTGCCCGGCCTCCGTCTCCGCGCCAGCAACCCCGGCGCACCGATCGGGGCCAGAGGCGGCCGATGCGCCGCGTCTCGATCCGGGCCGGGCGGCGGCGGCCGCCTCAACCGGCGCGCGACAGCCGCCGATGAACGATCTGGAACCCGGGGGGGCAGAAAGGACCGCGTGTCATCTCCTTCCCGTGCAGCAAAGGCCCGTCGCTGACGGTCCATAAAATGGGGCCGGATCTCCGGGCAGCTCCTGGCCCGAGCCGGCCGCCTGGCGCGCGCCCCTGACCCATGCGCGCGGCTGACCCGCGCAGCGCAAGAACGCCGCCCGCGACTGAACCCCGGCGGCGCGTGTCCGGCCGCTGATGGCCTGGACCCCGCGTCATCCCCTCGCGCCTGTTCGCCAGCGCCGCGAACCGGAAAGTCCGTGACCCGCGTGGATCGCTTTCGCCGCCCCCTTTGAAAGAGCTCCGTGACGACCTGCCACCCCGACGCCAACGACGGCTGCCTCGCCGACTTCCGCGACCGATCGCCCCCGACCCGAACCTCCCGGTGACGCCATGACGAACACGCTCCCTCGCAGCTTGGTGTCGGTCTTCGCCGCCCTCCTCGGCCTGGCGCCGGCGACCGCCCGCGCCGACGATTGGGCGACCACCGGCCTCGACGGCGCGCACAGCCGATTCTCCGCCGAGCGCTCCGGCCCACGCTTCGGGGACGGCCGCTGGGCGACGACCTTCCGCGGCGCGCAGATCCTGGCCAGCCCGGTGGTGGCGGAGGGCGTGGCGGTGGTGGTGGACCTGGGCGGCGGCATCCACGCGCTGGACGCCACCACCGGAGCCATCCTGTGGGAGGCGACCGCCGGCTCGCAGGTGCAAGGGACGCCCGCCATCGCCCGCGGGCGGCTGTTCGTGCCCACCACCGGGAACCACCTTTTGGCCTTTCGGCTGGCCGATGGGGCGCCGCTGTGGACGCGTGACGTGGGCGGCATGGTGCTTTCGTCGCCCACGCCCATCGACCAAGACGTCGTGCTGGCGGCCGGGCTGCCGCAGCGCCACCTGGTGCGTCTGTCCGCCGCGACCGGCGAGATCGTCTGGCAGACCGCCGACGTGATGGACGAGTTCAGCAACACCTCGCCGGCAGTCGGCGGCGGTCTGGTCATCGTGGGGAGCAACGGCGGCCGGTATTACGCCTTCGACGCCGCGACCGGCTCGCTCCGCTGGACTTACGCCGGCACCGGCATCGTCCACCTGGCGGCGCCTTTGATCTGGAACGGCCACGTCTATATGGCCGGCGGAGGCGACAGCTCGGCCGTGCACGGCGTGGATGCCGCGACCGGCGCCGCCCTGCCCGGCTGGCCGATCGAGCTGCCGAACTACGACCCGGACGTGCCCGGAACGCTGGTCGGGCGGCAGCGCGCCGTCTCGTCGCCGATCGCGGCCGGCGGCTTGCTGTTGCTGGAGACGCGCCAGGACGACGCGCTCGACACCGACGGAGACGGCGCCGCCGACCAGACGCTCTCGCGCGAGTCGGTGGTCGGCCTCGATCCCGGCGACGGGACGCGGCTCTGGGACCACCCGCTGGCGCGCGTTCAGTTCAGCGATCCCAACCAGGTGCCGAAGTTCTTCGTCTGCCCGACGCCGGCCGGCTACACCGGGACGGACGGCTCGCCGCTGGCGGCGATTGCGTCGTCGCTGTCGCCGCTGCTCAGCGTGCTGGACGTCGCCTCGGGCACGGAGCTGGTGCGCCACGCGGCCGCCGGGGCCACCCTGGCGTCGCCCGTCGTCGCGAACGGCCGGCTGATCAACGCCGCGACGAACGGCGTGACCGAGGGTCTGCTCTCCAGCGTCAATCACCCGCCGTCGGCGCCGGTGCTGGCCGCGAACCCCCGCCCGCTGGACGCCGCCGACGTCAGGCTGCGCTGGTTGCCGGGCACCGACCCCGACGGCGAGCTCCCCGGGTACGAACTGCGCATCGACGCCGACGGCGAGGTGCTGCAAAGCTGGCAGCAGCAGATCGTGCTGTCCGCCGGCGTGACCTCGACGACCATCGCGGGTTCGCTGTCGCCCGGCGTGACGTACACGGTGGCGCTGAGGGCCCGTGACAGCCAGGGAGCCTACTCGCCCTGGTCGGCCCCCGAGACCTTCCAGGTGATCGCCAATCCGCCCGTTCAGCTGAACGGCCAGTCGACCTCGCTGGCGGCGGCGCTGGCAGCCGCCGCGCCAGGCGACGAGCTGCGGCTGAGCGCCGCCGTCTACACGCTGACCGACACGCTGCGGGTCGGTCCGGGCGTGTCGCTGCGGGGCGCGGGCCCCGGGCGCACGCTGCTGGACGGCACCGGGCTGGCGGTCGGCATCAGCTTCGACGCCCGCTCGCCTGAGCATCCGCCGCGCCTCGAGGGGATGACCATCGCCGGCGCGGACACCTGCGTCGAGATCGGCTCCGGCGTCACCGACCTCACCTTGCGGCACGTGGTCGTTCGGGATTGCCGTCTGGACGGCGTGGCGGTGGCGGCTGGCGCAACCGCCGTCGTCGTCAACGCAACCTTCGTTGGAGACGGCAACGGCGTGCACAGCGCCGGCTCCGTCGTCGTCAAGAACAGTCTATTGACCGACGAGCAGGTCGGGTTGCTGGCGGATTCGGGTGGGCAATTGACCAGCACCTTCAACGATCTGTTCAACAACCAGGTCGACTATCAGGGGACCACTGCCGGCACCGGCGACGTCAGCGTGCCGCTCTCGTTCGCCGATCTGGACCGCCGCGACCTGCGCCTGACCACGGCCGCGCCCACCACCGACTCGGGCGATCCGGCCGCCGAGGCGGACGTCCAACCGGCGCCCGACGGGGGCCTCATCGACGTGGGCGCCTACGCCGGGACCGCCGGCGCCAAAACGGGCACGGTGCTCCCGATCCTGATCGACGGCGACCAGGCCTCGCCCGCCCCGCTGGCCACCGCCTCCGCGCACCAGCCCCTCGAGGAAGGCGGCTGCAGCCTGGGCGGGCAACCGGCGCCGTCGTGGCTGGCGCTGCTGGCCGCCAGCCTGTGCTTGGTGCCGCTGGCGCTGCGGCGCACCCGGCGCCGCAGGCCGCGCTGATGCGACCGGCCGTGACCGGCGCGGCGGGCGGGTCGCTCCGGCCCTGCCCTGCACGATCGAGAAAACGC
>JAICYS010000211.1 GCA_025934105.1 Myxococcota bacterium | reverse complement strand
GCCAGTGTGCAATCCCCCTCCGGGAACGCGGTCTTCGTCTCCACCAGTTCCTTGTAGAGGCTGCGGAACGCCTGTTCGTCGTCCTTGGGCGGCGCCTGCGCCGCGGCCTGCGAAGACGCGAGAAGAACGGCCGCGGCGAGCGCGACGTAAGCCCTGGACATGGAATGGCCTCCCAACCGAGCCGCACTATTTCAGGCCGCCAAGCTTTGACAAGCCGCCGCCTGCGGGGCCGGCGTCCGCGGGCTCCATTCCGCTTGCATCGGCGCGAGATATCCGGCTCCCGTCCGTAGACGAAGGCCACGGAGGGACAAGGACGTGCCGGCCAATCTCGTGCCCGGGATCATTGCGGAGTTCGGCTATCGCGGTCAGACGGTGCGCTTCTTCGTCCGCAATCTCGTCGACAGCATCCAGAACTACCACGCCAACGGCGCCTTCTATGAAGAACGCGAGCTCTCGATCATCGAGAAGCACCTGAAGCCCAATTCGGTCTTCCTCGACGTGGGCTCAAACGTCGGCAACCACGCCATCTTCGTCGCCAAGTACTGCCAGCCGTCGGAAGTCATCGTCGTGGAGCCCAATCCGGAGGCCGCCATGCTGCTGCGGATCAACCTGGTGCTCAACCGGCTGAGCGTCGATGTCAGCTGCATCGGCGTGGGTTTCTCCGACGCGGAGGCGAAGGCCCAGGCCGCCGTGCCCCGCAACAACCTGGGCGGCGCGCGAATGGTCGAGACCGGCGAGGGCCAGATCCCCTTGGTGACCGGCGACAGCCGCTTCGCCGAGCGACATGTCGATTTCATCAAGATGGACGTCGAGGGCCTGGAGATGAAGGCGCTGGCCGGCCTCGAGCGCACCATCGCCGCGTCCCGACCGGCCATGTTCATCGAGGTCGACGACAACAACCGCGTCGCCTTCGACGCCTGGCTGAAGGCGCACGACTACGCCGTCGCCGAAACCTTCCGCCGCTACCCGGTGAACGAGAACTTCATGGTGGTCCCGGCCTGAGGCGGCGGTCCGCTTCGTCCCGCGCCGCAACGGCGATAGGATCGGGCCGCGCAATGGAGGTCCGCATGACGCTCGAGGAGATGGAAGCCATCGTCATGGCCTTCCCCGGCGCGGAGAAGGGGATGAGCTATGGCCGGCCGTCGTTCAAGGTGAACGGCAAGTTCTTCACCCGCCTGCGCCGCGAGGACGACAGCCTGGTCCTGCTGGAGGTTTCCTTCGACGAGCGCGAGATGCTGATGGAGGCCGAGCCGGAGACCTTCCACTTCACCGCGCACTACAAGGATTACCCCTCGGTGCTGGCCCGCATGGCCACCCTTCATCCGGGCTCGTTCAAGAACTTCCTCGAGCGCCGCTGGCGCAAGATCGCGCCGAAGAAGTGGGTGAAGGAACGCGACGCGGCGGGGGCCCAGGGCTAAACGCGCCGCCAAGCTTATGCGCGGGCTTCGCCCTAGGCGCCGAGGATCAGGTTCGCGGCGAGGTCAGCGCGGACGGCCTCGAGAACCGAGATCCAGTCGCCGGGCTCGGGCTGGCGATAGAGACGGAACGACGGATACCAGGGACTGTCGGCGCGGCCCTGCAGCCAGCGCCAGTCCGCGCCTTCCGCCGGCAAGAGAAGCCACGTCGGGACGCCAAGCGCGCCGGCCAGATGCGCGATCGCCGTGTCCACGCTGATGACGAGATCGAGGCCCGCGATGATGTCGGCGGTGTCGCGGAAGTCGCGCGCGCCGGTTTGCTGCGGGTGCAGGGGCATGGCCTCGAATGGCAGCGGGAGGTCGGGGGGAATGAACTTGTAGCGAGAGACCTCGGTCCTGGCGTTGCCGCGGGTGGCGACCCCCACCCGGTTGCTGGAGGCCCGAGGCGTGGCCGCCAGGTAAGGCTCGGCCGGGATGCTGTCCAGGGTGAGGCCGAGCTTTCCGGGCACGTCCATGAGCATCGACCAGCAATCCGGATCGGGGAATTCCACGGCCCCTGCGGCGGCGATCACGCGCACCCCCAGCGACTGGAACAGGCGCGCAAGCTGCGGCGCGCAGAACAGCGTCACCTCCGCCCCCAGCTCCCGCAGCAGCGGCGCGAAACGGGCAAACTGGATCTGGTCGCCGAACCCCTGCTCCGGAAACAGCAGGATGTGTCGCCCCGCCAGGCTCTCGCCACTCCACTCCGGGACCGACAGCTCGGGCCGCGGCGCCGGGCGGCGGGCATAGAGCGCGAAGCCTTCCCGATAGCGACCCTGGCCGAGCAGCGCCAAGGCCACGTCGAGCCACCAGTCGGAGCGGTCTGGATCGGCGGCCAGGGCGCGTCGGAACCACGCTTCGGCCGCCGCGAAATCGCCTTTCATCGCAAGAGCATGGCCGGCGGCGTGCAGGTCTTCAGGCTGCTCCATCGCGCACAGCCTTAGCATAGGCCGCCCCTGGCGCTGACCGTGTCCGAGGCTGAAAGACGCGCAAACGTGATGTGGGATTCACTTTCGCACCGTCTAGCTTTGCGCTAGAAACAAGTCGTCAGCCTAGCTCTCCATGGCTGTGTCGCTTTGGCCGGGTGGCGGAACATCAGTTCACCGCCCGGCCGCTTGCGTTTTGACCCCCGGAACATCGACGTCAGCGCGGGGTGCTCAAGGCGCGAGCGTGATCAGCGCGTAGCGCGCCAGCCACAAGATGCCCCGCCCTACGAAGGAGCGCCGCTCCGTCGGGACGATGGCGGCGATCTCGGCCACGGTGG
The DNA here is from genome assembly GCA_025934105.1 of Myxococcota bacterium. GTDB lineage: Bacteria > Myxococcota_A > Polyangia > Fen-1088 > Fen-1088 > JADGRB01. The sequence continues at coordinate 6,803 of JAICYS010000211.1, read as the reverse complement.
CGCTCTCGCGATCGGCGAGAAACTCCAGCACCTGCTGCGCCTCCGCAAGCGTCATGCGGTGGAAGTCGGAATAGCCCACCAGCGGGTGCTTCAGGAGCGGCTCGGCCATCTCCCAGCTCACGTCGGGGGCGAGGGCGACGAGCGTCCCGGCGCTGATGAAGCGGCTGGGATAGCTCTGGAACAGGGTGAAGGGATCGGGGCGGTAGGGATTGACCCGGACGGCAGCTTCCGGCGGCGCGGCGAGGCGGCGGGCGTTCTGCTCGGCCCAAAGGGCCTGGTACTGCGGGATGATCGCCGCCCAGTCGAACACCTCGCAGACCCTGCGCCGGGCGGACTCGCCCATCCGTCGGCGCAGCTCGGGGTCGCGGATCAGCGCCGAGATCGCCCTCTCCGCGGCACCATAGTCGATGGCCGTGAACTGAGCCGTCGCGCCCACGTAGTTGCCGTAGTTGATCCAGAGGTTGCTGAACCAGTAGGCAAGGTCGGCTCCCTCGCCCGGTGGCGGCGCTATGGTCGGGATACGGAAGCCGTCCTCGCCATCCCGGACCGTGTCCTTGTAGCCATCCCAGTCGGTGACCACGCAAGGCAGGCCCGCGGCCATGGCCTCGATCGGCGTCAGGCCGAAGGTCTCCTGGACGTTGTCGGAGAGGCTGATGAAGAAGTCGGCGACCGACCAGATGGAAAAGCGCACCTCGGCCGGCCGGCCGTCGACGCTCCGGTATTCCACCGAGGGGCAGAGCTCGCGGGTCTGGGTGTGGTAGGCAGCCTCCTCCTTGGCGCTGGGTGACCAGCCGGCATTGACCCAGTAGATCGTCTGGCCGGTGGCCTTGGCGGCGCGCTCGAGGGAGAGCGCCATCAGCGCCGGGTTCATCTTCTCCCGCACGTTGAACCGACCCATGAACAGGGCGACCACCGCGTCCTGCGGGATCTCGAGCTTCTCACGCCAGGTCTTGCGTTGTTCAGCGGAGGTGGCGAAGTCGTCGGCGTTGACACCCAGCGGGATGGTCACCCGCATCGGCTCCGGACGGCGCCTCGGCCCGAACTCCGCGGTCAGGTACTCGCGCATCATGGCGAGCTGGGTGTCAATCGAGTGGCGGACGGCCTGTGAGGTGCAGATCAGGGCGTCGTAGTCCTCCGTCGGCGCCGTCAGCATCTCCGGGACGGTCTGCATCACCCGGTCGGTGGCGGTGGTGTGGGTGATGCCGCAGATCGCATAGAGCCGCGGGCCGAGGATCCGCCGATGCCAGGCCTCGGTCGAAAGACCCGGCACGGGCATGTTCAGGACACCGACGCCGCCCAAGGCGCGGCGGTCGGCCTGGCGGATCCAGGTGACCGGCTTGGCCGGGACCTGGATGCGCTCCAGGAGCGCGTCGAGCTCCGCCTGCGGCCGGGCGGCGACGTTCCAGAAGTGGTAGCCGTCCACCTCCGCGTACTTCAGATAGCCGCGCAGGAAGCTCTCGCCTGCCGACATGCGCCCGAGCAGGGCGGGCCCGGAGGTGTCATAGCCGTTAGGATGCAGATAGAGCGCCGCGTTCGACATGGCGTGGGCTGTAGCGGCCTCGGACGCCCCGGCAAAGCCAAAAGAAAAGGGCCGCCCCGAAGGGCGGCCCCGATCAGTTCATCCGAGCCTTGGGAGGCTTAGACGATGTTCGTGAAGTCGATGTCGTTCAGGTTGCGGCCGATCAGGACCACGGCGTCGTCGGTCGGGCCGAGTTGGCCGGCCGTCACGCCGTTGTCGGCGAACACCACCACATCGTTGCCGACCTGGATCGCGACGTACGAGAAGCCGTGTCCGAAGTCCGCATTCGCGAGGCTGGTCGCCTGGGCGTAATCGGTCGCCGTCTGCTCGGTGTAGTTGAGCGACGTGCCGGCGCCGAAGGCGGTCGTGGTCGTCTGCGTGAAGTGCAGAGTGTCCACCGGCGTGTTGGTCACACCGCCCTGCCAGTCGGTGATGATGTCCTGCTGGGCTTGGACGTTGCTCGAGTCGCCCGCCGCGAAGTTGAAGTGGTCAGAACCAACTCCACCCGTCAGCGTGTCCTGACCCGCACCGCCGGTGATCTGGTCGTTGCCGTCGCCGCCAACGATCGTGTCTGCGCCGGCCGTGCCGATGATGGTGTCATCGCCAGTGCCGCCGTCGACGTTCACCGCACTGCCGGTCGCGCCGGACGCATCGATGTGGTCGTTGCCGTCGCCGCCCAGGATCTGGTGGGTCCCGGACGTGCCCGCGATCGAGATCGTGTCATCGCCGGAGCCGCCGTTGAGCGTGTCGTTGCCCGTGGCGCCGGTGATCACGATCGAGTCGTTGCCCGTGCCCGCGTCGACACTGACCTGAGACGCGGCCGTCGACGTGATGGTGTCGTTGCCATCGTCGGCCGTGATCGTCTCCTTACCGCCGGTGAGCGCCAAGCCGATGCTGTCGTTGCCGGTGCCGGCGTCGATCACATCGTTGCTGGCGGCGCCCGCGTGGGTCAGCGTGTCGTCACCGGTGCCCAGGAAGATGTGGGCGTCGCCGGCCGCGGTGATGTTGACCGTATCGTTGCCGTCGCCGGCGTCGATGCTGTCATTGCCGCCGCCGTCGCTGATGACGTCGTTGCCGGCTTCGCCAAGCAGGGTGTCAGCGCCGGTCCCCGACCCGATGGTGTCGTTGCCGAGGTTGCCATCCAGCCGCACCGAAGTGTTGGTGGAGTCGGTGATGGCGTCGTTGCCCTGGCCGCCTTCCACGTCCAGCGCCCCGCCGGTGCCCACGCCAGAACCGCTGGTCGTGATGGTGTCGTTGCCGGCGTTGCCGTTGATGTTCAGCGCCTTGGTGATGGCGGCGCCCGCGGACCAGTTGATGCTGTCGTTGCCGTCACCGCCCGTGATCGAGCCACCGCCCGTCTGCGCGCTGGTGATGGTGTCGTTGCCGGCGTCGCCGGTGACTACGTCGCCCACGCCGGCGCCGGCCACGATGCTGTCGTCGCCGTCAACGCCGTGGATCGTGTCCGTGCCGCCGCTCGCCCCGGTGATGCTGTCGCTGCCGAGGTCGCCGGACAGGAAGTCATTGCCGAAGGAGGCGGTGATGATGTCGTTGCCCTGGCCGCCCAGCATGGTGTCGGTGTCGCTGGCCGTGCCAACCGCGTTGGTGATGGTGTCGTTGCCAAGGTTGCCTTGGGCGAAGTCCGCCTCGGCCTTGGTGCCGCCGCCCAGGTCGATCGAGTCGCTGTCCTGACCGCCGAACACCGTGTCGTTGCCGGCGCCCGCAGTGACGGTGTCATTGCCCTGGTTGCCCTGGATCCGGTCGGCGCCGCTGCCGGCCGCGTAGCTGTCGTCGCCCAGGCCGCCGTAGAAGCCGTCGCTCGTAGTGTCGAGGTGACGGTCGACGCTGTCAGCGTTCGTCGTGCCCACGAACAGCTTCGAGCCGTCCGGGAAGATGAAGTCGTTCTCGCCGAAGATGCCGCTGCCGAAGGTGTGCGCGACACCGTCGGTGCTGTCGGTCAGCGTCGCGCCCGTGACGGTGGTGCCGCCGAGGGTCGTCGCACTCGGAGGGTTGGTCACCGAGGTGAAGCTGACCACCACCCCGGCGCCATGCGACGTCGAGTTGGTGAAGACGAGCGTGTCGGTCGCGGCGCTGTAGGTTTGCGCCTGGGTCGCCGTCATCTGCTCAAAGATATAAGTCGCCATTAGTCTCTCCAGTCTGTGTCACACGGACCCCGGCACGCCCTGACCTCCAAACCCCAGTTTGGAGTCGTCCCGGCGATCCATCTCTCCAAGCGCCATAGCATGGCCGTGGCGAAGGTTAAACGAGCCCGGGTGCAGACGTATCGGAACCGTGCAATTTGCGCAACACCTATTAGGTGCGGCGAACCCGCACCCAATCCCCTGTTTCCCAACAGCAACTACGGCTCGCGCATGGCGTGGCTCAGGGTGTCCGTAACGGGCGCAATCAGGAAGCCCATGATCGTCCGCTTGCCGGCGATGACTTGCGCCGAAGCGTTCATGCCGGGCACGATCTTCTGGTCTCGTCCGATGTCCTTCAGGTCCTTCGGATCGATCCGAATCTCGACCTTGTAGAAGGACAGGCCGGTCTTGTCGTTGGTGATCCGGTCCGCCGAGACGACGCTGACGTGTCCCCATACCGGATTCTGCCACCGCGGATTGCCGCCGATGAAGCGCACGCGCGCGGGCATGCCAACGTGGACGTTGCCGATGTCCTGCGGCTTGACCATCACCGTGACCGTCAGGTCGGAGTTGGAAGGCACGATGTCCATCAGCGCCTGGCCGGCCCCGGCGACGGCGCCTGGCGTGAACTGGGTGAGGTTGAAGATGTAGCCGTCGACCGGCGCGGTCACCGTCGTCGACTTCAGCTCTTCCTGTGCGGCGACGAGTTTGGGCAGGGATTCCTCGAGCTTCGATTGCGAATCACGCAGCTGCTCGGCGGCCTGGCTGGTGCGCTGGTCGCGCATCGAGGCCATCTTCATCCTGGTCTCGCCCAACTCCTGCTTCAGCCGGGCGATGTCGGCCTGGAGCTGACCGCGCCGACCGCCGAGGTCGGCCATCTGCCGTTCGTATTGGAGGATGAGCGACTTGGCCGCGAACCCCTGGGCGTAGAGCTTCTCGTAGCTAGAGAGCTGCTCCTGGGTGAGCTTGCTCTGCGTCGCCACCGATTCGACCTGGGCCTGGTCGCCCTGGATCTGGTTCTGGATCTGGTCCAGCTGCTGCTGCAGCACCGACATCTGGCTCTGGAACAGCTGCAGGCGGGTGGTGAACAGGTATTGCTGGTCGCGAATCATGCCTGCGACGGTCGGGTCGCTCACGGCGCGCGCCATGACGTCCGGCGGGAATTGCACCTCATTTCGCCCCGTGGACTCGGCCGCGAGGCGCGCGACGTTGGTCTCGAAGGTGTCCACCTGGTTCTGCAGGATCGCCACATTGGCCTTGGCGTCCGTGTCGTCGAAAATCAGCAGCGGCTGGCCGGCGTGGACGAGCTGGCCTTCCTTCACCAGGATCTGACGGACCGTCGCCGTCTCCTTGTGGTTGAGGGTCTTCTTGTTCGACTCGACGGTCACCTGGCCGGACGCGGTGATGCCGGACGCGAGCGGGGTGAGCGAGGCCCACAGCCCCAACCCGAAGACCAGCACGCCGATGATTGCGGCCCCGACCCACATCGGACGGCGAACGCGCTTCTGCAGCGTCGGGTCGAGCGGCAGGGTGTCGTCGGCGCCGAAGGTGGGCGTGACGTAGGTGGAGCGGACGGGTCCCAGGTCTAGCTTCATCGGCCGGCCTCGATCGCGCGAACTTCGGTGGGTTTCATGAGCCGGGCCATTACCTGGTCCTTCGGCCCGAACAGGTCGATGCGGCCTTCGCGCAGCACCAGGAGCTTATCGGCCGATCGGAAGATGCCCGGCTTGTGCGAGATGACGATCACGGTCGAGCCCTTGGCCTTGAGCGCCTCGATCGCCTTCAGCAGGGCGTCCTCACCCTCGGCGTCCAAGCTGGCGTTGGGCTCGTCGAGCACGATGAAGGCCGGGTCGCCGAGCACGGCGCGTGCAAGGCCGACGCGCTGGCGCTGGCCGGCGGAGAGCACCACGCCGCCCTCTCCCACCTCGGTGTCGTAGCCCTTTGGCATGCGCAGGATGAGCTCGTGGACGCCGGCGTGGGTGGCCGCGCGCACCACTTCCTCGTCCGTGACGCCCTCTCGGAAGCGGGCGATGTTGTCGCGCACCGTCCCGGCGAACAGCTCGGTGTCCTGCGGAAGATAGCCGACATAGCGGCCGAAGTCGGCGCGGTCCCAGGTGAACACGTCCGCGCCATCGAGGCGCACCGCGCCCCCGACCGGCTTCCAGATGCCGACGAGCAGGCGCGCGAGCGTGGATTTGCCGGCGCCGGAAGGCCCGATCACCCCCAGCATCTCGCCCGGCTCCAGACGGAAGTTGATGTTGCTGAGCAGCAGCCGCTGGGCGCCCGGCGGGGCGAAATTGACCCCCTCCACGGCCAGCTTGCCGATCGGCCGCGGGAGCGCGGTGGCGTTGACCGGAGGCTCGGCCTTCTCGAGCAGCTGCAAGAGCCTCTGGTGGGCGCGGCCCATGTTGTTCAGCGGCTCCCAGGCGCCGACGATGCGCTCGATCGGCTGCAGCGCACGGCTCATCAGGATCATGTTCGCGAAGATCATGCCCTGGTGCATCTTGCCGTCGAGGATCAATGCCGCCCCGACGCCGATGACCAGGATCTGGACCCCTTGGCGGGTCGCCTTGATGCAGTCGGTGTAGAAGTTGGACTTCTCGGCTGCGGCGGCGCCGCGCTCGATGGTCACCGCCCGATGCCGGGCCCAGGCCGCGCCGAGCGTCGACAGCATGCCCATGGCGCGAACCACCTCGCTGTTGCGCAGGGCGGCTTCGGTGAAGGCGTAGCTCTTCAGCGCCGCATCATTGGCGTCCTTGGCGGGCGGCCGGATAGCCCGTTCCTGGGTCAGGGCGAGCGCGAACAGCGTGGCGCCGCCGGCCAGCGCCACCGTCCCGATGAGAGGATTGACGATGAACAGCACCACGACGAAGACCGGCGCCCAGGGCAGGTCGAAAATCGCCGCGGCGCCCAGTCCGGTCAGGGTCTGGCGGAAGGTGTCGAGGTCGCGCAGCGCCTGCGAACGGCCGGAGCCCTCGCCGCGCACCGCCTGGTCGAACAGGCCCGAGAAGACGCGTCCCGAGACCCGCTGGTCCAGCGCCACGCCGTAATTGATCAGGATGCGCGCGCGGAAGTCGTCGATCAGGCTGGAGACGAAGAAGACGAAGATGGTGATGATGGTCAGCACCCACAGCGTCGCCTGGCTC
>JAICYS010000024.1 GCA_025934105.1 Myxococcota bacterium | reverse complement strand
GATCCAGGCCAGCTTGGTGTCCTGACCGAACGCGTGCACCGACTGCACGATCCCCGACCGGGTCATGAACGTGCCGAAGATGGTCAGGAAGAACGTCAGGATGATCAGCGTGACGTTCCAGATCTTCATCATCCCGCGCCGTTCCTGAATCATGATCGAGTGCAGGAAGGCAGTGGCGGTCAGCCAGGGGAGAAACCCGGCGTTCTCGACCGGGTCCCAGCCCCAAAATCCCCCCCACCCCAGCTCTTCGTAGGCCCAGAGCATCCCCAGGGTCAGCCCCATCGACAGGAAGAACCAGGCGCCCAGCGTCCACTTGCGGACCGAGGCGATCCAGGCGTCGTCGAGCTGGCCCGAGATCAGCGCCGCCATCCCGAAGGCGAACGGGATGCTCATCCCGACGAACCCGGTGTAGAGGGCCGGCGGGTGGGTGACCATGTAGGCGTTCTGGAGCAGCGGGTTCAGCCCCTTGCCCACCGTCGGAATGTCCGTCAGGTAGCTGTCGAACGGGTTCTTGTGGAAGACGATGACGTAGAGGAAGAAGTCGGCGATGGCCATCAGGACCGTCACCACGTAGGGCAAGAGCTCCCGGTGGCGGTGGCGATTCGTGTAGACGGCGATGGCCGAGAAGACCGACAGCAGGAAGACCCACCACAGGATCGACCCGTCCAGGCCGCCCCAGTAGGCGGTGATTTGATAGAAGAGCGGCGACGACGCGTCCGAATAGTGGTGGACGTACTTGATCGAGTAGTCGTGTGTGAGGAAGGCGTACAGCAGCGCCACGGACGACAGCCCGAGCACCGCCGCCAGCGCGTACACGCCGGCGCGACCTGATTCAATCAAGCGGCGATCGCCCCGGCGCGCGCCGATCAGCGAGACCACACCCGCGTAGGTGGCAATCACCAGCGCGATCGACAGCGTCAAGGTTCCAAATGCGGACATGGGTCCTCCCGCCGGCGCGGACCAGGACGGCGCGCGGCAGCGGCCGTTACCTTAGCACGATGGACGGCCGTCAGCCTGTGAGCTTGGCCTTCAGCAGCGCCTTGAAATCGCCGGCCCCCGTGCCGTCCAGGGGGACGTCCAACCAGAGCAGGGCCGGCGTGCCGTGAGCCACCTTGAGCGCGCGCTTGGCGATGTCGGACAATTCGCGCCAGCCGACCCGGGCCTGCGCGGCCGCGTCCAGCGCCACGATGCCGACCAGGCGGCCGCCCAGGATGACGATCGAGCAGACCGACTGCGCGCCGTTCATGTAGCGGTAGGCCCAGCCGGTGCGCGGGCCGTAATAATACAGCTCCTCGCTGGTCTCCTGCTTTTTCAGGAAGGCGCGTAGCGAGTCGAACTTCTTTCCGACCGCCGCCGGCAGCCGCGCCGCGAACTCGGCGTGGGTGGGCGGCTGGGCCTTCTTGGGGAAGGCGACCTTGGGCGCCTTGCCGGCGGCCGGCTTGGCTGCGCCGGCCATCAGGCGGCGAGCGCCGCGGGCGGGCTCTTCTTGCGGCGGTTCAACACGTAGCTGATGGCGGCCGGCAGCAGCGACACCGCGATGATCACGATGATGACCTTGTCGACCTGCTTGGTGATGGGCGGGTAGATCTTGCCTAGCGAGAAGCCCAGCAGCGTCATGCTGGCCACCCAGCCGATGCCGCCGAACAGGTTGAAGCTCAGGAAGCGGCGGTAGCTCATCTGGCCGACGCCCGCCACCACCGGCGCGAAGGTGCGCGCGAACGGCAGGAACCGCGCGAGGATGATGGTCTTGCCGCCGTGGCGCTCGTAAAAGGCCTTGGTTCGCAGCAGGTGCTTGCGCGAAAACAACAGCGACTGTTCGCGCGTGAAGATCTTCGGTCCGGACTTGGCGCCGAGCCAGTAGCCGACGGTGTCCCCCACGATCGCGGCCGCCATGGCCGCCAGGTTCAGCGACACGATGTTGAGCAGCGGCTGCTCGCCGGCCACGCTGGTGCAATAGAGTCCGGCCGTGACCAGCAGCGAGTCGCCCGGCAGAAAGAACCCGACCAGCAGCCCGGTCTCGGCGAAAATGACGGCGGTCAGGGCAGCCAGGCCACCAATGCGGACCAGGCCCTGCACATCGTAAATTTTATGGAAGAGGTCCATCAGGTGGTGCATGGGGACGATGACTTTGGGCCAAGCCGGCCCCTTTGTCACGCTTCCGCTCTCGGCATATGGTTCTGCGGTCAATGACCGCCCCGCAGACGTCGCGCCGCCCGGTCTGGTTGTCCGTCATGAGCGCGGCGATGCTGGTCTACGCCGGGATGGGCCTGGTCGACGCGCTGTCGCTCCTGCGGCACCCGCAGGCGGCCACGGCCGCGGCCATTGAAGACGTCGCGCGGGCCACCGGACAGATCGACGCGGCCCGCCGCCTGGCCGGGATCAGCCGGGCCGTGGTCGCCGCCCACCCGATCGCGGTCCGGCTGGAAGCGGGCGCTGCGGCGGTGGTGGCGCTCTTGACCCTGTTCGCGGTGGCGGCCATCTTCTCGCGCGATCCCCGGGCTCGGCGGGCGACGCTGGGCGCGGGCTGGGCGGGCATCGTCCAGCAGCTGGGCACGCTGCCGTTCGCGGTGGCGATGGCCCGCCGCGCCGCCGAGGACGGCGCGCCGGTCTTGCAGCACGTCCTGGCCCAAAACGGCAAGGAGATGCCCGGGATGGCGCAGGCCGACGTGGCGGCCGCGCTGCGCGCCGCCGTCATGATGATGCCGGTGCTGCGCGCCGGAATGGGGATCGCCTGGTCGCTTGCGCTCCTGATCTTTTTCGGCGGGCGCCGGGGGCGGGCGGTGTTTGGCCCGGACTCCTAGGCCGCCTCCGGGCGGCACGTCGTCGGGCTTGGTTCGCGCCCGCTCACCGTTGCCTTACGGCAACGCCCTCCTCGGCCGCCTTCGGGCGGCACGTCGTCGGGCTTGGTTCGCTCCCGCTCACCGTTGCCTTACGGCAACCCCCTCCTCGGCCGCCTCCGGGCGGCACGTCGTCGGGCTTGGTTCGCTCCCGCTCACCGTTGCCTTCGGCAACGCCCTCCTCGCCGGCGGGTGCTAGAGTTCCCGCATGCTGACCATCGCATTGGGGACGGCACTGGCGGCGGGGTTGATGCTGCTGGTGACCGGCACGAAAATCCTCCAGGAGTACGAGCGCGGCGTGATCTTCCGGTTCGGGCGCGCCCAGAAGGCGCTGGCCAACCCGGGCTTCAACCTGCTGCTCCCGTTGGGCATCGACCGGATGCGGGTGGTCGACGTGCGCACGCGCGCCATCCAGATCACCCCGCAGGACGTCATCACGCACGACAACATCACCGTCAGCGTCGACGCGGTGGTTTACGCTTCGGTCAGCTCGCCCATGCACGCGGTGCTGGAGGTCGAGGACTACATGCCGGCGACCCTGCAGCTCGCGTCGACGACGCTGCGGGCGGTGCTGGGCAAGATGGATCTGGATGACATCCTCGCGCACCGGGACAGCATCAACAACGAGGTCCGGCAGATCCTGGACACGCGCACCGAACAGTGGGGCGTCGAGATCTCGGCGGTCGAGATCAAAGACATCCAGCTTCCGACGGAGATGCAGCGGGCGATGGCGCGCCAGGCGGAAGCCGAGCGCGAGCGCCGCGCCAAGGTGATCGCGGCCGAGGGCGAGGTCCAGGCGGCGTCCAAGCTGGCCCAGGCGGCGCAGATGATCGCCGAGCACCCGGGCGCGTTGCAGCTGCGCCTCTACCAGACGCTGGTCGAGGTCTCGGGCGAGGCGTCGTCGACGATCGTGTTCCCGGTGCCCATCGATCTGACCGGCGGCGTCGCCCCCTCGTCCCAGCTTCAGTCGATGATGCAGACGGCGCTGGCGCTGGCCACCAAGCAGCAGGGACAAAAGCAGCTCGAAGGCGGGACGCGCGCCGACGCGGCCGACGCGGACCGCGAGACGGTCGGCGTCCGCCGCGGCACCTGACAGGCGGCGGCAGAAGGCGCCGCGCCGGCGGCGTCAGTCGACGCGGCGGCGCCGCGGAACGCGCAGCAGCGCCGGCAACAGCCAGAGCAGACCGGCCACCGCGCCGCGGCCGCCCGGCGCCAGCCCGCACGAACAGCCGGCCGGCGCGCGTGGAGACGTGACGTCGCCGGCGTCGACCAGGGTCGCGGCGTCGACGGGCGCGCTGACGGCGGCGGCGTCCACGACCAGCCCCGCGTCCTCGTGAAGGACCGGCGGCGGCTGGCCCGCGTCCGGCGGAACGGTGGCCGCGTCGGGCGGACCGCTGGTCGGGTCCCCCGGCGAATCACCGGGAGGATCGCCGGGCGGGTCGGCGGGTGGGTCGGGCGGCGGCGCGGCGGCGCACATGGCGGCCGGCCACTGCCCTTGCGCCGCGCGGGCCTGGCAATCGCTCTGGCATGCTGTCGCGACGCAGCCGGCGACCGCGTCGATGGCCGCGAAACGCAGGCCGGCGGTCCAGGTCATGCCGCCGTCGTCGGAGGTGGCCTGCGCGAAGGGCACGCTGTTCGTGTCGGTGGCGGCGTAGAGCGTACCGTCGCGCTCGGCCAGCGACAGGACCGGCGGCGCGCCGGCGATCGGCGCGAAGCTGGCGCCGTCGTCCGATCGAACCAGGACCGGCGCGCCGCCGCTGGTTCCGGCGGCCAGCAGCGCGCCGGCGGCGGTCTGGACGAAGGCCGTCATCTGGCCGTTCGAGAACGTCAGCGGCACGGCCACCGCGGGCGCCGCCGCGTCGTACACCGCCAGCACGTCGCCGTCCGGCCCCAGCCCGCGCAGGTAGACACGGTCCGGGTCGCCGCGATCGACGGCCAGGATGCGGACCTGCTCGAAACCCAACCACGGGCTCAAGTCGATGGTCTGCCAGGTGGCGCCCCCGTCGGCCGTCCGCGCCAGGGCCGGCGCCAGCAGGCTGCCATGCGACAGCGCCAGGTCGACGTCGTTCGAATCGCCGGTCGCGATCTCGACGCCGGTGATGAGGTCGCCCGGCTGGGCGGTGAAGATCGCGGCGCCGAACGTCGCGCCGCCGTCGCGCGATTCGGCGACGGTGTAGGCGGGGCCGCCGTCGTTGAACTGGACGCCGACGGCCAGCAGGTGACCGGCGTCGTTGGGATCCGCGAACGCGTCCTGCACCGAGGTGGCGGCCAACGTCCCGCCGGCCAGCTGCCAGGTGCAGGCCCGATCGTCCGAGAAGATCAGCTTGCTGTTCGCGATCGCGAACAACCGGTTGGCCGGCGCCGGCCCCAGCTGATAGAGGCGGGCGTAGCTGTTGACCGACTGCTCGCACGACCAGATCCACGAGCCGCCGCCGTTCGTGCTCTCGACGACGCCGAAGTTGGTGGCCAGCAAGATCTCGCCGGGCCGGTTGCGCGGGGCCAGGATGGTCTGTCCGTCGGGAAAGGCCCCATCGGCGCGCGCGGGGCGGGCCGCCAGCAGGCTGGCCGCGGCCAGGGCCACCGTCGCGACTGAGCCTCGCCACGCCATCCGGGTCAAGGTGGCGTCGGAAAGCCGCGGGCGGAAGGTGGACCTCAGCCGGGAATCGCGACCACCACCTCCGCCTCGGCCGCCCCCTCCCGGATCCTGGCCTGGCACGAGAGGCGCAGCTTGGTGATGAAGTACACGTTCCCCAGGTGTTTGCGCTCTGCGGCGTTGAAGGGGGTCAGGTGCTCCTCGCCGCTCACCACCTTCACACGGCACAGGCCGCAGTTCGCCTGACCGGCGCAGGCGGTCGGCACGCGCACGCCGGCGCGCCGCGCCACCTCGAACACCGACTCGCCGGGCGCGCAGGGGACGCGCGTTCCGCTGGGCTGGTAGGTGATGGCGGCCATCAGGAAGACGGCGGTGTCTCGACGGCGTCGGGCCAGTGCGACAGGCCGACCCGGTTGCCCTCCGGATCGTCGACGTAGAGGGTGTAGGCGGTGCGCCGAACGATCGCCACGCCGGTCGCGGCCAGCCACGCCTCCCACTCGGCGCGCTGGTCGCGCGCGATGGCGAGGACGGCCATCAAATAGCCCTCGGCGGCCGGACCGCCCGGCCGGGCGGCCGGCGGCGTCTCGGCCCGTTCGAGCGCCAGGAAGGCGCCGCCGCCCAGCTCCAACCAGACCGATCGGTCGCCTGGGCCGCCGTCGGCGCGGGACCACCGGCGCTGGACCGGCAGGCGCAGCACCGACCGGTAGAACGCCTCGACGGCCGGCAGGTCGCGAACGCCGATGGCGACGTGGTGCACGCCGCGCGCGGGCGCCGGCTGCGTCATTTGCCGTCGCCCAGCGCGACGATCTTCTTCCACTCGGCCGGCGTGACCGGCTGGACCGACAGCCGGCTTCCCCGGCGCAGCAGCACCATGTCGGCCAGGGCCGGCTGGGCGCGCAGCTCGGGCAGCGTCACCGCGCGCGCCAGCTTGCGCTCGAACGCGATGTCGACCGAGAACCAGCGCGGGTCGTCGCGCTTGCTGTCCTGGTCGTAGGCGTCGCTCTTGGGATCGAACTGGGTCGGGTCCGGGTAACCGGCCCGGACGACGCGCGCCAGGCCCACCACCGCGGGCGGCTCGACGCTGGAGTGATAGAAGAGGACGCCGTCGCCGACGGCGATCTCGTCGCGCAGCAGGTTGCGGGCCTGGTAGTTGCGCACACCGTCCCAGCCGGTGGTCTGCTGCTTGGCCTTCGCGAGGTCGTCGATCGAGAACACGTCCGGTTCGGACTTCATCAACCAGTGGCGCCCCATGCCGTTTGTCTATCACTGGTTGACCCGGCCGGAGCGCCGGTTAAGATGAAGGGGTTCGTGAGGCATATCGCCCACGACGAAAGCCCGCCGGGAGCTGAAGGCCTCGGCGAAAGGAAAAGGAGAACGAAATGCACGGACATGTGTTGTCTTCGTGGTGGCGCGCGCACCAGGGCGACGGTGGTTGCGGGGCCTTTGGCCGGCACGGATGGAGCTGCGGGCCCGGCGGCGGCCGGCCCTGGGGTGGGCATGGGGGCCCGCGCGACGGGGAGGGCGACCTCGAGGGCGAAGGGTTCGGCGGGGGCGCCTTCGGCGTCCGGCGGCCGCTGCGCTTTTTGGCCTACAAGCTGGAGCTGGACGAGCGGCAGGTGGCCGAGCTGGCCCGCATCCTCGACGAGCTGAAGACCGAGCGCGCGCAGGGCGAGGTCGACCGGCGGCGCTCGCTGTCGGGGTTCGCCGACGCGGTGGGCGGCGCGACGTTCGACGCCGCGCGCGCCAACGAGGCGGCGGCGCTGCGGGTGGCGACGGCCGAGCGACTCAAGACGGCGGTCACGGGGGCGCTGGCCAAGCTGCACGCGCTCCTGGATGACGACCAGCGGGGGCGGCTGGCCTACTTGATCCGCACCGGCGTCCTGGCCCTCTGACGGCATCGGCCGAGCCTTCCTTCGATCTCGCGCCACGGCGCGAGCGCCAATCGTTGCAATAGCACCGACGGCGGCGGCGCGATATCCTGGCGGGATGTCGTTGCCGCCGCCGCAATCAGGAGATCTCGGGCCGTCCCCCGCCCCCAACCAGAGCGCGCGCGGGCCGATCTCGATTCACCTGACGTCCGCGCCGCGCGCGCGGCCGAAGGACGCCGACCTGGTGTTCGGGCGCGTCTTCACCGACCACATGGCCATGGTCGACTACGACGCCGACCAAGGCGGGTGGTTCGACCCGCGCGTCGTCCCGTACGGCCCGCTGGTGTTGGATCCGGCGGCCGCGGTGTTTCACTACGCGCAAGAGATGTTCGACGGACTGAAGGCCTTCCGTGGCGCGGACGGCAAGGTCCGCATCTTCCGCCTGGACCGCCACTGCAAGCGGCTGCACGACGGCGCGCCGCGCCTCTGCATCCCGTCCGTCCCCCAGGATCTGTCGCACGCGGCGATCACGACGCTGGTCGAGACCGACCGGGCCTGGGTGCCCTCCTCGCCCGGGACGTCGCTCTACATCCGGCCCACCGTGATCGCGACGGAGCCGTTCCTGGGCGTGCGGCCGGCCAAGCGTTACGTGTTCTTCGTGATCGCCTCGCCGGTCGGCGGCTATCACGGCGACGCCTTCACGCCGGCCCGCATCCTGGTCGAAGACAAGTACGTCCGCGCGGCGGTGGGTGGCCTGGGCGGCGTCAAGGCCGGCGCCAATTACATCGCCAGCCTGCGCGCCGCCGAGGACGCCAAGGCCAAGGGCTACGCGCAGGTGTTGTGGACCGACGCGCACGAGCATCGTTACCTGGAAGAGGTCGGGACCATGAACATGGTCGCCCTCATCGGCGACGAGATCGTCACGCCGCCGCTCACCGGCAGCATCCTCGAGGGGGTGACGCGCAACTCGATCATCACGCTGCTGCGCGACTGGGGCTTCTCCGTCAGCGAGCGGCCGCTGGGAATGGAAGAGCTGCTGCGCGCGCACAAGGCCGGCACGCTGCGCGAAATCTTCGGCTGCGGCACGGCGGCGGTCATCACGCCGGTCGGGACGCTGGGCTGGAAGGGCGAGGACCTGGTCATCAACGGCGGCCAGCCGGGCGAGGTGGCCCGGCGGCTGTTCGAGGCCATCACCGCCATCCAGTACGGCCGCGCGCCCGACACCCACGGCTGGATGACGGAAGTCTGAACCCGCGCCCGCATGCCTGATCTGCTGGTGCGCCTCTACGAGCTGCCGCCGCTGGCGCCGGCCGTCGAGGCGCTGGCGGCCGGCGGCCTGGCCGTCCGCCGCGCCGCCGCCAGCGAACGCTCGCCGGTGGTCGACTGGATGCGCGCGCAGGGCTCACCCGGCTGGGCCGACGAATGCGCGCTGGCCTTCGCGCGCCAGCCGATCGCCTGCTTCGTGGCCGTGGAGGCGGCCGGCAGCGACGCGCGCCTGTGCGGCGTGGCCTGCTACGACGCCGCCTGCCGCAACTTCTTCGGGCCCGAGCTGGTGGCGCCCGATCGGCGCGGGCGCGGCATCGGGCGTGCGCTGCTGCTGGCCGCGCTGCACGCCATGCGCGGCGACGGCTACGCCTACGCCGTCATCGGCTGGGCGTCGGCGGCGGACTTCTACCGCCGGGCGGTGGGCGCCACCGTGATCGACGGCTCGACGCCCGGACAGTACCCGCGCGCGTTCATCCGCTGATCAGAGCAGGCCGGCGATCAGCGCCACGCCGGCCAGCGCGAACAGGACGGCCGCCACCTTGCGGGTCACGTTCGGGTTGAGGAGGCGCCCGGCCCGATGGCCGACGATGACCGCGATGGTCGCCACCGACCAGAGCGCCGAGGTGGCCGCCGCGAAGACCAGCGCGGGGCGGGCCACCCGGGCGGCGAATCCGGCGGTCGCGATCTGCGTCAGGTCGCCCCACTCGGCCACGAACACCACGCCGAACGCCAGCGTGAACGACTTGCCGAACGTCACCGCGTCGGGCTTGTCCTTGACCTCCGACTCGTGCTCGTGGCGGAACCACATGACGAGGGCGGAGACCAGGAACAAGGCGCCCGAACCGATGTGCACGACGCGCTGGGGGAGCATCGACAGCAGGCTGCCGGCCGCCACCGCGATCAGGCTCTGCAGCGCCAGCGCCCCGCAGGCGCCCAGCAGCACGGGCAGCGCGCGATGGCGGGTGGCCATCACCAGCGAGGCCAGCGTGGTCTTGTCCGGCAGCTCGGCGACGAAGATCACCGCGAAGATCGAGAAGAAGAGCCGCACCGCAGCCATCGCGCGAAAGTATGGGACAAGATGCGCCGCGTGGGCGTGAATAACCGTCGCGCGGTCATCACGATCGTGGTGGCCGGCGTGCTGTGCCCGGCGATGGCGCCGCGCTCCGCGCGCCGGCCGGCGGCTGGTCAGCGAGCTGGCGGCGGAGGCGGAGACACGGACGCGCTGACCGGCACGTGGCGCGCCCGCAGGTCCGGATCGCAGGCGGCGTGGTCGACGGTCTGAGGCCCGAGGCGCAGGTCCAGCCCGGCGCCCATCAGCTCGTCGAAGCCGGCCGCCATCCAGGCGGTGACGGCGCCGAACCAGCCGACGCGCAGGCGCGAGGCGTAGCGCGCGAAGCCGGCGACGTCCTTGAACTGATCCATCGCCAGCATCAGCTCGGGGTCGTCGACCAGGCCGGGCGGGATCGGGCGCGCCGGCGCGTGGGGGTCGGCGGCGAACGCGGCGATGTCGCGCGGCAGGCGCGCGTGATACGAGCCGTCCTCGATTAGCGACGCCAGCGCGCGCTGGTGGGGGTGCGTGCCCTCGGCGACCTCTTGCGCCTGGCGCGCCATCTCCTCGACGCCGCCCTGGTGCGCGCGGAGCAGCACCAGGTCGTAGAGCGGGTGGCGGTGGAAGGTCTGCAGGACGTGCTCGACGATCGCGTCGCGCGGCGAGAACAGGCCGATCGGGTCCAGCATCGTGGCCGGCCCGGACAGGAAGCGGCGCAGGTTGTGAAACACCCAGGGGATCCCCTGCGATCGATAGAACTCTTTGGTCTCGGTCGCGGCGCTGACGATCATCTGGTCGCGCCCGGCCACCAGAAGCTGGGGCACCGTCGGGACCACGTCGATGTGCCCGAGCGCGCGCAGCCGCTCGAGGCGCGCGCGGACCAGGCGCGGGCGAAAGAACGCCGTCAGCAGGCCGAACAGCTGGACCAGCTTGTCCCGGTTCTGCCGGGCGCCGCCGACCACGTCGGCCAGCAGCCGCCGGCGCGGCCGCGCCAGCCAGCCGGGCGGCGTCGCGCCCTGCCGCGCGGCCATGGAAGATTCCATCTCGGTCAGGTTAGCAGGCTAGACTGACCGGATGATCCCGCCGCCGGCCGTCCCGCTCGCCGCCGCCGTGCAACCGGCGCCCGTCCAGGTGGCGGTCGGCGATCTGGCCGCCATCCGCGCCGCGGTCGCCGCGCCGGGCGCCCGGGCCGTGCTGGTCAACCTGTGGGCCACCTGGTGCGACGCCTGCCGGGACGAGCTGCCCGCCGTCCTGCAGTTCGCGCGCGCGCACCGCGCCGACGGGTTGCGCCTGATCCTGGTGTCGGCCGACGACGAGGACCAGCGCGATCGGGTGGCGGCGTTCCTGAGCCAGGCCGGCGCGGCCAACGTGCAGGCGTTCGTCAAGCACGGCGACGACACCACGTTCATCAACGGGATGGACCCCCGGTGGACCGGCGCCCTGCCCGCCTCGTTCCTCTACGACGGCCGGGGCGCAAAAAGGCGGTTCTGGCCGGGCCCGGTCACCGCCCGCGAACTGGAAGCGGGGCTCCACGATCTGAAGAAAGGCAAACCATGACCATGGTCGCAGCCAAGTTGATCGTGACGCTGGCGGTCTCCGCGCTGGCCGTGGGCGCCCGGATGCCGGGGCCGGCGGCCGCCATCAAGATGAAGAGCGCCGCCGGCGGCAAGCCGGTGTCGATCGCCGACGTGCAGGGCAAGGCCGGCACGCTGGTGATCTTCACCTGCAACCACTGCCCGTTCGCGCGCGGCTGGGAACGGCGCATCGCCGAGCTGGCCAACAGCTATTCGAAGAAGGGGATCGGCGTCATCCTGATCAACGCCAACGATCCCGCCAAGTACCCCGAGGACGACTTCGCAGGCATGCAAGCGCGCGCCAAGCAACTGGGCCTGCAGGTGCCGTACGCCATGGACGAGACCTCGGGCGTGGCCCGCGCGCTGGGCGCCAGCGTCACCCCCGAGGCGTTCCTGTTCGACAAGACCGGCAAGCTGGCCTATCACGGCGCCATCGACGACAACCACCGCGACCCGGCCGCCGTGAAGACGCACTACCTGAAAGACGCGCTGGACGCCGTGCTCGAGGGCCATCCCGCGCCGCGGGCCGAGACCAAGGGAATCGGCTGCGGGATCATGTTCCGGTAGCATGACGCCCACCTGATGACGACCTCCTGGTTGGCCGCGCCACTGGCCATGCTGCTGGCGACCGCGCAAGGCGGCGCCGGCGCCGAAAAGCCGTTTCGAACCGAGGTGGCGCCGCGGATCGATCCGGTGTTCGGCGACGCCGCGGCCCTGCGCGAGCAGATCGATCAGTTCCTGGCGTTGCAGGCCGAGATGGAGGCGGTGCGCGACGAATTCTCGGCGGCGGTCCACCGGACGCTGGCGCAGCTTGGTCCGGTGGGGGGCGCGCCGCCCACCACCTGCCCGCCCAACGTCCCCGGCCTTTACGCCGGGGCGTCCGACGCGGGTGGCCGGTTCCTGGCGCTGGGGCGCCGCTTCGCCGCGCGCTTTCGCGACATTCGGCGGGCCGAGGAGCTGGGCGACACCGCCGGCCTCACGCCCGACTACCGTGCCAAGGCCAAGAAGGCGCGCGACCTTTACGCCGGCCTGGTGCGCGACTACCGCGAGATGCGGGCGGCGTTCTACGAGCAGCTCACGGCGGAGGTGCGCCACGCCGGCTGCAAGCTGACGGCGCCGACGGCGAAAGCGGCGGCGGCGCCCGCGGCCGACCATCCGCCCGACCCGACGAACCCGGGCGACTGGGAGCTGGAGCCGCCCGAGGAGACCGCCCGGCCCGCCCCCGGCAAGCCCACCGCCGCCGCCAAACCGTCGGCCGCGGACAAATCCGGCGGGCCGGCCATCTGGATCCAGATCGACAACACCCGCTGCGCGCAACCGTCGACGCTGACCATCGACGGAGCCGCCATCGGCGACATCGCCGCGCAAAAGAAGATCCCCGTCCGCACTCACGCCGGCCCTCACGAGCTCTGCGTCTTGCCCGCCGCCGGCAAGCGCGCCTGCGGAACGGCCGGCACCATCCGCCGCGTGTACCTCTACGACGGGTGGACGCTGGCGGTCCGCTGCGGGAGCTGACGCCTCAGGGCGTGGCGGCTTCCGTCTCGCGGCGTTCCAGCAGGGCCAGGTTCTCGCGGGCGTCGTCGGCGGCCGGGTCCAGCTCGACGGCGGTCTTGAAGCTCTCGGTGGCCTCGGCCAGCTTGCCCAGCGACAGCGCCACCACGCCGTCGAAGAAGCGCACGCCGGCGTCGCCGGGATCCAGCTCGACGGCCGCGTGCAGCTCGTCCAGCGCCTCGGCCTCGCGGCCGAGCTGGTGCAACGCCAGCGCGTGGTTGTAACGGGCGGCGACGCGTTCGGGGCGGCGCTTCACGGCGCGGCTCAGATACCAGAGCGCCTGGCGGGCGTCGCCGCGCCGCAGGCAGATGGCGCCCAGGTTGCCGTAGGCGTCCCCCAACATGCCCGGCATCTGCCCGGCGTCCTCGAACCAGCGCTCGGCGCGGTCCAGATCGCCGGCCTGCGCGTAGGTCGTCGCCAGCAGGAACACCGGCCGCGGATCGCGCGGCGCCACCGCCCGCAGCCGCGCGTAGTAGCCCGCCGCGGCCTTGAAGTCGCCGCGCTCCCGGGCGAGATCGCCCGCCAGCTTCAGCGCGCCCGGGTGGTGGGGCCGCCGGTGCAACACCTCGTCGTAAACCGCGGCCGCCTCCTGCTTGCGGCCGACGGACAGGTACGCCGCGCCCAGATCCATCCGCAGGTCCAGGTCGTTCGGCTCGCCTTTGACGGCGGCCTCCAGCGCGGTGGCCAGCGCGGGCCCTTCTTGCCGCGAGGACAGGACCGTCACCAGCAGCCGGCGCGCGCGCGCGTCCGCGGGATCGGCCGCCAGCACCGCCTCGAGCTGCTGGCGCGCCTCCGCCATCCGACCGGCCTCGACCAGCAGCTCGGCGTAGGCCCGGCGGGCCGCGACGTCGTCGGGATCCAGCTCGACGAGGCGCGCGTAGCGATCGCGCGCGCCGGGCGCGGCTTCGGAGCGATCGATGGCCGCCAGCGTGCGCAACGCCAGAAGATAGTCGGGGCGCCGATCGATGGCGGCCGACAGCATCCCGCGCGCCTGGGCCGGCTTCTGCGTGGCCAGCAGCGCCACGCCCAGGAAGCGCCGGACCTCGGGAACCTTCGGCTCGACCAGCAACGCGTGGCGCAGGTACTGCTCGGCCAGCGCGGCGCGCCCCGGGCCGCCGCCTCCGCCGTGAAAAGCGCCCACGCCCCGCGCATAAAGGACGAACGCATACGCGTCCTGCGTGAACTTCGTGCCCAGCCGCGCCGCTTGCTCGGGCCCGAACTGAACGCCCGGCAGCGCGGCGAAGGCGGCCTGGGCGGCGTCGATGACCGTCGCCGCCGCCGCTTCTTTCGAGCCGACCCGGCTGGCGCGCCCGACCACCTGGCCCGGCGCGCCGGCCCGGCGGATCTCGACGGTGACGCTCACGTTCCAGTCAGGGCCGCGGTCGAAGGATCCGCCGACCACCCACGCGGCCCCGCCCGGCGTGCGCTTCGAGAACAGCTCGGGGCGCCCCGCGAACCGCAGCGGCGCCGCCTGGGCGAACCGCTCGGCGACGACGGCCGGCAACCCGTAGACGAGGTGCTGGAGCGCGCCGATGCGCTGCACGTTCTGGAACGGCTCGACGGCGAAGCTGACCGCGCCGGGCGCCGCCTGCGCCGCCCCGCCCGCCGCCAGCACGACGGCCACCCACCCGGCCGCAACCGGCAACCAGAGCCCGCGCGGCGCCCGCGCCATGCTCACTCCATCGACAACGCAGCGAAAATACTTGAGATGCGCTCATCTTTCCACAGCTCCTGCCGAACTGTGTAAGGGGGCAGGCAGGCCGTGGCTCACGCACCGAGTCGCACCAGGGCGGCGCTTCGCATCTTCGTCCGGGTCACGCTGGTCACCATCCTGGTGACGGCGGCGACCGGCGTTGGCGCGGGGCTGTGGGTCTACCGCAAGTTCCGCAACGACCTGCCGGCCAAGCTGGACGCGGTCACCGACTACAAGCCGCTGCGGGCCAGCCAGATCTTCAGCGCCGACGGCGAGATGATCGGCGAGTTCTTCGTCGAAAAGCGCGTCCTGGTGCCGATCGAGCAGGTCCCCGACCTGGTCAAGAAGGCCTTCGTCGCGGCCGAGGACGTGCGCTTTTACAAGCACCACGGCGTCGACTACCTGGGCATCCTGCGCGCCGCCTGGACCAACGCCCGCGCCGGACAGGTCGTGCAGGGCGGCTCGTCGATCACCCAGCAGGTCGCCAAGCTGCTGATCGTCGGGCACGAGCGCTCGCTGGCCCGCAAGCTGCGCGAGGCGTTGCTGGCGACGCGCATCGAGAGCCAGCTCACCAAGGACCAGATCCTGGGGATCTACTTGAACCACGTCTATCTGGGGCACGGGGCCTACGGCGTGGTGGCGGCCGCCAACGCCTACTTCGGCAAGCAGCTCGGCGATCTCACCGCCGCCGAGGCGGCGATGCTGGCCGCGCTACCCAAGTCACCGTCGCGCATCACGCCCTTCAACGACTTCGCGCGGGCGCAGGCGCGCCAGCGCTACGTGCTGGACCAGATGCAGGAGGCGGGATTTCTGGGCGCCGCCGAAGCGGACGCCGCCCGCCGCGAGCCGCTGGCCCTGGTGGCCGAACGCCGCACGCTGACCAACGTGGCCGCCCCCTACTTCGTCGAGACGGTGCGCCGCTACGTGGCCGAGCACTACGGCGAAGAGGACCTGCTGGAAAAAGGGCTGCGCATCCAGACCACCCTCGACATGCGCGACCAGCGCGCGGCCGAGACAGCCGTGCGCCGCGGCCTGGAAGACCTGGCGCGCAAGCTGGGCTTCGCCGGCCCCATCGGACACGTCGACGCCGCCGATCGCGCCCGCCTGACGGGCGGCCGGCCGCGCCCGCTGGGGCCGACCGGGTTCGAGGTGGAGGACGCCGAGCAAGCCGGCCCGCTGGTCGGCGTCCCCGAACCGGAGGCGGCGCTGGTCGACGCCACCAAACCGGGCGCGCACCTGCGCGAGCCGACGGCCCGCTTCGCCACGCTGGAGGCGCGGGCGGCCCTGCGGAAGGCCGCGC
This sequence comes from Myxococcota bacterium, assembly GCA_025934105.1. GTDB lineage: Bacteria > Myxococcota_A > Polyangia > Fen-1088 > Fen-1088 > JADGRB01. Next base: position 20,081 of record JAICYS010000024.1, on the reverse strand, counting down.
GCCGTAAGGCGCCGCCCGCCTTTCCCACCGACCGCGACACCACCTATGCGGCGGTGGTTACCGCCGTGGGCAAGACCGTGACGGTCGCGTCCGGCGGTTTGACCGTGCGGCTGGAGCCCCCCGACGAGGCCCGCGTGCTGGCCTGGCACGGCCCCGGCGACGCGCGCATCCAGCCGGGCGACGTGCTGGCCGTGCAGTTTCGCGACAACGACGGCGCCGCCGGCCGGCGCGCGCCCAAGCCGACCGCCGTCCTCGCCACCACGCCCGCCATGCAGGGCGCGCTGGTGGCGCTGGATCCGCACACCGGGCGGCTGGTGGCGGAGGTGGGCGGCTACGACTTCGGCGCCAGCCAGTTCAACCGCGCCACGCAGGCCCACCGGCAGATCGGCTCGGCCATCAAACCGTTCGTCTACGCGGCCGCCATCGATCACGGGATGACGCCGGTGACCATCAAGTGGGACGCGCCGGTCAAGTTCAAGACCGCCTCGGGCGTCTGGGCGCCGCACAACTACAAGCCGGAGTACCTGGGGCCCGTCACGCTGCGGACGGCGCTGGCCAAGAGCATCAACACCGTCTCGGCGCAGTTGGTGGCGCAGATGGGCGTCGACAAGGTGGTCGACGTCATGCGCGCGCTGGGGATCACCTCGCCGCTGCCGCACGCGCTGTCGCTGGCGCTGGGGACGGCCGATCTGGGGCTGCAAGAGACCGCCTACGCGCTGGCGTCGTTCCCGGCCGGCGGCAAGCAGGTCCGGCCGCTGACGATCTTGCGGATCACCGACGCCGACGGGCACGTCCTGGAAGAGCACACGGCGCCGCCGGTGCAAGAGCAACGGCTCTCGCCCGAGACGGCTTACCTCGTCACCGACATGATGAAGGGCGTCATCGAGATCGGAACCGGCAAGAAGGCCCAGGCCCTGGGCCGGCCGGTGGCGGGCAAGACCGGCACGTCGACCAACTACCGCGACGCCTGGTTCTACGGCTTCACGCCGGACCTGCTGTGCGGCGTGTGGGTCGGCCGCGACGACTTCAAGCCGATCGGCCACGACGCGACCGGCGGGCAGGTCGCGCTGCCCATCTGGCTGGAGTTCATGCGCACCGCAACCAAGGGGCAGCCGGTGCGCGACTTCCCGGCCCCGCCCGGCGTCGTCTTCGCGCGCGCCAACCCGGAGACCGGCGAGCCCGCCGGCCCGGACAAGCCCAAGAGCCGGCTGATCCCGTTCAAGCGCGGCACGCTGCCGCCCGCCTTTCGCGCCGGCGGCGGCTTCGCCGACGAATCGTTCTGACGGCCGCGCGGCGGCGGCGGGTCACCGGCCGGACCAGCGGTCAGGCGCGGACGCGGCGTTCGATGGCCTTGCGGTGCACGCCGAGCAGGCGCGCGGCGGCGCTCTTGTTGCCGCCGCAGGCGGCCATGGCGTGGGCAACGATCGCGTCGGCCGCGGCTTCCAGCTTGTCGCCGCCGGGCAGGCGCAGGACCGCCTGCACCAGCGCGTCCAGCCTCGATTCGGCGTTGTCGTTGGCGCGCTCGACGGCGCCGCCGTCCAGGAACGGCCGCAGCGCCTCCGCCGACACCACCTCGCCGTCCGAGAAGACGGCCAGCCGATCGATCACGTTGCGCAACTGGCGGACGTTGCCGGGCCACGGCGACGCGCACAGTCGGTCGACCGCGTCCGGCGACAGCCGCAGCGGCCGCGGCTGTTGCCGGCAGAAGTGCTCGGCCAGCGCCGGGATGTCGCCGATCCGCTCGTCGAGAGCCGGCACGCGCACGGTCAGAACGTCCAGCCGGTAGAGCAGGTCCTCGCGAAACAGGTTGACGGCCACCCGCGCCGGCAGCGAAGCATGCGTCGCCGCGACCACCCGGCCCGCGAACGGCATCACCGCCGCCGATCCGACCGGCGCGAACCGGCGCGTCTCGAGGACGCGCAGCAACTTGGTCTGCAGCGCCAGTGGCAGCTCGGCGATCTCGTCCAGGAACAGCGTTCCCCGTCGCACCAGCGTCAGCGAACCGTCCTGCCGCCGCGCCGCCCCGGTGAACGCGCCCCGCTCGTGGCCGAACAGGTACGACTCCATCAGCGGCTCGGGGATGGCGCCGCAGTTCACGTCGACCAGCGGTTCGTCGGGGCGATCGCCCTGGGCGTGGATCGCGCTCACCACCAGCTCCTTGCCCGACCCGGTCGGGCCCACCACCAGCACCGGCCGGTCCGACCGCGACACGCGCCGGATGGTGTCGCGCAGGCGGTCCATCGCAGCCGACGTGCCGACCAGGCCCAGGTCGGACGGCGAGCAGATCAAGAAAGGGGCAATCGCCATGGGTCAACCTCCGCCACAATCCACACCTTCGAATCCCCGGGCAGCCAGACCGGTGGTCCGGCTCTGCGACGATCGTCCAAACACCACGGGCTGGCAAGTTGCAATTTCACGGCGTGAAAAGGCAACAAATGAGACGGAAGGATCGGCGGGCTCGCCGTTCGCGCGCCCGGCGAGCTAAAGCTCGATCTGCGCGCCGATCTCGACGACCCGGTTGGGTGGCAGCGCGAAGAAGTCGGTGGCCGAGCGCGCGTTGCGCGACAGGAACCGGAACAGAACCTTGCGCCACTCGGCCATGCCCCGCCCCTTCACCGAACGCAGCGTCTCGCGCCCCAGGTAGAAGCTGGTGTCGGCTTCGTTCACGGGCAGCCCCTGCGCCTTGCAGCGGCGCAGCACGTCCATCACGTCGGGGCTCTCTTTGAAACCGTAGTGCGCGGTGACGCCCCAGAAGCCCTGCCCGAAGCTCTTGACCCGGACCTTGTCGTCGACCGGCACCTCGGGCACCGCGTCGGTCGTGATCGACAGGATGACCACCACCTGGTGCAGCACCTTGTTGTGCTTGAAGTGGTGCAAGAGCACGTTCGGCGTCCCGCGCCGCGTGGATGACAGGAAGACCGCCACCCCCGGCACCCGGTGCGGCCGCGTCGCCTCGATGTCGGCCAGGAAGATCCCGATGGGGAGCGAATCGGCGGCGATCCGGTCGGCCAGCAGCGACCGCCCGCGCTTCCAGGTCACCATGACGGTGAAGACGCCGACCGCGACCGCCAGCGGGAACCAGCCCCCGTGCGCGATCTTCGTCGAGCAGGCCAGGAAGAACGACAGGTCGAAGCAGAGGAACAGCGCCAGCAGGCCCGTCGACCGCCACAGGCTCCAGTGCCACAGATCGCGGCAGACGTAAAAGAACAGCATCGACGTGATGGCCATGGTCCCCGTGACGGCGATGCCGTAGGCGTCGGCCAGCGCGCTGGATTCGCGAAACCCCAGCACCAGCGCGACGCACGCCACCATCAGCGCCCAGTTCACCTCGGGGATGTAGATCTGCCCCTCCGTGACGCCGGAGGTATGGATGATGGTCACGCGCGGCAGATAGCCGAGCTGCACCGCCTGCCGCGTCAGCGAGTAGGCGCCCGAGATCAGCGCCTGCGAGGCCACCACCGCCGCGACGGTGGCGATGATGACCATCGGGTAGAGCCAGGCGCCCGAGACCAGTCCGTAAAACGGGTTGGTCGCCGCCTCGGGATGCTCCAGCAGCAGCGCCCCCTGGCCGAAGTAGTTCAGCAGCAGGGCCGGGAAGACGCAGCCGTACCAGGCCGTGCGGATGGCCCGCGTCCCGAAGTGCCCCATGTCGGCGTACAACGCCTCGCCGCCGGTGACGCACAAAACCACCGACCCCAGCACCAGGAAGCCGTGCCCCTTGTTGGTGGCGAAGAAATGCAGCGCGTAGTACGGGTTGGCGGCGCGCAGGATGCCGGGGTGGCGCAGGATCCAGGGGACGCCGGCGGCGCCGATGAACACGAACCACATCACCATCACCGGGCCGAACACCGCGCCGATGCCGCCCGTGCCGCGCTTTTGCACCGCGAACAGCCCGATGAGAATCACGCAGGTGAGCGGCACGATGAAGGGCGAGAACGCGCTGGTCGCGATCTCGAGCCCCTCGACCGCCGACAGCACCGAGATGGCGGGCGTGATGATCCCGTCGCCGTAGAGCAGCGCCGCGCCGAACAGGCCCAACAAGATCAGCACCACCTTGCCCCGGCGCAGGCCCGTCCAGGTGGTGCGGGTCGAGACCCGCAGCGCGCCCGATTCGTCGCCCGACGCGCCGGTCACCTCGGGCATGGCCGGGCGCGCCACCAGCGCCATCAGCGCCAGCACCCCGCCCTCGCCTTCGTTGTCGGCGCGCATCACGCAAAGCAGGTACTTCACCGACACGACCAGCGTGATCGACCAGAAGATGAGCGACAGCGTGCCGTAGATGTTGACCGCCAGCGGGGCCACGCCGTGCGGCAGCGACACGCACTCTTTGATCGCGTAGAGCGGCGACGTGCCGATGTCGCCGTAGACCACGCCGATGGCCCCGAGCGCCAGCTTGGCCAGGTCGGGCCCGTGCGCGGGTTGGTGGTGAGTGGAGGCGACCGCCTCGGCCTGCGTGGACATGGGATGCGCGGCGAGGTCCGCCGCGGCAGCCGCATGATGAACGATTTGCATTCGCGAAGCGAGATCCTCGGGCACGACCCGGCCCATCATGCAGAGTTGAGGTTTCGCGCGCGTTTCGTCCGTATTAACTTATTGTAGGGGTGAGCCACGTCGACGGATCGCCAGCCGGTCGGCCGACTCTGGCACGCCGCGCCCTGATGCCCGACACGGTTCCGAGATCTCGCGCCTTCATGTGGCTGAGGGCGTCCGTGCGCGCGCTGCTCGAACTGGGCATCAGGCCCGGGATGGACGAATCGCTGGCCAAGCGCGTGCGCCTGTCGAACGGCATGTCCCTGTTCGGCGCCCTCATGCTGTTCGGCAGCGCGCCTTTCGACGTGCTGGAAGCGCCGCGTTGGGAGGTGGTCGCAGACCTGCTGGGCGGCGTGGCGTTTCTCTGTTTTCCCCTGCTGAGCCAGGTCGGGTTTCAGACCGGGTCGCGGCTGCTCTTCCTGCTGGCGTCGAACGTGCTGGTGCTGGGCAACGACGTGCTGCTGGGGCACGACTCGGGCGCCGAGCTGGTCTTCATCGCGCTGGCGACCGTGCCGTTCGCGCTGTTCGACGTGGGCGAGCGGGCCGCGCTGGCCGCGGGCGTGACCTTCGCGGTGGGCGGCTTCGCCGTCGGACACTCGCGCGCCTTTCACCAGCTGCACCGGCCCCCGCCCGGGTTCTCGGCCACGCACTACTACGTGTACTCGGCGGTGATGGCGTTCGCGATCGCGATCTACACGCTCTATCGGTTGAGCCGCGCCAACGCCGACGCCGAACGGGCGCTGCGCGAGGACGTGCGCGAGCGCCTGTGCGCGCAGCAAGAGCTGGAGCGAAGCCGGCAGACCGCCGCCTACTCGGCCAAGATGGCGGCCCTGGGCGAGATGAGCGGCAACGTCGCGCACGAAGTGAACAACCCGCTGGCCGCCATCCTGCTGCGCGCCCACCGGCTGCGGACCCTGGTGCGGCAGTCCCCGCTGGACCTGCAGGCCCTCGAGCGCGTCAGCGGCGACATCGAGTCGACCGTTCACCGCATCCGGCGCATCGTCGACGGGCTGCGCACCTTCGCGCGCGACGCCGAGCACGACCCGCTGCGCCCCGAGTCGGTGGCCCGCATCGTCGCCGAGACCATCGAGATCTGTTCCGAGCGGTTCCGGCACCACACCATCGACCTGCGCGTCGAGCCGATCCCGCCCGACCTGATGGCCGTCTGCCGCAGCGTCCAGATCTCGCAGATTCTGCTGAACCTGCTGAGCAACGCCTTCGACGCCGTCGAGAACCAGAGCCTGCGATGGGTGCGGCTGCGCGCCGACGCCGACGACCGGCAGGTCCGCATTTGCGTCGTCGACAGCGGCCCCGGCGTCCGGCCGGACCTCGAGAACCGCATCATGGAGCCGTTCTTCACCACCAAGGACGTCGGCAAGGGGACCGGCCTCGGCCTCAGCGTGTCGAAGGGCATCGCCGAGGCCCACGGCGGCCAGCTGGCCCTGGACCGCGCGTCGCTGGACACCTGCTTCGTCCTGACCCTGCCGCGCGCCCCCGCGGCGCCTCTCGCCGCGACCACCGACGCGGCGGACCCCAAGACCGAGCACGGAAGCGGCTGAGCGCGCGGCGGCACCGACAGGCAGCCGCACAGCCGGGGATCGCCGCCGGCCACGACGCGGTCTCGACGACAACCAGACCTCCGCCCCGCCCACGCGCTCGACCGCCGCGAACAGACCGGGTTGACGGCGCCCGCCCAGATCGCGTAAGTACCTGTTCCACTTCAGCAAGCCCAGGTAGCTCAACTGGTAGAGCAACGGACTGAAAATCCGTGTGTAGACAGTTCGACTCTGTCCCTGGGCACAGCAGATCGCGGATGGTTCCAGCTTGGCGGCGATCTTATTCGTCGCGCTGCGTGGTCGTCGTGTAGCGGAGGGCGACCGGGGGTTCGGGGCGCGGGCGGCCTCGGGTGACGTGAGCCGGTTTTCGGTCCCTGCGTGCACTGGCGCGGACTGGAGGAGACTGAATGACGCTGAGCCATGACGCCGCTGGTCCCGAAATCCGCAATCGGCAGGGGGGGCGCGCCGCGCGCAGCGACAGGGGGCACGTGAGAAGCATCCGTCCGGCGATCGCGACGGCGCTGGGGGTGGTCGCGCTGCTCTGTGGCGCGGGCGCGGCGTCCGCTCAGACGGCGACGGTGACGCTCAGCAGTCAGAAGCAGTACATCCGCGGCATTGGCGGCATGAGCCACGCCGCCTGGGCCGGGGACCTGACGGCGGCGGAGAGGACGCTCGCCTTCGGCAATGGCGACGGCCAGCTCGGGTTCACGGCGCTGCGGATTCCGGTCAGCGACGGCTCTCCCGACTCGGCCAACGTGGCGACGGCGAAGGCGGCCATCGCGGCGGGCGCCATCGTGTTCGCGACGCCCTGGAATGCGGTGGGGACGATGAGCTCCTCGCAGTTCTCGTCGTACGCGAGCCATCTGAACAATTTCGTCTCGTACATGAAGAACCAGGGCGTGAACCTCTACGCCATCAGCGTTCAGAACGAGCCCGACTACGCGTCGACCTGGCTGGCCTGGACGCCCGCCCTTTGCCACGACTTCATCCTGAATTACGGCGCGATGATCACGACCAAGCTGATCAGCTGCGAGTCGTTCAATTACTCCAAGAGCTATTACGATCCGATCCTCAACGACTCGGCGGCGCTGGCCAACGTAGCGGTCTTGGGAACCCACCTTTACGGTACGCCGGTCAGCAGCTACCCATATCCGCTGTTCGATCAGAAAGGCGCCGGCAAGGAGCGCTGGATGACCGAGCACTACACGGACAGCACGACGGACGCGAACTCGTGGCCCAACGCGCTGGGGGTCGCGACCGAGTTGCACCACGCGATGGTCGACGGCCAGTTCAGCCTGTACACGTGGTGGTACATCGTCCGAAGCTACGGCCCCATCTCCACCAACGGAAAGGTCAGCAAGCGCGGCTGGTGCATGGCGCAGTTCTCCAAGTTCATCCGCCCCGGCTTCTACCGCGTGGACGCCACGGCGACGCCGTCGTCGGGCGTCTATCTGTCGGCGTACAAGAGCAGCACGGACGTCGTGGTCGTCATCGTCAACACGAACTCATCGTCGTCCTCGCTGAACGTGTCGATCAACGGGTCCACCATCTCCTCGTACGACAGGTTCACCACGTCGGCCAGCAAGAGCCTGGCCAGCGACGGCAAGGTCGCCGCCTCGAATGGTTCGCTCACGATCTCGCTGGATGCCCAGAGTGTCACCACGCTGCACGGCACCGGGAGCGGGTCGCCGGGCACCGGCGGTTCGTCGGGCCTCGGCGGCGCCACCGGCTCGGGCGGCGCGGCCACCGGCGGCGCGACGGGCTCGGGCGGCGCGACGAGCACCGGCGGCTCCTCGGGCACCGGTGGTCTGACGGGCTCCGGCGGCGCGACCGGCTCGGGCGGCTCGCTCGGGGCGGGAGGCGACGGCACGGGCGGTGGCGCGCTGGCGAGCGGCGGTGCCATGGGCTCCGGCGGCAGCCCCACCTCGGACGAGCACTCGTCGGAGGGCGGCTGCAGCTGCCGCGTCGGCGGCGCGGGTTCGCGCTCGACGTCGCTGGCGTTGCTGAACGTCGTCGCGCTGCTCGCCCTCACCTCCCGGCGGCGCGGGCGACGTCGCTCATAGGCGGGATTGGCCGCCCACCTGAGGGCCCTGGCGGCCCGCCCGCGCTCGGTCATCCCACGGTCCGCCGGGCGAACGCGGTCCCGAGCCCGGTCCCCCCTCGGCATGCAGCCGAGGACGCGACCGGGCCGTCCCCGAGGAGGGCGTTGCCCCAAGGCAATGGTGAGCGGCAGCGAACCATGCCCGACGACGGGCCGTCCGGAGGCGGCCTAGCGTTCGGCTGCGATCGTTGGGGGAGCCGGCGCCGCTGAGGCGCATGCCTCGGCGGCGGCTCGCCTGACTCCGCGGCGAATCGCGGCGCTCAGAACTGCGCCATGAACTGCCAGGCCAGCGGCGGAATGAACGCCTTCAGGCCGTCATCTCCGCTGGAGGTCCCGTCATCCACGCTGGACGGCGTGTGCGCGCCGTCGAACGTGCACACTTTGACGGGGTAGCCGGCCTTGCAACCTGTGAAGTCGTAGCAGAGGTATTTCTTGCTGCCCGCGGTCGTGGTCGGGATGCTGGAGGGAATCGTGCAGCCGTTGTCCTGAGCGTGGGCGAGGACGCAGTACTTGCCGCCCTGCTTCGCCGAGTCGCTGCCGACCCACGGACAAGTGCCGTCGCTCATCCCGGTGGTTCCCATGTACGCGACCGGCGCCACGTTGGTATCGGTCGGCTCATTGGGAAGGTTGTAGTTGGCCGCCGCCATGGCGACCACCCCGCGCAGCTTGGTCTGACGCGTGATCGACAGGGCGTAGCTCATCATCGCGCCGAAGCTGAAGCCGGTCGAAAAGACCCGGCTGTCGTCGATGCACAGGTTCGCGTCGACCAGTGCGAGCAAATCGTCGAACAGAACGCTGTCGCGCTTGAAGTCCCAAGGAAAGTTGCTGATTCCCTGTGGCGCCACGAAGATGGCGGTGTCGTTCGCCGCGGTCGCCGCCCGGCGGAGCCCGAAGAACGCATAGTCCTTGGCGTCGAAATTCGGCCCCTGAAAGGCGGGATACTGGCCGATGGCATTCCCGGTGTCCGAGCCATACGCCTGGTGCCACGAGAAGATCAGGCGATACGGGTGCGTCGGATTGTAGTCCGCCGGAATGTCGATGATGTATTCGCGGCTCGAACCTCCGCTGGTGATCTTCAGTCTCGTCGAGGTGGGAAGGCCGCTGGCCACCGACATGCCGCCGGTGGTGATCGTTTTCAGGCCCTGCGCGTTGCTGCACCCGGCGCTTGGCCTGGCGGCGCCGCCATTGCCCGCGCCGCCGCTGGAGCCGGCGCTGCCGTTATCCGCCCCGCTGCCCCCGCCGCCCGTCGTCCCGCCGCTGGCGGTCGCTCCGGCGCTGCCGCCGGCGCCGTGAGCCCCGGCGCCACCACCCGATCCCGAGCTGCCGCCTGATCCGATCGTTCCGCCCGTCCCGGGCGTGCCGCCCTTTCCGCCGCTGCCGGTCACGCCGCCGCTGCCGGGCGTTCCACCGGTTCCCGAGCCGCCGGTGGCGGTCGAACCGCCGGAGCCGACCTGTCCGCCGGAGCTGCTGCCCCCGGTCGCGGGCGTTCCGCCCGATCCGGTCGACGGTCCGGACCCCTGTCCGGCGCCACAGCCCCCAAAGAGAAGGGCCAGAGCCCCCATCACGGAAAGAAATCGACCGGATCTCATCTGTAGGCCCCTTTGTTCAGCGATCAAAGCGGATCGAAACCGCCCTCTTGTTTGTCGATCTGGTCCAAATTTTTGCTCATCATTTTCGGCGCCCGCCCCGGACGGGAGGTCCGCGCACTCATTTCTGGAACCCAGAAAGCTGAAAAAGGACCGACGCCGGGAAGGCGCCGCGGCCCGTCACGACCGGGTTCTCGCCCACGGTCGCTGGAGCGCCGGCGGGGCTGGCGGGCACGCCGCGCCCCGCCAGCGCGCGCCGCTTCCCTGCTTGGCCAGAACCAGGACGCATCGTCCGCTTGGTGGAACCCGGCACGCCGCGAAGGAAGGCTCCGCGTGCCTGACGTTCAGCGTCTCGATTCGAACTGCGTCGAATCCAGCCGCCGGCCCCCCCGGCGTGGATCTCCTCCGCGCTGGACGGCGGCGGCTTACCCGCTGACGTGAAGTGGCTCGTGGCTGCGGCTTCTCCGTCGGGCAGCGGCCCGCGCGCGGGGCCGCCGGCGGATGGGTTTCCGAGCCATCGCCGCGCGACGACCGCGTCGGATTGGGTTGACTTCTCGGCCGGGCGGACGAATGTACCAGCCTCGTGATCTACGACGCGATCATCGTCGGTGGCGGTCCGGCCGGCAGCACCTGCGCGCGCGTGCTGGCGCGCGGGGGCGCCCGGGTGGCGATCCTCGATCGCGCCCAGTTCCCGCGCGTCAAGCTGTGCGGCGGATGGATCTCGGCGCCCATCTGGGACGCGCTGGAGCTGGCGCCCCGCGACTATCCCGGCGGTCTGTGGGAGTGGCGGACGTGCCACGTCAGCTACGGCGGCGAGGAACGCGCCATCCCCAGCCACGGCTGGTTCATTCGCCGCTTCGAGCTGGACGACTTCCTGCTGCGACGAAGCGGCGCCGAGCTGCACCTCGGCACCGCCGTCCAGGAGGTCGCGCGCGAGCCGGGCGACGACGGGCACTGGACGGTGGCGGGCCTGCGCGCGCGGCATCTGGTGGGCGCGGGCGGCACGCACTGCCCCGTCGCGCGCGTCCTGGCGCCGAAGCGGCCGAGTGGCCCGGTCGGCGTGCAGGAGCACGAGTTTGCCGCCGATCCCGCCGCCATCGCCGCCACCCGCGCCGGCCGCGACGGCGAGCCCGAGCTGCTCCTGCACGAGGATCTGCGCGGTTACTCGTGGAACGTTCCCAAGACCGACTGGCTGAACGTCGGCTCGGGCACCGTCGAGCCGCACGAGGTGCGAGCCGCCTGGCAGCGCGCTCGCCAGTACTTCACCGAGGCTGGGCACGTCCCCCCCGAGGCGGCCGCCGCGCTCGACGCCGTCAAGGGGCACGCGTATTACCTCTTCGACCCCGCGCACGTCGACGGCGCCGTGCGCGGCAACGCGCTCCTGTGCGGCGACAGCCTGGGGCTCGCGCAGCCGCTCACCGCCGAGGGAATCCTGCCGGCGGTCCTTTCCGGCCGTCTGGCCGGCGAAGCGATCCTGGCCGGCGCGCCGGAGAGTTATCCGGGCCGCCTGCGCGCTCACCCGGTGATGGCCGACTACGCGCGGGTCTTCCGGGCGCGCGAGGCGGCCGCGCTCCTGCGCGGTCCGTCGACCAGCACCGTTGCGCCCCGCTCGCGGCTGGCCCGGCGGGCGGTGGCGCGGGGCTTCGCCTGGATGTTTTCGGGCGCCCGCCTGCCCGCCCCGCGGCTGGTCGACGCGGGGCTGGCGCTGGCCGAGTGGTGGGCCGCGCGTCAGCGTGTCAGGGTGTCCGCCTCATGATCGATCTCGCTCGTAAGCTCGGCTCTTCCCTCGACCGCAACGCCGAGGACGTCATCCGCGAGGCGCTGGCCCGCGCCGGCGTCACCATCGGCGACGACGCGCCCTGGGACATTCAGGTGCGCGACGCGCGCACTTACCAGCGGATTTTGCGCGACGGCACCATCGGCGTCGGCGAATCCTTCACCGAGGGGTGGTGGGACTGCCAGGCCCTCGACCAGCTCATCGAACGCGTCGTGCGCGCGCGCCTCTACGACGTGCTGGCCAAGAGCTGGGCTCTGCGCGTGCAGGTCGTGCGGTCGCGCGTTTTCAACCTGCAGGCCACGCGCGCGTTCGAGGTCGGCGAGCGGCATTACGACGCCGGCAACGATCTTTATCGCGAGATGCTGGGGCCGCGCATGGTCTACACCTGCGCCTATTTCAAGAACACCGATTCGCTGGACGCCGCCCAGGAGGCCAAGCTGGATCTGGTCTGCCGGAAGATCGGCCTCGAGGCCGGGATGCGGGTGCTGGATCTCGGCTGCGGGTGGGGGGGCTTCGCGGCCTTCGCCGCCGAGCGCTACGGCGCCCAGGTGGTCGGGTACACGGTCTCGCGCGAGCAGGCCGCCTGGGCCAAGGAACACTACGCGGCCCTGCCGGTCGAGATCCGGCTGGACGACTACCGCCGGGCCACCGGGACCTACGACGCCGTCGTCTCGATCGGACTCATGGAGCACGTCGGCCCCAAGAATCACCGGCCGTACATGGAACTGGCGGCGCGCCTGCTGGCGCCGGGCGGACGGGTGTTCGTTCACACCATCGGGGGCGCCACCGCCCGCACCCACATCGATCCCTGGTTCGACAAGTACATCTTTCCCAACGCCGCGATCCCGACGCTGGGCCAGCTCGCGACGGCGATGGAGCAGATCCTGGTCCCGGAGGACGTCCAGAACATCGGGCCGCACTACGATCGGACGCTGATGGCCTGGTGGGCCAACTTCGACGCTGCCTGGCCGCGCCTGCGGGCCAAGTACGGCGACGCGTTCTATCGGACGTGGAAGTTCTATCTGATGGTCAGCGCCGCCTATTTCCGAACGCGCGAGCACAACCTCTACCAGATCGTCGCCACGCCGGCCGGCGCCCCTCAGCCCCCGTTCGTCCGCGCCTCCTGAGCGCGGGCGATCTGCGGCGCGCGATTCGCTCTGCCGGGGCGTCGGGGCGCGGCAGATTCTCCGTCGGGCGCCCTCTCGGGGCGTCCGGGCCGTCGTTCGGGGTAAAGTCGCCGTCCCCCCCCGACCGAGGAGGTCGCTGTGAATCGAGCCTCGCTTGACGCAACACGAATCCTGGCTTTGGCTGGTCTTTTCACGCTCGGCGCTTGTGGATCCAGCGCGCCCTCGACGACGACGACGGGCAGCGGCGGCGCCAGCCCCACCGGCAGCGGCGGCGCCACGCCCGGCGGCACGGGCGGCGCCAGTCCGACCGGCAGCGGCGGCGCCAGCCCGACCGGCAGCGGCGGCGCCAGCCCCGGCGCCGGCGGCAGCTCGTCGGGCTGCGGCGTGGGACCGACCTCGGGCGCGCCAGGATTCGGCACACCGGCCCAGTCCGTCCAGGGCGAATCGACGGCGCAGTTCTTCGGGACCGACGTGACCCGCGACGGCGCCACCTATCGATTCATCACGAACTGGTGGGGCACGGGCTGGACCAGCAGCGACGTTTCGTACAACGGAACGTCCTTCACCGTCACCAGCGCGGCCGGGACGTCGACCCCCGACGGAACGCCGATCGGATACCCGGCCGTCTACTGTGGCCGCTACTCCGAGAACGCCGCGCACGGCGACTGCGGATTGCCGGCCGCCTACACGACCATCGACCAGTTGTGGACGGGCTGGAAGTGGAGCTCGCCGAACGGCGGGCAACACAACGCGGCCTGGGACATCTGGCTGGGAACGTCGTCGGCCTTCCAGTCCTACCTGATGGTGTGGCTGCGCGACCCGCCGGGACGGCAGCCGGCGGGGAACACCGTCATCAGCAACGTCACAGTGGCCAACGAGCCGGGCACCTGGAACATCCGGTACGGCACCGTCAACTCGGCGCCCATCGTCAACTACGTCCGCACCGAAGGGCAAGACGCCTGCGACTTCGAGTTCAACGTCATGGACTTCATCAACGACGCGCAGATGCGCGGCGCGACCACCAGCGGCCTCAAGCTGCCGGGCGACACGGTGCGCGCCGTCGCCGTCGGGTTCGAGTTCTGGACCGGCCCCTTCGCGAACGTCACCTCGGAGGACTTCTACGTCAAGCTGACCAAGAAATAGCGGCCCTGGGCGCCCGACGGCGGGCGCGTCGGGCAGCGCCGTGTCGTGGCGGCGGACGTCGCCCGGCCGGCGCCTCACCCGGCCAGCGCCGGCCCTGCGCAGAGCAGGACGATCGACAAGCAGTGAAACGCGCGGTCGGACGAGGCGGTCACCACGGTGTCGAGCACGGTCACCGACGGGTGGCCGGCCAGCCAGGCGGCGATCCGGTCGCCCATCACCGCCCGGGCATTGGCGGTGGTCGCGGAGAAGACCTTCACCAGCGTCACCGGGCCCGACGGGCCCCGGACATTCGACGGGATCGACACGGGCATTAGAACATCAGGTCTGAGGCGCCCAGGCGGAACGTGATGTTCGAGCCGATCTGGTCGCGGGCGTTTTGAACGCGGGACGAGGCCGTCGAGACGTGGCTCTGGCGCGTCGACCAGTGGGTGGCGGACAGGCCGGCGTCGATCTCTTGCTTGGCGAGGCCGATGCGATCGACCGACACCGGATAGAAGGGCTGGGTGGTCGCCTGATCGGTCAGCACCGACAGGGCGTCGTCGAGCTCGTTTTCGGCCAGCTGCATGAGGCCCTTCTGCACGTCGGCGCCCGTGTCGTGAAATTGATTGGCCAAGGTCTGGACGGCGGTGAGGCGCTGCTGGGCCATGTCCAGGTTGAGCGCGACGTTCAGGCCGCGGAGGAACCTGGCGATCAGGTTGGCGTCGTCGTTGCTGAAGCTGACCGGCGTACCGAACTTCTGGGCCAGGATGTTGTCGGCCGGCGATCCGGAGAACGGGAAGCTGCGGTAAAAGCCGGCCGCGCCTTCCATGTTGGTGAAGGTGTTGGTGTGGAAGAACGGGCCGGTGTCCGCCGCCTCGATGAGCGGGGGCGTACTGAAGGTTCCGTCGCCGTACGAGTTCAAAAAACCGGCGTTGACGGCGTCGAAGTTCGGCTGGGTGAGTCCCTGGCCGCCGAAGCCGCCGTCGAACACGGCCGGCACCGACGAGAAGGTGTTCACCAGCCGGGTGCGCGTGTCGAAGTTCCGGTTCAGCCCCGACGGCAGCGAGTTGGCCCCGGCGTTGGCGTGGCACTCGTTGCAACGGCCGCGCGCCGGGTCAATGAACGCGCGGCGTCCTTCGTTGGCGGCCGCGTCGAACATGTTCACCTGATTGATGTCGATCTCGTTGAGGCGGCCCAGGTTCAGCTGGAAGGCCAGCACCAGATCCTGCTCCTGGTCGGTGGCCAGGCGGAAGTCGACGCCGGGCTGGCGGGCCGTGGTCTTCGGGTAGTGCTGGATGATGGCTCCGTTCAGGAAGGAGCGCAGCGAGCCGTCGCCGGGAGCTCCGTCGCCGCCCCAGCCGACGCGCGACTTGGGCGGCACCCCCTCGCCGTCCGCCGGGTCGGGCGCGATGCTGGTGGCCAGCGCCAGCAGGTGCGGCACGCCGCGCACCACGAACTTGTTCTGAAGGTCCTCGAACCCGTCGATGTTCTCCAGAACGCCGCCGTTCTGCTCGAGGAACGGCGTCTCCAGCGCGGCCAGCGCCGGGTTGTTCTCGGCCACGAACAGCGGATCGTTCGGGTTGGTGGCCTTCAGGTTCTGCACGAAGGGTCCGTCGATGGTGAAGTTGTGAAACGCAGAGTGGCAGGTCCCACAGGTCCGGCCGTTCCCGTCGAACGTCTCGCGGAAGAAGATATCCGCGCCGGCGCAGATCTGCGGCGAGACCAGACCGGCCACCACGCGCGGGTCCGAGTTGCAGGCGGTCAGCCGGTCCTGGGCGCTGAGCGCGCCGCTCCGCTCTGTCTCGCCGCCGTTCGGCGGCGCGCCGCACGACGTCGAGGACAGCGACGCAAACACGACAAGGAAGGTCAGTCGCAGGCGTGACATGGGCTCCTCCGGCAACGCGTGAAGCCGCCACACTGGCCGAGTCCGGGCCGGCCGGCGCTTACAGGAGGCGCGCGGATGGCCTCGAATCTCTAGGCGGAGCTGGTTCCAGCGCTGCCAATTCGCGACCTTGCGCGCGGTCCGAGGCTTGGTTGAATGGCGCGCCTGCGCCAGCGGCCCCACCGTCGCGCGCGCAGCCGCGCCGGCCGGGGTCGCCCGCTGGCCGCTCTTGTCAGGGGCTGACGGCCGATTGGCGCGGCAGGCGGAGGACCAGCGTGGTGCCGGCCTCGGCCGACGAAGAGATGTCGACCACGCCCCCGTGCGCGTCGACGATCGCGCGCACGATGAAGAGGCCCAGGCCCAGCCCCTTGCCCACCTCGGTCGCGCGCTGGAACGGCTCGAAGATCGACGCCAGCTGATCGGCGCGGATGGGCGGGCCGCCGTTGTGGACCGAGACGTTCACGACGGCGCCGGCGTCGCGCACCCGCACGCGGACCTCGCCCTCGCCGTACCGGAGGGCGTTGACCACGGCGTTCGTGATGGCTTGACTGAGCCGATCGGGGTCCCACTGCCCCCGCAAATCGCCCGAGTTCTCGACGCGGATCCGGTCCACCGGTTCGAGCTGCCGGCATTCGCCGGCGACCTGCTCGACGATCTGGCCCAGATCGACCGGCCTGACTCTCACCGGGATGGGGCCCTGTCCGGCGCGCGCATAGTCCGTCAGGTCCGACACCATGCTGCTCATGCGGAAGACGCTCTGGACGACGCGGAGGGCGACGTTGCGGGTCCGCTCGGCATCGGCTGCCCGCAACAGCAGATCGGTCCCCGCGCTGATCGACGCCAGCGGCGTCTGCAGGTCGTGCGCGAGCATGGCGATGTCCCGGTCCTTGGCGGCCAGCGCCTCTCGAAAACGATACAAGGACACCAGCGCTTCGACCTTGCCGCGCAGCAGCCCGGGCGGCAGCGGCTTTGCGACGTAATCGACCAGCGCGGTTCCCTGCAGCGACTCGATCTGCCGCGGGTCGAACTCGAACGCGGTCAACAGGATCACGGGCGTCAGCGCCGACAGCGGCAGCTCGCGCAGGCGGCGCACCGTCTCGAAGCCGTCCATCTCGGGCATCACGACGTCGACCAGCGCGACGGCGAAGCGGCGTTCACCCGCCAGGCGCAGCGCCTCGCGGCCCGAAGTGGCCTTGAACAGCTGGACGTTCAGGGGCTCGAACAGCGCTTCGAGCGCGATCAGGTTCGCCGGTCGATCGTCGACGGCCAGCACCGCTGGATTGTCGGTCGCTGAGGGCCGGTTGTTTGCCACGTTGGCTCGAACGCCGGCGGGCGGGCTAATTTCCACGAACCCGGCGCCATCGCCGCCGCCAGCGGACTTGTACAACATAACCCCCAGGGGGCGGGGCCACCAGCTTCAATCTCACCAGCGCTCGCCGAATGGGCGCGCTTCCAGCTCGAACGTCCAGGTCGAGCGCGGCTGCCTGGTCAGCTGGACCGCGGCCTCGGCGACGTCGGCCGGTGCGATGAAAAAGTCGTCGGGCTTGTCCGGCATCATCTGGCGGGTGCGCGGCAGGTCGACGACCCCGTCCAGAATCAGGACGGCGACATGGATGCCGGCCGGCCAGAGATGGCGGGCCATCGACTCGGCCAGGCTGCGCTGGGCGGCCTTGGCCGGCGCGAACGCGGCGGTCCTGACGTTGCCCCGCCGCGACGCCGTCGCTCCGACGAAGACGATGCTTCCCCGGCCGGCCGCCTTCATCGGACCGATCACCTGCTTGGCGGCGAGAAACGCGCCCAGCGTGTTCACGCGCCAGGCGTTCTCGAACTGCTGCGCGGTCACCTCCTCGACCGTCCCCCAGACGCCCGTTCCCGCGTTGTAGACCAGCACCTCCACGGGCCCCAGCTCAGCCGAGACGGCGGCGAACGTTCGCTCGACGGCAGCCGCGTCGGCCACGTCGCAGGCATAGGCGCGCGTCCCGTCGAGCTCGCGGGCCAGCGCGTCGATCAACTCCGTCGAGCGCGCGAGCATCGCCACCGCGTGGCCTTCGGCGTGAAAACGACGGACCAGCGCCGTCCCGTTTCCTGGCCCCACCCCCGCCACCACACAGACCGGCTTTTTCATCTGCCAGACCTAGCACGGCCTCGGGGCCCGCGCGCATCGGGGCTACGGCCGAGGGCGGCCCGTCGCCGCCGACGTGGCCGCCGATCACGCCGACGACACATCACCGATGATTCACGATGGCCGGCGACTCCCGAAACGACGGGCGGCCGAAAAGCGACAGGCGACGGACGACAGGCGACGGACGACAGGCCACGGACGACAGGCCACGGACGACAGGCGACGGCGCGATCGTTCCCGCTGGTTTCGAAACTCGCCGCCGGTCAGTTTCGAAACCGTCCGCCGCACGCTCGCCGGCGAGAGTGCCGAGAGCAGCCACGCGCACCGACGAGAGCGCCCAGAAAGCGCAATGACTCCCCAATGAAGGCGGCGCGAACGGCCGAAGGCGCGCGGCAGGACGGCCATTGCTCGTTTTAATGTTGGCAGCAACGTCGAGTTGGCCGATGATACACGCGTGCAATTGAGCGGCGCGATGGTTTGTACCAGCCGAGCTCGCCGCGATCGACCGACGGCGCATGGAACAGGCACGAACTGACAGCTCGGTCGACCCTTCGGCGCCTAAGCAGCTCCGGGTGCTGATCGTCGAGGACAACCCGGACGACGCGGAGTTTTCCCTGCGCGAGATCCGCCGCGGCGGCTATGTGCCGGTCTGGAAGCGCGTGCTGACCGAGCGGGAGCTGCGCGACGCCCTCTCGGGGGAGCCCTGGGACGTCATCATCTCGGACCACTCGTTACCGGAGTTCAGCGCGCCGGAGGCGTTTGCCGTGGTCCGCGACCTGAACCTGGACATCCCCTTCATCATCGTTTCCGGCACCGTCGGCGAGGAGATTGCCGTCGAGGCCATGCGCACCGGCGTTCACGACTTCCTGCTGAAGGGCCACCTCAAACGCCTGGTGGCGGCCATCGAGCGCGAGATCCGCGAGGCCGCCATGCGCGCCGAGCGGCGTCAGATCCAAGAGCAGCTCTTGATGTCCGAGCGGATGGCCTCGATGGGGACGCTGGCCGCCGGCGTGGCGCACGAGATCAACAACCCGCTCTCGGTGGTGGCCGGGAACCTGCACATCCTCCGCAGCGATCTCGAGGACCTGTCGCGCGATGCCGACGGCCTGGGCGGCGAGCTGCGGCCCCGGCTGGCGTCGCTGCGCGACGCGCTCCGCGACGCCGAGGAGGCGTCCGAGCGCGTTCGATCGATCGTGCGCGACCTGCGGGTCTTTTCGCGCCCGGAGGACGACCGCCGCGAGGCGCTGGACATTCACCGCGTGCTCGAATCGTCGTTGCGGATGGCCCGCAACGAGCTGCGCCAGCGCGCGCGGGTGGTCTTGAAGTTCGGCAAGGTTCCACCGGTCGACGGAAACGACGGCCGCCTCGGGCAGGTCTTCTTGAACCTGATCGTCAACGCCGCCCACGCCATCCCGGAGGGACGCGTCGACCAGAACACCATCACGGTGGCGACGCGCTCGGAAGGGACCATGGTGCTGGTCGAGGTCAGCGACACCGGGACCGGCATCCCTCCGGAGGTGCTGCCGCGCATCTACGACGCGTTCTTCACCACCAAGCCCATCGGCGTCGGCACCGGGCTGGGGCTGGCCATCTGTCACCGCCTGATCACGGCCATGAAGGGGCGCATCGAGGTGGAGACGCGGATCGGCGAAGGGACCACCTTCCGCGTCTTCTTGCCGCGGGCCAGATCCGGCCGCACCCAAGAGACGCCGGTCGCCCCGCCCGCGCCGTCCGTGCCCGGCCGCGCCTGCTCGGTGCTGATCGTCGAGGACGAACCGGCGCTGGGGCGGGTGCTGGGCCGGCTGCTGGCGCCCCACAGGGTCACGGCCGTCACGCGCGCGCAGGAGGCGCTGGCGCGGCTGCGCTCGGGCGAGAGCTTCCAGCTGATCCTGTGCGATCTCATGATGCCCGAGATGACCGGCATGGACTTTTACGCGGAGCTGGTCAAGACGGACCAGGCCGCCGCCGACCGCATCGTGTTCATGAGCGGCGGCGCGTTCACGGTCTCGGCGCGCTCGTTTCTGGAAAACATCTCGAACCAGCACCTGGACAAACCGATCGACACGGTTCGCTTGCGGCGGCTGGTCGAGCAGGTGGCGGCCGGGCAGCGCCAAACGACGGCCAGCTAGTGCACCGCCGTCGAAATAGCGTCACGTTCGGCCGACAATCGGCGCCGGACGCTTCGTTGCTTCTCCTCACAATACCTACCGGTATTCCTCGTCGTCGCGCCTCGCGTCCAGCGCGGCTTGTCGGCCTCGGCGTTGACGCTATTTCGACG
>JAICYS010000387.1 GCA_025934105.1 Myxococcota bacterium | reverse complement strand
GCGGCCGCGCCACCCGCACCGCGTAGGTCGTCCGGTGGCTCCCCGCCTCGACGGCGGCGCGCGCGCGTGCCAGCGCACGGGCACGCACGGCGGCCGGCACGGGCAGAATCTCCCGCTCTCGGTCGAGCAGGGCCCGCACCTCCAGGGAGAAACCATTTCGTGAAATGCTCATCGGGCGTCCGCCTCCCTCATCATCCGCCGAACCGCAGCCTCCAACTCGCGCCGTGCCTTGCGCAGGCGCGAGTACGCCGTGAAAAGCGGAATCGACAATATGCGCGCGACCTCACCCATCGGAACGTCATCGATGTCGTGCATGACCAAAACAGCGCGCCGCGGGAGCGGGATCTTCTCGAGCGCGGCCAGCACCAGGATGCGGGCCTGCTTCGATTGAAGCGCGTCGTCCGGCTTGGGTGACAGGTCGTCCACCTCGACCACCCCCAGGGTGACCTCGCGGCTCCGCTTGCGGTGGTGGGCGGCCGCGATCCGAAACGCGATCCCGAACAGGTAGGGGCGCAGCGGCCGGCTGGCGTCGTAGTCGGCCCACGAGCCGCGCAGCGCCAGGAACACCTCCTGCGCCAGATCCTCGACCTCGCCGGGCGGGGCGCCGAGCCGCCGCAGCGCGCGGAAGACGTAGTCGACCTCGCGCTGGAACGCGTCCAAACAGGCCTCGTCGGCAATCTCCTGCGGAGACGCCGTCGGGACCAGTCTGAGGTGACTCACGTTCACATCTTAGCTTGTCCGGGCCGGCCCGGCCTTGTCAGAAAAAATGACCGCCGACGTCAACCAACGCGCCGCAAGCGACGCCACGTGTGGTCGAGCCGCCCACGTTGTGAGCGTGGCGTCAAGCCCCGGTCGGCGTCGGGTTTCCAGGCCGTTTCCGGGAAGAGGGCTGTCCGTAGCCGGCGAACTTGCGGGCGACGCGGTTCATCTCGGCGGCGGGCAGAATCGCCGGTTTGCCGGCGGACCGGGCCACCACGAATTGAAGGGCCAGGAGCTCGATCTCCTCGGCCAGCAGGCGAGCCGCGGCGGCGTCCGCCCCCAGCGCGACGACGCCGTGGTTGGCGAGCAGGCAGGCCCGCCGTCCGGCCAGCGCCGCCAGCGCGTTCTTCGACAGCGCCTCCGTCCCGTAGGTCGCGTAGCGCGCGCAGCGCAGCTGGCCGCCGCCGGTCTTGGCCACCATGTAGTGAAAGGCCGGGATCGGCCGGCGCAAACAGGAGAGGGCGGTCGCGAACGGCGAGTGCGTGTGCACGATCGCGGCGACCTCCGGCCGACTCTGGTAGATGTCCCGGTGCAGCCGCCACTCGCTGGACGGCAGCAGCGGGCCGCGCGCGCGCCCGTCCAGCCCGACGTGGACCATGTCGCCGGCGGCCAGCGCGTCGCAGGCGATCCCGGTGGGCGTCACCAGGAACCCGGCGTCGACGCGGCACGAGACGTTCCCGGACGTCCCGGTGTAGAGGCGCCGCTCTTCCAGCCAGCGGACGGTCTGCAGAACTTCCCGCCGGGCTCGGGACGCCGTCATGAGCGGCGCGCCCCCTCGGTGGGGAACAGCGCCGCCAGCCCCTGGCGCGACGCCGGCGCGACCCCGCGCTCGGTGATCAGGCCGGTGACCAGACGCGCCGGCGTCAGATCGAAGGCCGGGTTGGCGGCCGGCGCCCCCGCGGGCGTCAGCCGCACCGTCACGCGCGCGCCCCCTTCGGCGCGGCCGGCGATCTCGGTGACCTCGGTGGCGGCGCGCTCCTCGATTTCGATGTCGCGGCCGTCGTCGATCCGCCAGTCGATCGACGACGAGGGCGCGGCCACGTAGAACGGCACCCCGCAATCGCGCGCGGCCAGCGCCTTCAAGTAAGTGCCGACCTTGTTGACGACGTCGCCGGCCGCCGTTGTTCGGTCGGTGCCCACCACGACGACGTCGACCTCGCCCCGTTGCATCAGGTGTCCGCCGGCGTTGTCGACGATGACCGTGTGCGGAACCCCCTGTTGCCCCAGCTCCCAGGCCGTCAGGGCCGCCCCCTGGTTGCGCGGGCGGGTCTCGTCGACCCAGACGTGGATGGGCAGCCCGGCGTCGTGCGCCGCGTACACGCCCGCCAGCGCCGTGCCTCGGTCGACGGTGGCCAGCCAGCCGGCGTTGCAGTGGGTCAGCACGTTCAACCGCGGCGGCGCACCCCCGCCCCGCGGCCGGCGCGGCTCCAGCGCCCGCAGCAGCGCCAGCGCATGCTCGCCGATGGCGCGGTTGACGGCCACGTCCTGGTCGGCGATCCGGTCGGCGGCGGCCCGCGCCGCCCCCGCTCGCTGCGGCGGGGGGACCGGCCGCAGCGCCGCGGTCATCGCCTCCAGCGCCCAGCGGAGGTTCACCGCCGTCGGGCGCGTGGCCAGCAGCGCCCGCGCCGCCGCCTCCAGCGCGCCGTCGGAGGGATCGGCGCGGGCGGTCAGCCAGACGCCGTAAGCAGCGGCGGCGCCGATCAGGGGCGCCCCGCGGACCTGCATGGTCCGGATGGCGCGGGCGACGTCGTCCGCCGTTCGCAGCCTGCGAATGACCAGCTCGTGGGGGAGCTGGGTCTGGTCCAGGATCTCCACCTGGTCCTCCGTCGCCCAGATCGTCCGCATCGGTTTGCCGTTGACGTTCATCGCGCTTGTCCGCCCCGCACGGTAGCCGATCTGCCGCGCGTCCTGCATCATCCTCTCTTCGAACAGGAGACGCCGATGGACCGATTCTTGGAAGGGTGCGAGGTGGTGGTGACCGGCGCCGCGGGCGGGTTGGGGCCGGCGGTCGTCGAAGCGCTGCGGGCGCGCGGCGCCCGCTGCCACACGCCGTCGCGGCGCGAGCTGGACCTCACCGACGAGCCGGCCGTGTCCCGCTACTACGCGGCCTTGCCCGGCCTGTGGGCGTCGGTGCAGGTGGCCGGCGGGTTCTTGATGGCGCCGCTCGAGGCGACCACGCTGCAGGCGTTCGAGGCTCAGTGGCGGATCAACGCGGTCACGGCGTTCCTGGCCGGGCGCGAGGCGGCGCGGCGAATCGGGCAGGGCGCGCGCGGCGGCCGCATCGTCCACGTCGGGTCGCGGGTGGCGCTGGACCCGCCGGCGCAGAAGCTCGCCTACGCGGCGGCCAAGGCGGCGGTGGTCGCGATGACCCGGTCGATGGCCGCCGAGCTGCGCCCGGCCGGCATCCTGGTCAACGCCGTCCTTCCGGACACCATCGACACGCCCGCCAACCGCGCCGCCATGCCGGGCGCCGACGTGTCGGGATGGACGCCGCCGGCGGCGATCGCCGAGACCATCGCCTGGCTGGCCTCACCGGCCAACACGACGGTGACCGGAGCGCTGATTCCGGTGTGAACCTTCGAGGCTGGGGCCGGTGGCGCGATGCGGGTGCTCGGGCCGTCGGTGATGCGGGCGGGCCGCGCTGGCCGGTTTGCCGCCGGGCGCCGTCTGGCCCGGCGGCCGCGAGAGGACCTCGGCGGCGGCCGGCGCAGCGGCGGGGGGCGGCGAAAGCTGCACCACCTCGACGGGGTGGTGCGGTGCGGCCGCGACGGCGGCGGCCGGCACCGCCGGTGGC
>JAICYS010000377.1 GCA_025934105.1 Myxococcota bacterium | reverse complement strand
GCTGCCTGAACGTCACCCGCCTGCTCGCCGCATCCGATGAGGCCGACGATGGCCCCGAGTCCGATGCTGATTTGCAGTGTTCGCTTCCCGAGGTCTCGCATGTGGGTTTTTTCTCCTGAGGCAACCCGGCCGACTCGAAGAGTCCCGTTGGCTTTGCGCCCCCCGATCGCTCGAGGTTTGCGGTTTTTCACAGGCACACCCAGTGACAAAGCAGTAACCGGGCCAACACTACGTTCCAGCTAAATGCGCGAATTCACCGGGGTGAGCCCCCGCCACCTGTTGCTTGCCGGACAAACCTGCCCGCGCCCAAGCAACAGCCGGGGCTCGAGTCCCCGGCCCTGAACGGATCGTCAGCGACGCAGAGCGTGCTCGCGGTGCGCCGGCAGGCGACGCCCGCGACGCACGGCGTGGCGTCGGATCGAGCTCGCCGGTGACGTCGTGCATCCGCCCCCGCATCTGGCAGCGAGGGAGTTCGCATGGCGTCGGTCAGGGACGAGTTCGCCGACCAGCCGGGGCGATTGAGCGCGGGCGACCGCGCCGGTCAGAGCGGGGCGAAGCGGCCCTTCATCTGTTCGCTGACGCCCATCCCGAAGAAGACGCGCGGGGTGCAGTCGAACGCCTGCTGGAATGCCCGGTGACACTGCGAATAGCTGCCGAAGCCGGCCTCGATGGCAGCCGCCAGAAAGCTGCTGTCGCCGTGTTCGACGCGTTCGATGAATCTGAGCAACCGGAGGCGGGTGCGGTACGCGACCAGCGTCAGGCCCAGGTCCCGGTGAAAGTGTCGGCTCACCTCGCTGGCGTTGCCGTGAATCAGGCGCGCCAGCTCGTCGCGCTTCAAGTCGGGGCTTCCCATCAGCGCGCGGAGCGCCCGCGCCGTCAGCGGGTGGCGGTCGGAAGCCCGAGCGCGCAAGCAGTGCGCGTCGCGCCAAAGGTCGCCGACGTGCCGCTCGATCGCCGCCGGATCTCCGCCCGTCAGTCGAGCGTCGCACGCGCTCCGCAGCGTCCGCAGGGCGTCGGCATCCAGCCGCAGCCGGGCCGCGCCCGCCGACGCCACGGAATCACGGCCGGTCAGGACGCGCTCCGAGAAGGCCGGCGTCACCCCGATGACGAACAGGTCCAGGTCCGCCGTCGCATCCAGGAGCACGTGGTCCTGGCCGGGGGGCCACCACAGAAGGTCGCCCGCGGAAACGGAGATGGTGGAGGTCCCGAACCCGAACGCCGCTCGGCCAGCGGCGACGAAGTTCAATTCGGGCTCGGCGTGGAAATGACGGGGCCGGCGGGTCGCGGGGACGTGATGCCAGACGTGGCCGCGCGCCGGGCCGGGGATCGGAAAGGGCTGGTAGAGCGCCTCCGCCACCCCGGCAGGCTCCCAGAGGTCGCCCGCTTCGGATCCGCGGATGCCGTTCGGCCGGCTCGAGCGCGACGCTCTTCCGCCGCGTTCCGGCAACGTCGCGGCAATCTGCGTCAGCCGGCAGAGCGGGCGCGCGCGGTGCTCGAGCACCCGGGCAAGAGCTCGGGGTCCCCGTCCCCGGTGCGCGGTGCGCGAGCACCAGGGCAAGAGCTCGGGGGCTGGCTGCCGTGGCGATCGGATGCGCGTCCGGTGGTCGCGCGCACGCAGCCGTCTCCTCGCCGCGCGCGCACGCGGCGGCCGACCGTGATTGTGCAGACGACGAACGTCCGTGTCGGCCGCGCTCGCCGGGCGACGGTTGCGCGCGACCCGTGATGTCGGCCGCGCTTGCCGGGTGACGGTTGCGCGCGGACTCGCAGCCGCCGCGAAACATGCGCGGATTCTCGTCGGGAATGCCGTCCCGCCGCCGCCGTGCGAGCGGGCGCGCGCGCGACATGACGGGTGTCAGGGCGGTCGAAGCGACGGCCGTGCAACATCCGCGGCGAGAGGTCAGCCTTGCCGACCGCCCGCTGCCGGAATCGAACGCACCTCGAAATGATGGCGACCCTGCTCCTGATGGCCGGGTGCGTCGGCGTCCGCCCGATGGCTGGACCGACCGGCAGGGGAGGCGGCGGTGGAAGCCCGGTCCTGCCGTGCTTGGATCTGCCGACAACTACAACTGGTCGCGGGCGCTCTGGCGGACGGCGGTGGATGCGGCCTGGTTCGGGGACCGCGGCAACCTCCCCGAGAACGCGCCGGGCGCTTCGTCGCATTACCGCGGAAAGACGCGGCTGCAGGCCCGAATGGAGAACATCCAGGGCTTCTACGCGAACTTCTACCGGAACAATCCGGTCGAGACGAACGCCAACCGTTTCTCTTCGATTTGCCAGGACCTTCAACCCGACGGCGCCGTCGCCGGCTGCGATCCCGGCTACGGGCACAATTCGTACTTCGTCAACACGGCGATGTGCGCCTACGTGAACCTGTGGGACGGACAGACGACGACGCCGGAGATCCGCCGCGAGGCGATCGAGGAGGCGGTGACGACCACCATCGAGAACGACCGCTATTACCAGGAGTCGATCGGGGTCTACACGCTCATGTTCTTGACCGGCAACTTCCCCAACCCGATGGCCGTGCCACGCTGAAAGTCCCAATGGTCGCCGCTCCAACCGGAAATCAACTGAGGCGCGAACGGGACAAACGCGTGGTGCCGGCGCGCAGGTTCGCCAGGCGTCCGAGGGGGCGTCGTCGAATCGAGCGGCGGCGCCTGGCCGGCTCGACGCCGGGCGATCGATGCCGGTTGGGCGGGCGGCGCGGTTGCGTAATCCGACGCGGAGGGCGAAGATCAGCGTGGCAATGACGTCTTCGCCGACGACGACCGACGGTCGAGGGCTGCTCTGGCGCCGCCACTTGGCCGTCGGGACCGGCGCGTTCTTCGTCTGCTTCGCGGGGTGGGGACTGGTGGCTGGGCTGGCCACGCAGCTGCGCCTCGAGTTTCACCTCGGCGGCAGTCAGACGGCGCTCTTGGTGGCGGTCCCCGTTCTCCTGGGGGCGCTCGCGCGCCTGCCGCTCGGGATCGCCGCGGATCGCCTGGGTGGGCGCTGGGTCTTCACGGCGCTGATGCTCGCGGCCGCGGTGCCCATCGCGTTGCTTCCGATGGCGCGCGGCTTCGGCGCGCTGGTCGGATTCGCGTTCCTGCTGGGGGTGGCCGGCGCCTCGTTCGCCGTCGGCGTGAGCTACGTGTCGCGCTGGGTGCCGGCCGCGCTGCAGGGGACGGCGCTGGGGATCTACGGGCTCGGCAACCTCGGGCAGTCGGCGGCGGTGTTCTTCGGTCCGCTCGCCAGCGCCCGTTTCGGATGGCCCGCCGTGTTCCGGGGGGCGGCCGCCGTCCTCACCTGCGGCGCCGTCCTCTTCGCCCTCCTGGCGCGCGACGCCGGG
The DNA here is from genome assembly GCA_025934105.1 of Myxococcota bacterium. GTDB lineage: Bacteria > Myxococcota_A > Polyangia > Fen-1088 > Fen-1088 > JADGRB01. The sequence goes on along the minus strand of JAICYS010000377.1, from coordinate 510 downwards.
CCGCCGCGCCAGAGCCGCGGCGAGATTGGGGCCGCGCTGCGCGAGCGGAAGGCCTGGACGCTGGCGGCGTTCTATTTCGTCACCTTCGGCGGCTTCGTGGCCTTCTCCGTCTATCTGCCGACGCTGCTGCGAGACAGCTTTCGGCTGACCACCGTCAGCGCCGGAGTTCGCGCGGCGGGATTCGTCCTTCTGACCACGCTCTGCCGTCCGGTGGGCGGCGCGCTGGCCGATCGCATCGGCGGCGCGCGCGTGCTGCGGGGCGTGTTCCTGTCGCTGGTGCCGTTCACCTGCCTGCTCGCCTGGCAGTCGCTGGTGCCGTTCACGGTGGGCGCCCTCGGCTGCGCGGCGCTGATGGGCCTCGGCAACGGCGCCGTCTTCAAGCTGGTGCCCGAGCACTTTCCGCGCGGCACGGGCACGATCACGGGCCTGGTCGGGGCCATGGGCGGCCTCGGCGGGTTCTTTCCGCCGCTGCTCCTGGGCTTTTTGCGCGATCACCTGGGCGTGATCTGG
>JAICYS010000111.1 GCA_025934105.1 Myxococcota bacterium | reverse complement strand
GGGCTCCGGGGCGGCACCCGGCAGCGGGACGGCGCCCGGCGTGCCGGCCGTCGGCGAATCGCTGTCCGGCGGTGGCACCGCCGTGGTTCCGTCCACCACCGCCTCCCCGGCCAGCCCCGCCGCCCTCACCTTCCCCAGCCTGCTCGACTGACCGCCGGCGGGGCGGGCGCCGTCCGGATGGGGCAAGTCGTGGCGCGGAGCCAGCTTGCCGCGCGACGCGCGGAACTCGGAGCTGGAATCGATCAGCGTCCCGGACCCGTCGGGCCCGCGTCAGAACTGAGCGTGGATGCCGATGGTGGGCAGGATCAGCCGCAGCGCTTCCTTGCCGACCGCCATCGGTGCGCTGGGCGTGGGCATAGACTGGAGCTGGACGACCTCCGGGTTGAGCGTGACGTTCTCGAAGTCGGCGTAGAGGTCCATCACGAACCAATTGAAGATGAAGCGCCGTTCGGCCCGCAGATCGATCTGGTAGTAGAGCGGAAGCTGCTGGTAGGCGCCGGCGGAGCTTTGGATGACCGGCGCCCATCGCCCCGTGTTCAGGTGGAACCCGAGGCCGACCGTGGTGGCGTGGCCCATCCGATACCCGGAGACCAGGTTCAGGATGTGCCTCTCGTCCCAGTCGGAGCGGCCGAGCACGCCGGTGTCGTCATAGCGCTGGCTCCAGGAGAGCGTATAGGCGATCCACCCGAACAGGCGGCCGGTCTCCGCCCGCCGCAGCAGCACCTCGAGGCCGTAGGCGCGCCCGATCCGCGACACCAGAAAATCGGCCGCCGCCAGCTGAGGGTTGTTGATGTCGATGTTGCGCACGTCGGTCACGCGCAGCCGCTGGTAATAGCCGGTGACGTCCAGGCTGAACCGCCCCGGCAGCTGCGTCTGGGCCCCCAAGGAGCCGCCCACCGACGTCTGCGCGCCGAGGTCGGCCAGGCCGAACGCCTCGAACCCGGCCACGCTGACCGGCAGGCTGGGCATCTGCGCGAACCGGCCGCCGTTAGCTTTCAGCGAAACCGAGCTCGACACCCGGTAGAGGACGTCCAGGCGCGGCTCGAGGAATCCCTGCCGCGTCCCCTGCTCGGAGAACAGATCCGCTCGCAGCCCCGGTGACACCACCCACCGCCGGCCAAGGTGCAGGATCAAGGTCGCGTAGGCCGCCTGCGACAGGGCGTCGCGCGAATTCGACAGGTCGCTCCGCTTGGGCCCGAACATCGGCACCTGGGAGGCGAAGGTCTGCGCCTCGGCGCTGGCGCCCGCCTCGACTTCTGCCCGCGCGCCCACCGCGCGGCGGTAGACCAACCGGGGCGCGGCGCTGAGCGACCGCATCTTGATGGGGCTGTCATAAAGAGTCGAGTTGGCCCAGTCGACGCCGAAGGTCACGCCGGCCAGCAGCCGCCCGCCGCCCAGCGCGCGCCGCCAGCGCAGGTCCACCCGGTGAAATTGCAGCGCGCCGTACTCCATCGTGGCGGCGTTGGGGTTGGTCCAGCCGACGTCGTCCAGCGATCCGAAGGCGAACAGCGTGGCCTCGCCACCGCCGAGCGGGTGATCGATCCGCAGCTGGTAGTCGCCGTAGCGCAGCACCGTGTCGATGGCCAGCGCCGAGAAGAGCGCGCCGGTGTACGAATAGCGCGCCGCCACCGCGACGGTGCCGCGCCCGCCGTCCCAGGGCGCGGTCACGATGCCCCCCGCGTCGTAGACGGTCACGTCGGCCGAGGCATGCACGCGGTCGTTGGGCGGCGGGGCCGTGCGGGCGGCCATGATTCCCGAGACGTAGGGGCCGTAGCTGGCCGGCCCACCGCCCGGGTAGAAATCGACGCCCTCGACGAGGTACGGGTGGATCACCGACCGGGGCAGCGCCAGATGGAACAGCTCCGGAACGCGGATGCCGTCCAGAAAGAAACCGGTGTTGCCGGGATTGGCGCCGCGGACGACGTAAAGCGCGGCGGGCCAGGCGATCTGCTGGACGCCCGGCATGAGGCCGATGACGCGTATGGGGTCGCCGCCCGTTCCGGGTGCTTGGCGTGCCTCTTTGGCCGAGACCGCCACCTGTTGCAGCTCGGGGCGGGCGGCGCGCACGGTCGTCTGGTAGCCGCCGCCCGTGTCGGCGGGCAGGACGCGGAAGATCTGGTCCTCGGGCGGCTGCTCGGGCCTCAGGTCCACCTGGCGCGCCACGATCTGCCGGCCCTCGAGCTGCACCGCGATCGCGTGCGGGCCCGCGGGCAGGTCCAGCGCGAACCGGCCGTCGGGGTCGGTGTGCGCTGCCACGACGCCGTCGGCGGTGATGGCGGCTCCGGCGATCGGGTTGCGCGTCCCTTTCTCGAGGACCCGGCCGCCAAACGGAACGCGGGGCGCGGCCGCGACGGCGCTGTCGGGCGCCGCCACGCCGGCGTCGGGCGGCGCCACGCCGGCGTCGGGCGGCGTCGGGCCGGCCTCGAGAGGCGCCAGGCCGGCGTCGGGACTGTCCGCGGCGGGCGTGCTCACCGACGGGGACGTGCCGCGCGCCGCATCGGGAGCGGCGTCGATCGCCGCGTCGGAAGGCTGGCCGCCGGGACCAGGCGGCGCGGCGTGCGCCGCCGCGGTCAGCCCGCACGCCAGGCCGACCACCAGCACCGTCTGGCGCGCCCTCACTGCAGGTCTGCCGCCGTCACCGTGGCCAGCCAGATGCCGTCCTGCGGTGACGGGTTGCGCCCCCGCACCAGGTAGACGACGTGGTAGACGCCGGTCGGGGTCACCCCCAGCTCGACCCCGCCGTCGAACGGCGTGCCTTGCGTCGAGACCAGATACTCCGCCACCGCCGGCGAGATGGGCCGCTTGGCGGCGGTCTCCAGGTTGATCAGGCCCAGCTGCCCCGAGGCGTCCTGGCCGCTGAAGTTGTACCCGGCCACGTACCAGAAGCCGCCGATGCCGGTCGGGTTCCCGAACAGCTGCTCGGCGACGTACGAAAAATGGGTCGGGTCGCGCACGTCCAGCCAGACGAAGTCGCCGCCCTTCTCCATCTCCAGGTGGTTCGTCCCGTCGACGAATCCGGCGCCGAAGATCTGGCCGGACAGGATCATCTTGGGGTCGCTGCCGTCGCTGTTCGCGATCCAAAGGTCGGTGTCGGCGCCCACCTGCGTCTTGGAGATCCAGGCGATCGTGCTGCCGTCGCCGGAGAAATCGGCCCAGATGACGCTGCTGTCCTGCAGCTGGACGCAGGTGCGCGGCTGCCCGTCCGCCACGGTCAGAAGTTGCAGCGGCGCGAACGTGAGCTGGCCGCCCAGCTGCAGGGCCCGGAACAGGACGTGCGCGCCGTCGGGCGCCATCACGCCGGATTCGTACGCGCCCGGCGCCGACGGACAGGCGGTCACCTGGCCGCCGGCCTGGTCCCAGACCATCAGCTGGCTGGGCGCGCCGCCGTCGCCGTCCACCTGCCAGGCGCGCATCCGGGGGGCCGGCTGCGCTTGGGCTGCGTCGTCGGGCGCGCTCACGCGGACGCGCGAGGGCAGGGCAGGGGTTCCGGCGGCGCTGATTTGAAACAAGGCGAGCTCGCTGGCCGGCCCCGAGGTGAACGGACCGGCGAACAGCGTCGTCCCGCCGTCGCTCATGGTGCGGCCGTAGATGTAGACGCCGTTGGAGACGGAGAGGTCCACATTCAGCGCCACCCCCGTCGACTGCAACGACCCCGCCTGCGGCGCGCCGGTGGCCCAGGCGGCGCTGTCCGGCGTGGCCGGCACCACCTGCGTCACCGCGCTGGTGGCGGCGTCGATGGTGAAGATGCCGGCGCCGCCCGATTGCCCGGGGGGCGCGCCCATCACGGCCACCTTGGCGAGCTGGCCGTTGCCGTCGGCCAAAAAGAGATCGATCCGCAGGATGTCGATCGGCAGCGCCACCGGCGCCAACTGCTGAAACGGGCCCGTCCACAGCGCCTGATGGCCCGTGTCGGGATCCAGCCGGAAGACCGACAGGGTCCCGTCGTCGTTCCCGCAGTTGAAGAACGCGGTGACGCCGGTGATGTCCACCGTGGTGCCGGTGCTGGTGTCGAGGATGTCCAGCGTCCGCGAGCCGTCGGACATCAGGTCGGTCGTCGAGCACACGTAGCGGGCGGTTGCCGGCGCCCCCGCGTCCGGCGAGGGCAGGCTTGCGCCCAGATTGGCGACCGCGCCGGTCGTCAGGTTCAAAGACCAATAGACAGGGGCGCCGGGGTCCTCGGGCTGTGTGGTGTAGACGACCGTGGGGTCCTGCCCCTCGAGGTCGCTGCTGACGTACACCAGGTTGAGCGTCGGATCGCGCACCGGCAGGACCTCGCGGGAGTCGAACCCGCGCGAGACCGTCACGTTGCCGCCGCAACCGGCCAGCGCCACGGTCAGGACGAGCGCCGCCTGTTGCCCGGACCCATGTCGCCGACCGCCCATGAAGAGCGTCAACGATACCGCGTTACCGGGATCGGCGGGAAACGCGGCAACAAATGTGTCGATCGCCACCAGCCAGGCCCGGCCCAGCCGCCGCCGCGTTGGACGGCGGGCGATGTGCTGCATAAGCTCCGGCGCATGCCGCTGGGCGGAGACAAGGCACGCGCGCTCGACGAGCGGCTGGCAAAGCTGGGCGTGCGGGCGGAGGACCTGGACGAGTCCTTCGTGCACTCGGGCGGCAAGGGCGGGCAGAACGTCAACAAGGTCGCCACCTGCGTCGTGCTGGTGCACCGGCCGACCGGGATCGCGGTCAAGTGCCAGCGCGAGCGGACGCAGGGGGCGAACCGCCTGGTCGCGCGGCGGATGCTGGCCGACAAGCTGGAAGAGCGGCTGCTCGGCGCCGCCAGCAAGCGGCGGCAGGAGGCCGAGAAGGTCCGCCGGCAAAAACGGCGGCGGTCGCGTCGCGCCAAGCAGCGGATGCTGGCCGACAAGCACGCCACGGCCGAAAAGAAGGCGGGGCGCGGGAAAGTCGGATGGGAGGGGTAGGCGCGGACGACCTTTACGGCGCGCTGGCCCCGATTTACGACGACTGGCAGTCCTCCGACGGGATGATCCCGTTCGCGGAGGTGGTCCGCGCCAAGCTGGAACCGGTGCTGCGGGGGGCGGCCGGCCCCGGGCCGCTGGCGTTCCTGGACGTCGGCTGCGGAACGGGGACGCTGCTGCGCGGGCTGCGCGCGCAACATCCGGGCTGGCGGCTGGCCGGAATGGATGCGAGCGCGGCGATGCTGGGCGTGGCGGCCCGAAAGCCGCGCGCCGGCAGCATCGCCTGGGCGCGCGGCGCGCTGGCGGCCCCGCTGCCGTTCGCGCGCCAGTTCGACGTCGCCGGCTGCTTTTACGACACGCTCAACCACCTGGACGACGACCAGGCCCTGCAACGGGCCCTGTCGGCCATCGCGGCGGTGGTGCGGCCCGGCGGGTTGTTGATCTTCGACGTCACCAACGAGGATGGGTTTGCGCGCTGGTGGCGCGGACGGCCCGCCTTCCGCGGCCAGGGGTGGCGCATGACGATGCAGATGCGGTTCGACGTCGCTCGCCAGGAGGGGACGGCCGACGTGGAGATCGTGCTCGGCGGGGGCGCGCCGGAGCGGTTCCGGCTGGTGGAACGGCTCTTCATGCGCCGCACGGTCGCGGCGGCCCTGGCGGCGGCCGGCTTCGTGCCCGTCCTCGAGCAGCGTTGGGCGCCGTTCGACGGCGATGACTCCGGCAAGACCTGGTGGGTGACGCGGCGAATGCCTTGATGGCGGTCTTTGAACCAAATCGACACGGCGTCGATGCGTATCTTCGCGAGCGATGCGTCAAACCAGGTCGTTTTGCACAAGGTTGCTTCTGCCTTCCGAAATAATCGCTGGACAGCAAGCAAACTGCGCCGTAGCTTGTGGCCTTCGATCCTGAAAGCGAGGTTTTCCGTGCCGATGACGCCGCTGGCCCGCCAGTCCGAAACCCCCGACGATTCCGCCGCCCAGAAGACGCCGGTCGCCCCCACCAAGCTGCAGACGGGAGCCGAGGCGCTGATTCGCTGCCTGGAGCGCGAGGGCGTCGACTACGTCTTCGGCCTCTCGGGCGGCGCCGCGATGCCGATCTTCGACGCGCTGGTCGACTCGAAGATCAAGCTGATCCTGGTCCGCCACGAGCAGGGGGCGACGCACATGGCCGACGGCTACGCCCGCGCGACGGGCAAGCCGGGGGTGGTGCTGGTGACCTCCGGGCCGGGCGCGACCAACACCGTCACCGGCATGCTGACCGCGCTCATGGACTCGGTCCCCATGATCGTGCTGACCGGGCAGACCATCTCGCCGATGCTGGGCAAGGACGCCTTTCAAGAGGCGGACGTCACCGGCATCACCTACCCGGTGGTGAAGCACTCGTACCTGGTCAAGAACCCCAACGACATCCCGCGCGTCGCGCGCGAGGCGTTTTACCTCGCGACCTCGGGGCGGCCGGGCCCGGTTCTCATCGACCTGCCCAAGGACGTGACCAGCGCGCCCTGCAAGGCCGACTTCGTCGACGACGTCGACCTGCCGGGCTACGACGTTCCGGGCCACCCCGATCCGGAGCTCACGCGGCGGGCAGCGGCGCTGATCCAGAAGAGCCGCAAGCCGGTGCTGTACGTGGGACACGGCGCGGTCATCTCGGGCGCCGGCCCGGCCATCATGAAGCTGGCCGAGAAGCTCCAGGCGCCGATCGTCAACACACTGCTCGGCAAGGGGGCGTGCCCCGAGGACCACCCGCTGCACCAGGGCATGCTGGTCATGCACGGGACGGCCTATGCCAACAAGACGGTCATGAACTGCGACATGATCATGGCCATCGGCGCCCGCTGGGACGACCGCATCACCGGCAAGCTGTCCGAGTTCTGCCCGGACGCCACCAAGATCCACATCGACATCGACGTCGCCGAGTTCGGCAAGATCATCCGGCCGAACGTCAGCCTGGCCGCCGACGCGCGGCTGGCGATCGAGGACCTGCTGCCGCTGGTCGATCAGCTGGACACCAAGGACTGGCTGGCCGACATCGCCGGCTGGCGCAAGGAGTTTCCGCTGAAGTACGCCAAGCGCGGCGGCCTGCGGGCCCAGCACGTGCTGGACCGCCTGGACGCGCTGGGCGGGCGCGACTGCATCCTGACCACCGACGTGGGACAGCATCAGATGTGGGCGGCGCAGTTCTGCCGCACCATCCGGAACCGCACCTGGCTGTCGTCGGGCGGCGCCGGGACGATGGGCTACGGCTTCCCGGCCGCCATCGGCGCGCAGTTCGCCAAGCCGAACGAGAAGGTCTGGGCCATCGTGGGCGACGGCGGCTTCCAGATGACGATGGCCGAGCTGGCGACGGCCGCGCTGCACAAGCTGCCGGTCAAGATCCTGATCATCAACAACAGCTACCTGGGCATGGTGCGCCAGTGGCAGGAGCTGTTCTTCGACAACCGGCTGTCGGGCGTCGACCTGGAGGGCAACTCCGACTTCGTCAAGCTGGCCGGCGCCTACGGCATCAAGGCCTGGCGCATCCGCCGGCCGGCGGAGGTGGACGGCGTCCTCAAGGCCGCCATGGCCTGGAACGAGGGGCCCTGCCTGGTCGAGGCCGAGGTCATCAAGGAGGACAACGTGTTCCCGATGATCCCGGCCGGCGCGGGGCTGAAGGACATGATCATCGAACGCCCGAAAGAGAAGCTGGCCAAGCCCGAAGGGAGCACCTAGTCCATGTCCGTTGCTGCTCAGATCACGCCGCTGTCGCCCGCCGTCCCGGCGCACACCCTCTCGATCCTGGTCCGGAACAAGCCGGGCGTTCTGGTCCGCGTGGCGCTGGTGTTCGCGCGCCGCGGGTACAACATCGAGAGCCTGGTGGTCAGCGCCGACGTCGCCAACGGCGAATTTTCGCGCATGACGATCACCTGCAGCGGCGATCCCGAGACGCTGGACCAGATCATCAAGCAGCTCACGAAGCTGATCGACGTGGTCCACGCCATCGACCACACCGGCCAGTCGGTCTACGAGACCGAGGTGGCGCTGGTGAAGCTGAAGTGCAAGGTCGCCGAGCGCACCGAGATCCTGCAGATCGCCGAGCTGTACACGGCCAAGGTGGTCGACTACGGCGTCGATTCGTTGATCGTCCGGATCGTGGGCGCGGCCGAGAAGATCGACGTCTTTTTGAGCCTGCTCAGGAACTTCCAGGTCGTCGAGCTGGTTCGATCGGGCAAGATCCTGATGACGCGCGGGCTGGCGACGACCTGACGGTCCGGCGTTTTCGTGATCGCCGGGGCCTCGCCCCGGCATGAACCTGGACGGAGCGGCGACCACCCCGGCCTGGTGTCAGGGGACCGGAACCGTGCTTTCGGGCCCCTGGTCGGCCGAGACCGGGGCGGCGCCGGCGCTGGACGCGGCGTCGGCGGCGCGGGTGGCGATGTCGCGGGCCGGGGCGCTTCCGCGCGACGCGGTCGACGCGCTGGTCATCGGCCAGGTGCTGGCCGTGCTGGTCTCGCCCTGAACCGTCTCAATCCTCTGACTTGGCCGGCGGCCGCCGCTCGCGCCGGTAACGCTCGGGAGCCTCGGCCGCCCGAAGGTGCGTGGCGCGCGAGACCATCCCCTGGGCCTCGCGCAAGAGCGCGCGCACCTGGGGCGGCGCGAGGTGCCGCGTCACCTCGTAGAGCCGCGCCCGATCGTCGTCGTCGGGGAAGTTCACCAGGTCGCCCAGGGCCACCTCCAGCCGGTCGGCCAGCGCCTTCAACGTGTGGGCGGTGGGGCGGACCAGGCCGCGCTCGATGTTCGACAGGTGACCCTTCGAGGCGACGTCCGATTCGTAGGCCAGCCGCTCCATCGTGATGCCGCGTTCCTCGCGGAGCTGGCGAATGCGCGCGCCGACCGCCGACGAGAGCGCGTCTGCTTTGGCTCGGCGAGGCACGCCGGGAGGCTAGAGCGGGCAGCCTGACGATGAGTTTGTCTCGACAAACGACGCCGGGCCCGTCGGCGCCATCGCTTGTGGTCCTCGGCGGGAGTCGGGTTTGTCTTGACAAACCAAACTGTTGTGGCGAGAGTGCCGACGTGCCCCGCGATTGGAGCCGGCCCACCAGGCACCACCCGCTGGCCCCCCTGGGCCGGTCGCCGCACCTGGTCGTGATGGACGGCTTCAACGCGGGGCGCACTTATCGCCTGGCCAGCGGCACGACCAGCATCGGGCGCGATCCGCGTTGCGACGTCGCGCTGTCGCACTTGACCGTCTCCTGGCACCACGCCTCGATCACGGTGCGGGGCGGCCGCATCGTCCTCTCCGACCTCGGGTCGCGGAACGGCACGTTCGTCGGGCTCGATCGCGTGGTCCGGCGCGAGCTGGAGCCCGGCGACCTGATCCGTTTGGGGGACCAGATGACGCTGCAGCTGGTCTTTCTGGAGGCCGCCCCGGTCAGTTGACGGCCATCGGGTCGAACACTTCGCCGCGCCCACCTGCGCTTGCCGCCGTGATGAGGGTTCTTGACGGCGGCGGACCTCCGCGATACTGCGATGAAGGTTGGCCCCCAGAGAGCTCTCGACCTCCGCAGGTGCGGTCCGGACGCCAGCCGTCCGGGCCCGATTGGCCCCGGCGCTCGCATTTTTGATGGCGAGCTGTGCCGGCAAGCCGTCCGGATCGCCGGCGCTCGATGCGGCGCCGGCGGTCGCCGCGCCGTCGCCCGCCGCCGCGCCGTCGCCCGACCTGGCCGGGCAGCGTACCGCCTTCGACTTCCTGGCCAACCGCGTCCACGCGTCCTCTTATCGCGACGGGCGGCTGGTCATCGACGCGGGGACGCTCGACTTCCTCAAGTACGTCGACGGCGGATGGAAAACGTCGTGGATGCTGGGTGAGAAGGACGAGGGCAAGCCCGCGTCGCTGGTGGCTGGGCTGGCTGCCCTCTTCTTCGTGCCGGTGGACAACGACGGGGACGGCGCGGCGCTGGGCCCGAGCACGCTGTCGCTGACGATGCGGGCGCTGGTCCCGGCCCAGAAGGTCTCGATCTTCGTCAACGAGAAGCCCGTCTCGACGGTGGAGGTGGGCACGGCCCGCAAGCGCTACGACGTGGCGGTGCCGGGCGACCTTCTGCACGCCGGCGACAACCGGGTCCGCCTGCAGTTCAAGAGCGCCGGGAGCGTGGCCGGCGGCAAGCGGTCGGCCGCCGCCGTCCAGCAGATCGCGTTCGGTCCCGCCGCGCTCGGCGCCACCCCGCCGGACCTGGCGGCGGCCGAGGTCCGCAGCGCCGCCGTCGGGGGCGTGTCCCGCCGGGCCCTGGTGGGCGGCGGCAAGTCGAGCCGCATCTCGTACTACGTTCAGCTTCCGGCCGGCGCCCACCTGGCGATGGGGGTCGGCGCCGAAGCGGGCGGGGGTGGGCCCGTCCTGGTGCGCGTCGCCGTCGACGGCAAGCCGGTGCGCACCCTGCATCAGGGGACCGCCGGCGGTTCCTGGCGCGATCTCCTGCTGGACGCCGGTGACGCCGCCGGACACGCCGCCCGCATCGACCTGGTCGGGCGGGGGCCCGGCATCGCCTGGGCGGAGCCCCGGGTGGTCGTCAAGGCGCCGCCCCACGCCGCGCCGCCGTCGCCGCAGCCTCGGTTCGACCACATCTACGTCTGGATGGTCGACACGCTGCGGGCCGACAAGGTGCACGTCTACAACCCGAAGACGCGCGTGCAGACCCCGAACTACGACGCCTTCGCCGCCGACGCGACCCGGTTCGCCTGGGCGACGGTGCAGGGGACGTGGTCGCTTCCGTCGCACGCCTCGCTGCTGACCGGCGTCTACCCGACCGTTCACCGCGCGACGGCGCACGAATCGAAGCTGGCGCCCGACGTGCCCTTCATCGCCGAAGAGCTGAAGCGGGACGGCTACAAGACGGCCATGTTCTCGTCGAACGGGTACATCTCGGCCAAGTGGGGGTTCGATCGCGGCTGGGACGTCGACCGCAACTTCATCCGCGAGTCGCTGCCCAACGGAGCCGACTACCTGTGGAAGACCGCCAAGGCCTGGATCACGCCGTTGCTTCCCAAGCGGGAGTTCGTGTACCTGGCGACCATCGAGCCGCACGTCGCCTACACGCCCAAGAAAGAGTTCCTGGCCAAGTACTGGGACAAGCCGTACACGGGGCCGATCAAGCCGATCAAGTCGGGCGTGCAGCTGGGCCTGATCAAGGCCGGCAAGCTGAAGGTCAACGACACCGACAAGGCCTACCTCGAGGCGCTCTACGACGGCGAGGTGACGGGCAGCGATGCGCTGTTCGGCAAGTTCATCGCGGACCTGAAGCAGATGGGGCTCTACGACACCTCGGTGGTGGCGGTGGTCTCCGATCACGGCGATCAGTTTTACGAGCACGGCAGCGTCGGACACGGCGACAACGTCTATCAAGAGCTGACGCACGTCCCGCTGATGCTGCGGGCGCCGGGGCTGCTGCCGAAGGCGCACGTGGTGAACGCCGACGTCGAGATGATGGACATGGCGCCCACGCTGCTGGACCTGGCCGGCGCCAAGCCCGACCCCAAGATGCAGGGCGCCAGCCTGGTGCCGCTGGCGTTCGACGAGGTGGGCGTCTCGCCGCGCGCCGCGATGACCGTCGACGGTCAGGTCGCGCGCGGACTCAAGGTCGCGCGCTACCACCTGGTCCACCGGGGGCCGGGCCGGATGGAGCTTTACGACGAGCTGGCCGACCCGCGCGAGCAGAAGGACGTCGCCGCCGACCGCCCGATTGCCTTGCGTTCGATGCGCAACGTCCTGGCGCTGCTCTACGCCTACGAGACGAGCTGGTCGAAGTCGCGGTGGGGAACCGCGGCCAACGTGAACGAAGCGTTCTACGCCAGCGCGGGCCCGCCCGGCCGGCGCGGCCCCGAGCCGAAGACCGGCGGGCCAAAGTAGCCCGAACGGCAGGATCGGGCAGGCGGCCCTCTGTGCGGGGCCCGCCGGCGAAGTCGAGGTAGGGCGGCGGCCAACGTGAACGAAGCGCGGGACGGCCGCGCGCGGCCCGCGCTGGCGGCCGGCGGCCCGAGGGAGAGCCGGCCGCGGGGGACGGGCGGGCGACCGCCGCCCTCTCCCGGCCCTGGGGCGGGAGAGGGAGCGGTGAAGCCCGCCCGGCCGGCGGACGCTCAGTTGCAGATGAAGGTCACGTCGTCGACCCAGAAGTTGTAGGTGGCGTTCTTGGTCTGGGCCTGGAATTTGATTCCGTAGAGCTGGGTGGCGTCGATGCTCGGCGGGCGAGGCGACCCGCCGCTCTCCTGGGTGAGGTTGGCGAACAGGACGGTGTACTGGGTCCAGGTGGTGGTGAGCGTCAGGTTGGTGCCGAAGTCGTTGCCGCACGAGGTGCAGACGCCGCCCGCCGCGTCGGTGTCGTGGTCCGGCACCTTGATGCGGATGGCGCCGTTGGCCGAGCTGCTTCCCTTCTTGGCCCAGAACGTAAAGCCCGTGTATCGGGAGGCGTCGTAGGTCGCGCGCGGATTCTCGAAGTCCATCTCGAGCGCCGCGTAGACGGTCTTCGACGAGTTCGCGACGTGACCGCTGAAGTGCGCGCCCAGGCCGCTGTGGCCGGGCGACGATCCCGTGAACGTGGTGCCGACCGCGGGCGTGATGGTGCTGCCCCTGCTATCCGCGATCGTGTAGATGTAACCGTTCCGGTTCTCCAGCGGCCGGATCACGTTGTCGCCGTCGTCGAAGTCGTCGATGAGGGCGTTGGTGGTCGAGCAGCCGGCCGTGCACGCGCCGCTCGAGCAGGCCGACCCGGCCAGGCAGACGTTGCCGCAGGCGCCGCAGTTGTTGAAGTCGCTCTGGACGTCGTCGCACAGGCTGTTGCAGCAGCCGCCGCTCGTGCACTGGTCGTTGGCCGTGCAGGCGGCGCCGTTGGCCTTCTGCGCGACGCACGTCCCGCCGCTGCAATAGTCGCCGCCGACGCAGTCCGCGTCGGCGGTGCAGGCGCTCTTGCAGGCGGTGGCGCCGCAGACGTACGGCGAGCACGGCGTCGTGACCGGCGCCGGGCAGGAGCCGGCGCCGTCGCAGTTCGCCGCGGCCGTGGCGGTTCCGCCCGCGCAGCTGGCGGCCCGGCAGACGGTGCTGGACGAGGCGACCGCGCAGGCACCGGCCGCGCACAGGCCGGTGTTTCCGCAGGGCGGCGCGCTGCCGCAGCGGGCGTCGGCCACGCCGTCCAGCGCCGGGGCGCAGGTGCCGTCGGGCGCGCCGGTCTTGGCGTTCGAGCAGGCGGTGCAGGTCCCGGTGCAGGCGCTGTCGCAGCAGACGCCGTCCACGCAGGCGCCGCTGGCGCACTGGCTGGCGCCCGAGCAGGCGCCGCCCGTGTTCGCCAGGCAGACGCCGCCCTGGCACTGCGCGCCCGCCGCGCAGTCCGCGTCGCTGGTGCAGGCGCTGGAGCAGACGCTGCCGCTGCAGATGAACGGCGCGCAGACCTGCGGCGGCGGCATCAGGCAGGAGCCGCTGCCGTCGCAGATGGTGGCCGCCTGGGCCACGCCGTCCAGGCAGGAGGCGCCGGCGCCGCAGCTGGTGCCGAGCGGCGCGACGTGGCAGTGCGATGCGCCGTCGCAGGTGCCGTCGTTGCCGCAGGGCGGGTTGGTCCCGCAGCGCCCGTCGGCGCCGCCGCTGACGACCGGGGCACAGGTGCCGTCCGGCTGGCCGGTGCGCGCGCTGGTGCAGGCGGTGCAGGTGCCCGTGCAGGCGCTGCTGCAGCAGACGCCGTCGACGCAGGCGGCGCTGGCGCATTCGTAGCCGCCGGCGCAGGACTGGCCGTTGCTCTTGTCGTTACGGGCACCGGCCGCCACCCAGCCGCACACGGCGGCGACGGCGCGCGAGTTCCTGACCGCCAGGTCGGTGGGCATGAAGGCCAGCACGCCGGGGGGGTTCACCGGGTTGTCGAACCAGGCCAGCATCGACTTGCTGGGGTCGCCGATGGGCGAGCTGGTGCCGGCGTCGGGCGTGATCTTGCCGCTGGCGACCAGGCCGCTGTAGCAGCTGTCCTTGTCGGCGCCGCAGGTGAAGCCGCCCTCCTGGGTGGTGTGGCACTCCTGGCAGTGGCCGGCCGTGGCGCTGACGGTGGTTCCGGCGAAGTACGTGTTGAACACGTAGCTCCAGCTGGTCGGCTGCGCGGTGCCGCCATCGACGGTGGCGCAGGTCAGCATGGGCGGCGGGCCGGCGTCTTGGGCGCCGGCGTCGGTGCCCGCGTCCGGCGCGCCGGCGTCGGGCGCGCCGCTGCCCGCGAAGAGCCCGTACACTTCGACCTTGTCAGAGAACGTCCCGACGAACACCTTGCCGTTCGCCACCGTGGGCGGCACGTACTTGGTGGCGCTGGCCATGTTGTCGGCGCTCTTCATGCTCGAGTCCCAGAGCTTCTGGGCCACGTTCTCGGCGTTGTAGGCGTAGAGCACGCCGGCCACCGCGGCGCCGCCGCCGGTGCTGGACAGCGGGTGCGTGGCCCACAGGATGCCGGTGCCGGCCGTCGAGCCGTTGGCCGACAGCGACAGCTGGCCGCCCTGGGGATCGCTGGTGGGGTTGTCGGGCCCGTGCGCCACCGCCGTGGTGTTGAAGAGGTTCGTGCTGCGGTTGAACGCGAAGGCCGCCAGCGGCGCCTTGCCCGGCCAGACGTACAGGCGCGGGCCGGCCGGGCTCTCCCACCAGACCGGCGAGCCCACGATCTGCCCGTTGTTCGAGGAGGGCGAGAACCGCTGCACGATCTGCGGCTCGGGCGGCGAGCCCGAGACGAAGCCGCCCATGCTGGCGCGGTTGAGGACGTAAAAGATGCCGTTCTTGCCGCCGCCGACGAGCAGCGACGTTCCGGGGATGAGCAGCGGCCCCGAGCTGCCTATGTCGGCGTCGGCGGTGTCCAGCGACGCGACGTCGGACGGCATGAACCAGGTGGCGACCGTGGGCGTTCCGGAGACGCCCACGTTGGTGAGCCGCACGAAGGCGTTGGCCAGCTGCGTCCCGTCGGTGGTCGTGTCGCCGGAGCGGCCGTCACCAGACATGAAATAGAGGTCGCCGTTGGAATCGACGCTGAAGCCCTCGCCCCCCATCCAGAAGGCGCCGTGGCCGGTGTTGGGCGTGGTGACGTAGGGCGCGAGCGGGCGCGGCGGCGACACCGTCGTGTCGAAGCGCAGCAGCCAGCCGTGATAGTTGTTGGTGTCGCAGTAGGAGCCGAAGCCGATCGACAGCACGCCCTGTGACAGCGTCAGGCCGACGCGGTTCTGGTGGCGCATCGGATCGAAGGTCAGCTTGCCGCCGACGCTGCCGTCGCCGGTGCCGTTGACCGAGACGGTGGTCCCGTCGGCGGCCTTGCTGACGTCGACCGGCGTGACCTTGTCCGCGCCGGTCGTCATGTCGAGGACGTGGAGCATGATCTTGAACGTCGAGCCGGTGTTCGTCTTGTCGACCACGTAGATCGTGCCGCTGGCCGCGTCGATGACCGGCGTGCTGCTGATCCCCAGCAGCGGCTGGGTGTTCGGGCAGGCGGTCGAGGCCCAGGGCTGCTCGAAGTCGGTGCGCGACCAGAGGAGATCCCAGGGGCTGTCTGCGTTGTACGCGTAGACCTTGTTGGCCTCGGTGGCAATGAACACCACGTTCTTGCCGTTGATGGCTCCGGCCACGTACAGCGGTTGCGCGTAGACCTGGCCGCTGACCGCCAGCGACGTCAGCTTGCCGAACGTCGTCGTGTTGACGTTCGAGGTGTTGAGGATCGTTTCGTTGAGGTTGGCGCCGGTCCGGGCCAGGTCATTGTGCTGCGTGAGCACGCCCGTCAGCGGGGACAACCCGGCCTGGCGGGACTCCTCGGTCGGTGACGGCTCGTTTTGCCGCAAGCAACCGGCGCCCAGCGCCAGCAAAAGCGCAACGGCAATCCTGCAACAAGGCAAAGCACGACGATCGGCGCGAAATTGATCCGCCACGGGAACCTCCGGAAAGTGGTCGCTGTCGGGAAGCGGCCACTACCCCCCCTGGCAAATCGCCGCACCAACCCAAACGAATTGAACGGCCGCATCGTAAACGATCGGCGCGTCAATCCGCAATCAAATTGGGCTCGGTTTGCCGGGGCGGCGGGGGGGCGGCCGGCAAGGTGGCGGCCGCCGCCGCGGGGCCGCCGGTCAGACCGACAGGCCGGCGGCGCGGGTCACGGCGGACAGGGACGGGATGCCGCCGGCGCCGCCAAGCTGGGTGCAATTGAGGGCCGCGGCGGCGTTGGCGAACGGGAGGCATTTGTCGAGCGGCCAGCCCTGCAGCGTTCCGTAGATGAACGCGCCGCGGAAGACGTCGCTCGCGCCGGTGGTGTCGTAGGCCTCGACCGGCAGAGCTGGCTGGCGCACCAGCGTCTCGTTCTCCAGCGCGATGGCCCCCTCTTCGCCCAGCGTCAGGACGGCGATCTTGGGGCCCATCTGGGTCAGCTCGAGCAGGCTGCGCTTCATGTCCGACGAGTGCGAGAACTCGGCCGCGAACCGCTCGTTGCCGATGACGATGTCGGACAAATCGATGAGCTCGCCCATCCCGGGCCCAAGGCCGCGGGCGTCCAGCAGCACGGTGACGCCCAGCGCGCGGGCCCGCTCGGCGGCCGCCACCTGCGTGGCGGGATTGCGGCCGTCGACCAGCAGCACGCGGGCGTCGTCGAACAGGTTGCGGGACAGCTCGCCCGGCTCCAGCGCCGAGACGCTGCCCCGGGTGAACCGCACCAAGCGCCGCCCGGTGCGTTCGTCGACCGCGATGAAGGAGGCGGGCGAGACCTTGCCCGGCTCGATCAGCACCTGCGAGACGTCGACGCCGAACTGCTTCAGCCCGCGCAGGACGATGGACCCGAACTCGTCGTCGGAGAGCCGGCCGAAATAGCGCGCCCGCCCGCCCATCGCGGCGACGGTCTCGAGGGCCGTGCCGACCGCGCCGCCGCTCTGGACGCTGAACGTTCCCAGCTCGACGATCGGTTCGGGCGAGCGCGGTCCGACGCCAATCATTTCCACCGTCGCCTGGCCAAGACCAACGACCAGATCCGACGTGCTGGCAGCCGTCACGGCTGGAAATTTATCACGGATCGCCCGCCTTGGATGCGGCCGAGGTCTGCGTAACTGTTGGAAGTTCGCCTAACTGGCGCCCACCTCCGGGCGCCCGTCTCCGGTTTGGCCTCCGGGGTTGGCGCCCACCAGCCGCCCGCCCACCGGCCGCCGCCAGAGGGTTCGGTCGCAGGCGAACGGCCAAGGGCCTTGCGTCACGCCTTCGGTCGCCGGTCGCTGGTCGCCGGTCGCCGGGCTTTCGGTCGCCGCCAGCCTTCGGTCACTAGGAGGGCGTTGCCCTAAGGCAACGGTGAGCGGCAGCGAACCATGCCCGACGACGTGCCGCCCGAGGCGGCCCAGCCTTCGGTCGCCGGGCTTCGGTCGTCGCCTTTGGTCGCCGGCCTGGGCTTACTGGCCTGCATCGCCCTGCAGCTTGGCTTCGTCGGAGCGTTTCAGGATGATGAACTCGACGCGCCGGTTCTTGCTCCAGCAGTCTTCGTTGTGCTGGGTGCAGATCGGTTTGGTCTCGCCGTAGCCGTGACTCTTCAGCCGGCTGGGCAGCACGTTGCGCTGTTCCAGCGCGACCCGCACCGAGTGCGCGCGCCGTTCCGTCAGGTCCAGGTTGTGGGCGTCGTCGCCCCGCTCGTCGGCGTGCCCCTGGATCTCGATCAGCTCGATCTGTGGGTTGCCGTTGATGGTCGCCGCGATGGCGTCCAGCAGCGGGAACGACTCGGGCTTGATCTCGTCCTTGTCCGTCTCGAAGTAGATCTTGTCCAAGATCTCCAGCTTGCCCTTGTGAACGATGACCCTCCCCTTGTCGGGGCAGCCGTCCTGGTCCTCGAACCCGTTGTAGGTCTCGGGCTCGTTCGGGCACTTGTCGTTGGCGTCCAGGATCCGGTCGTGGTCATTGTCGGGATCGG
>JAICYS010000227.1 GCA_025934105.1 Myxococcota bacterium | reverse complement strand
GCCCGACGCGCCGGCGGGGCGGCCGGCACGGGCGGCGGCTGGACGGCGGGAGGCGCGGTCCGCCGGCAGGCCAGCCCGACCGCGGCGCCGGACGAGGCGATCAGCAGGCTTCGTCGATCGATGCTTCGGAGGTCGGGGCGAATGGCGGTTCGAAGATAAGCCGAATCGCCGTCGGGCGCATCGTCAACCGGGGCCGGGAGCCTGCCGGATGCCGAAGACGTCGCGCAGGCGCGGGTAGCGGACCTTGGGCTGGTCGAGGTCGTGCAGGCCGATGCGCAGGGTCACCGTCGTCCCGTCGCCCCACGGCCACCAGAGGCCGAACGGCCCCGGTCCGTCGGACTGTCCGCCCCAGATGAGCTGCTGGGCGGCGCGCAGGCCGCCGCAGGTCTCTGCCAGCGCCCGGACGCCGGCGGGCGCGCCGGCCAGCGTCGCCGCCGACCAGGCGGTGTCCAGCACGCCGGCCATGGCCGCCCGGGCCGCCGCTTCGTCCGACAGCGGGATCGAGGAGGCGACGCACCGGAACCGGCGGTCGTAGCTCCAGTCGCGGGCCGGCCACTGGTCGCGCAGCCGCGTCAGACCTCCGAACACCGCCTCCCACAGCTCGTTCGCCGCTTCCTCCGGGGTCGCCATCTTTCTGCTTATCGCGGAACTCGCCCCCGCCCTTGAGCAGACGTCGAGTTTTTGTTGGTCGTCGCGGTAAGCTTGCCGCCGTGCGCGCGCCACCCACCGTCGATCTGTACGCCCTGCTGGGCGTCTCCCGATCGGCCAGCGGCGCCGAGATCCGCCGGGCCTACCGGCGGCTGGCCCTGCAGCACCACCCGGATCGGGCCGGCCCCGCCAGCGCCGAGACGTTCGCCCGGATCGCGGAGGCCTACCGGATGCTGTCCGATCCGACGGCGCGGTCGGCGTACGACGCGCACCTGCTTCAGCGCGAGTCGCAGAACTCCTTCGCGCCCGGGGCCGCCGCGCGCGCCGACGGGAACGCCTGGACCGTGTCGGGGCCGGGCTGGACCGCCAGCTGGGAAAAGGCCATCCCCAACGTGCTGCCGCGGGTCAGCGGGTCGCTGGATCGCCTGCAGGCGGCCGGGGTGGCGCGGGTGGCCTCCGACGGCCTGCTGGAGCTGTCGCTGAACGCCGCCGAGGCGGCGCTGGGCGGGTCGGCGGTGGTCGAGATGCCGCTCCGGGTCCTCTGCCCGACCTGTGGCGGCGTGGCCAGCCCGCGCGGGGTCTGGTGCCTGCGCTGCGAGCACGCGGGGACCGTCACCGACAGCGTGCCGGTGGTGGTCCGCATCCCGCGCGCGGCGCGGGACGGGATGGTGATCACCGCCAGCCTGCGCAGGCCGGGGGTGGCCCAGCAGCGGGCGCGCATCCGCGTCGCGAGTTGACCGGGATGCGGATCTTGCTGCTCACGCCGCCGATGGTGCAGCTCAACACGCCCTATCCGGCCACGGCCTACCTGACGGGGTTTCTGCGCCAGCACGCGGGCGAGCTGGGTCTCGAGCTGGCCCAGGCCGACCCGGCGCTGGAGATGTTTTTGCGGCTGTTCTCGCGCGCCGGGCTGGGCCGGGTGCGCGCGCAGATCGAAAAGAACGCCCGCAAGCTGGGGCGCGGCGGGGCGCCGCCGTCGGTGGCGGCGTTCCTG
This sequence comes from Myxococcota bacterium, assembly GCA_025934105.1. GTDB lineage: Bacteria > Myxococcota_A > Polyangia > Fen-1088 > Fen-1088 > JADGRB01. The sequence goes on along the minus strand of JAICYS010000227.1, from coordinate 6,964 downwards.
GAGAACGCGGATCGGGCCCTCGAGGTCGTCGACGCCGCCATCGCATTTTTGCAGGGGCGCGATCCGAACCTGGCGCCGCGCATCGCCGCCCGGGCCTTCTTGCCCGAGGGGCCGCGTTTCGCGCCGCTGGCGAGCGGCGAGGACGACGAGCCGCTGGCCTGGGCGTTCGGCGCGCTGGGGATCGCCGACCGGGCCAAGCACCTGGCCAGCCTGTTCGTCGACGATCTGGCGGACGCGATTCGCGACGGGGTCGACGCGCGGTTCGAGCTGGCGCGCTATGGCGAGCGGCTGGCCATGGGCGCGGCCAGCTTCGAGCCGCTGCGGGAAGCGCTGGAGGCGAGCCCGACGCTGATCGACCGGTTCATCGACGAGATCGGCGTCGAGCTAGCCGAGCAGCAGGAGCCGGATCTGGTCGGCATCACGGCGCCGTTTCCGGGCAACGTGTACGGCGCCTTTCGGCTGGCGCGCGCCGTCCGGCGGGCCCGCCCGTCGGCGCGGCTGGCGCTGGGCGGCGGTTACGTGAACACCGAGCTGCGCGAGCTGCGCGAGCCGCGCGTGTTCGACTACTTCGACTTCGTGACGCTGGACGACGGCGAGCGCCCGATGCTGAACCTGATCCGCCACCTGCGCGACGGCGCCGCGCCCCTGCACCGGACCTTCGTGCGCGAGAACGACCGGGTGTCGTTGAAGCTGGATCCGGCGGCGGCCGACGTGCCGCACGCCGAGGCCGGCACGCCGACTTATGCCGGCCTGCCGCTGGCGCGGTACGTGTCGCTGTTCGAGATGCTGAACCCGATGCACCGCCTCTGGTCGGACGGGCGGTGGAACAAGCTGACCGTCGCGCGCGGCTGCTACTGGAAGAAGTGCACGTTTTGCGACCTGTCGCTGCCGTACATCGGGCGCTACGAGACGGCGTCGGCGGATCTGATCGTCGATCGCATGGTCGCCCTGGTGGCCGAGACCGGGCAGACCGGCTTTCACTTCGTCGACGAGGCGGCGCCCCCCGCCATGCTGCGCGCCATCGCCGAGCGGTTGATCGCGCGGCAGGTGGTGGTCTCCTGGTGGGGGAACATCCGCTTCGAGAAGACCTTCACGCCGGCGCTGGCCCGATTGCTGGCGCGGTCCGGCTGCATCGCGGTGACCGGCGGGCTGGAGGTGGCCTCCGATCGGCTGCTGGCGCTGATGCAAAAAGGCGTCACCGTCGCTCAGGTCGCGCGCGTGACGCGGGCCTTCACCGACGCCGGAGTCCTGGTGCACGCCTACCTCATGTACGGGTTTCCGACGGAGACCGAGCAGGAGACGGTCGACGCGCTGGAACGGGTGCGGCAGCTCTTCGCCGAGGGGTGCATCCAGTCGGCCTTCTGGCACCGGTTCGCGGCGACCGCCTGGAGCCCCATCGGCAGGCAGCCCGACCGCTACGGCATCCGCGTCCTGCGGCCGCCCGCGGCGTTCGCGCGCAACGAGGTGCCGTTCGAGGATCCGACCGGGACCGACCATGATCGGTTGGGCCAGGGGCTGCGCAAGGCTCTTTACAACTACATGCACGGCGTCGGGCTGGACCTGGACGTGCGCACCTGGTTCCAGCCGGCCCGCGGCCGGCGCCGGGTGCCCGGGCCGGCCGTTCCGCCGGACCTGATTGCGAAGGCCCTGCAAGTCGCGGCAAATTGACGGCCGCTCGATGCCGACCCGCCGCTGGTTCCCGACGCTGATCTACGACGCCCCGCTGTTGCCGCGCGCCGACGGCGCCTTCGTGCGCGCGCTCTTGGAGGACTGCGGGAAGATCCGCGCCCACGACAAGGCCGGCGCGCGCTGGTGCAAGCAGAACTACCCGGCCGGCTACACGTCCTACGGATCGATGACCAACCTGCACCGCACCTTCTCGACCTTCATCGACCTCGAAAAGCAGATTCGCCGCCACGTGATGCGGTTCGCGCGGCGGCTGGACATGGACCTCGGGCAGGGGCGGCTGGCCATGACCGATTGCTGGGTGAACATGATGTCCCGCCATGCCGTGCACGCGTTGCACCTGCACCCGTTGTCGGTGATCAGCGGGACGTATTATGTCAGCACGCCGCCGGGGTCGTCCCGCATCCGGTTCGAGGACCCGCGCCTCGACAAGTTCATGGGCGCGCCCCCCAAGCGGACCGGGGCCCGCGACGAGAACCGCCAGCAGGTCGCCTACGACGTCGAGGCGGGCAAGGTGATCCTGTTCGAGAGCTGGCTGCGCCACGAGGTGGCCGCCCAGCGTGGCGCTGGCCAGCGCGTCAGCATCAGCTTCAATTACGACTGGCGGTAGGCCGCGCCGGCGCTCAGTCGGCCGGCAGCGCGCCGAGGGCGGCCACGAACTTCTCGGGGTGCGCGGGCGTCAACAGCAGCGGGCGCGCGCCGTCTTTCAGCTGGACGACCACCCAGCGGTCGGTGCGCGAAATCCAGACCGAGAAGGTCTCGCGATCGCCCTTCAGCAGGCCGAACGTGCCGAACAGGCCGCCGGCGCCGATGCGGATCTTGAGGCCGTGGGCGCGCCGGAACTCGGCGGCCTTGACCAGTCGGGCGCCCGCGATCGCCGAGCGCGGGATGATCCGGATCCGGATCGGCCACTCGATGCGCAGCCCGGCTTCGTCGACGATGAAGCGGGTCGGCCGGAACGCCAGCCAGGTCAGCGCCGCGGCACCCAGGGTCACCGAAGCCGCCAGCTCCAGCCAGCGCTGCGTGTCGGGCGGCCCCGAGCGGCTCAGGAAAACCAGCAATCCCACCAGGCCCAGCCCGATCATGGTGAGCTTGCGGAGGTCGCTGGTCATTCGGTCGAGCCGGAACGTCTCCATCGACGTGACAAGTTAGCACCGCGCGCTCGCGGTGGTGGAATGCCATTGCGTGTCCGGCGTGCCGGATTTATGACGACCACGAAAGGGAGGTGGCCAATGGCTCAGGTGAAGGCTGTTCCAGAGGGGTACCACACCGTCACGCCGTTTCTGAGCGTGAACGGGGCGCGCGACGCGATCGCCTTTTACAAGCAGGCGTTCGGCGCCGAGGAGCGGGCCATCGCGCCCGGTCCTGACGGCAAGGTCATGCACGGCGAGCTCAAGATTGGCGATTCGATCATCATGATCGCCGACGCCACGATGCGGCCGCCCACCCAAGCCGACCTGCACCTCTACGTGCCGGACGTGGACGCCGTCTGGGCCAAGGCGCTGGCGGCGGGCTGCCAGGTGGTGATGCCTCTCGAGAACCAGTTCTGGGGCGACCGCTACGGCACGGTCAGCGACAAGTGGGGCAACCGCTGGTCGATGGCCACGCACAAAGAGGATCTCACGCCGGACCAGATGAAGCAGCGCATGGACGCGGCCTTCAAGCAGATGAAGGGGTAGGGCGGTCCAGCATCCCGGACGGAAGCCGGGCGGCGACCAGGTCATGAAGAACCAGGCCGACCTGGTCCAGATCGTCGCCGGATTCAAGCAGGTCCTCTGCATGAAGGGATAGGCGAACACCGGCCGGGCAAAGCCTGCGCGCAGAGATGCCGGGCCGGGCCCGGCCGGCGGCGAGGTGCGCGCCCGGCGCGCCCGGCGCGTCCATGTTGACGCCGGCTGGAGCGCGGCTAAGTTCCGGCCATGCGTTACGTCAAGCTGGGGCGAACGGGCCTGAAGGTCAGTCGGTTCTGCCTGGGGACGATGAACTTCGGCCCGGAGACCAGCGAGGCCGATTCGTTCGCGATCATGGACCGCGCGCTGGAGCTGGGGATCAACTTCTTCGACACGGCCAACGTGTACGGCTGGAAGAAGGGCGAGGGGGTGACGGAGCAGATCCTGGGCCGCTGGTTCGCGCAGGGGGGCGGCCGCCGCGAGAAGGTGGTGCTGGCCACCAAGGTCTACGGCGAGATGGGCGACTGGCCGAACGAGAGCCGCCTGTCGGCGCGCCACATCCGCGCCGCCTGCGAGGGAAGCCTGCGCCGCCTCAAGACCGACCACGTCGACCTTTACCAGATGCACCACGTGGACCGCGACACGCCCTGGGAAGAGATCTGGCAGGCGATGGAGCTGCTGGTCCAGCAAGGGAAGGTCATCTACGTCGGCTCGTCGAACTTCGCCGGCTGGCACATCGCGCGCGCCAGCGAATCGGCGGCGCGCCGCAACTTCCTGGGGCTGGTCTCGGAGCAGAGCAAGTACAGCCTGGTCGAGCGCACCATCGAGCTGGAGGTGCTGCCGGCCTGCGCGGCTTACGGCATGGGCGTCATCCCCTACAGCCCGCTGGCCAGCGGCGCGCTGGCCGGCAGCGGCCGGCGCGCGCCGAAGGGCGGCCGGCGCGAAGGACAGTGGGCGCAAGCCGAGCTGGCGCGGCATCGCTCGAAGCTCGAAGTGTACGAGCGCTTCTGCCGCGAGCTGGGCGAAGAGCCGGCCGACGTGGCGCTGGCCTGGCTGATGGCCAACCCGGTCGTGACCGGGCCGATCATCGGGCCGCGCACGCGCGAGCAGCTGGAAGGCGGGCTGCGCGCGCTGGACATCCAGCTCGACGGCAAGCAGCTCGCGAAGCTGGACGAGATCTTTCCGGGGCCCGGCAAGCCGGCCCCGGAAGCCTACGCCTGGTGACCGGGCGCGGGCCGGGCCGGGGGCGGACGGCCGGTCGGGGCCCGGCAGCTCTGGCGCCGGGGCGCCGCCGTCATCCCGCCTGGGCGCGGGCGATGCCTTCGACGATCGCCTTCTTCGCGTCGGCCACACCCGCCCAGCCGATGACCTTGACCCATTTGTGCTCTTCCAGGTCCTTGTAGTGCGCGAAGAAGTGCTCGATCTGCTTGACGGTGATCTCGGGGAAGTCGGTGTAGTTTTCGATCCCCTCGTAGCGGCGGGTGAGGCGCGACACCGGCACCGCCACGATCTTCTCGTCGACCCCGGCCTCGTCCTGCATCAGGAAGATGCCGACCGGGCGCACGGCGATGACGGCGCCCGGCACGATGCCGCGCTGGTTCGCGACCAGCACGTCGACCGGATCGCCGTCGCCTGACAGCGTGTGCGGGATGAAGCCGTAATTGCCCGGGTAGCGCATGGACGTGTAGAGGAAGCGGTCGACCACCAGGGTCCCCGCTTCCTTGTCCATTTCGTATTTGATGGGCTCACCACCGACCGGAACTTCGATGACGGCGTTCACTTCGTCGGGCGGATTCCGCCCGATGGACACGGCTTCGAGGCGCACGCGTTGATTCTAACCGCGGGCGGCGCGCAACGGGGGCGCGGCGGGCAGCGCGATGCCGGCGCGCTCGAGCGCGCTGGCCCCGGCGGCCAGCAGCGCCTGGTCCTCCCCGTCGCCCAGCCCCAGCCCGAAGAGGGCGGGCGCGCCGCCGAACCGGACTTCGAGGATGGCGGCATGGCTGCCCGCCAGGTTGCGCACCGGCTGAACGCTGGTGGTGACCACGTCGGCCTCGGCGCCCACCGCCGCGAAGAGCGCCCGCAAGGCGCCGGCGCCGCGGCCGGCGAACGCCAGCGCCAGCGGCGCCTCGCGCCGGTAGGTCGCCTCGAACAGCGCGTAGAGATCCTTCGCCGTCAGCTCGCCGCCGGCGGTGTCGGCCCGCTCTTGCACGACCCGCGCGAACTCGATCTGCAGGCGGCGCGGCAGCTCCAGGCCGCAGGCGCTGCCGATCAGGAAAGCGACGCCGCCTTTGCCCGACTGGCCGTTGACCCGGATGACGGCGTCGTAGGTGCGCCCCACGTCGGCCGGGTCGACCGGCAGGTAAGGCATGTCCCAGAGCGCGTCGGCGGGGCCGGCCGCGCGGGCGGCGAACCCCTTCTTGATGGCGTCCTGATGCGACCCCGAAAACGAGGTGTAGACCAGGTCTCCCGCGTAGGGGTGGCGCGGGTGAACCGGAAGCTGCGTGCAGTGCTCGGCGACGGCGCGAACCCCGTCGACGTCCGAAAAATCCAGCCCCGGATCGACCCCTTGCGAGTAGAGGTTCAGCGCCAGGGTGACCAGGTCGACGTTCCCGGTGCGCTCGCCGCTGCCGAACAGGCAGCCCTCGACGCGTTCGGCGCCGGCCATGACGGCCAGCTCGGCGGCGGCCACCGCCGTGCCGCGGTCGTTGTGGGGGTGAACGCTGAGGACGATCGACTCGCGCCGCGCCAGGTTGCGGTGCATCCACTCGATCTGGTCGGCGTAGACGTTGGGTGTCGAGCGCTCGATGGTGGCGGGCAGGTTCAGGATCACCTTGCGGTCGGGCCGGGCGCCCCAGGTCTCGGCGACGGCGTCGCAGATCTCCTTCGCGAAGTCGAGCTCGGTGGCGCTGAACGTTTCGGGCGAGTACTCGAACCCCCAGTTCGTTACGCCGTCGGCGGCCGCCAGATCGCGAATTTGGGCGGTGGCGCGGGTGGCGATCTCCAGCACCCCGGCGCGGTCCTTCTGGAAGACCACCCGCCGGAAGTTGGGCGCCGTGGCGTTGTAGACGTGGACGACCGCGCGCCGGGCGCCGCGCAAGGCGGCGAACGTGCGGTCGATCAACTCCTCGCGCGCCTGGACCAGCACCTGCACGGTCACGTCGGCGGGGATGCGGTCCTCGTCGATCAAGCGGCGGACGAAGTCGAAGTCCACCTGCGAGGCGGACGGGAAGGCGATCTCGATCTCCTTGAAGCCGATCCTGACCAGCGTCTCGAACATCCGCAGCTTGCGGGCCTGGTCCATCGGCTCGATGAGGGCCTGGTTCCCGTCGCGCAGGTCGGTGCTGCACCAGAGCGGCGGTCGGGTGATCACCTGGTTCGGCCAGCGGCGGTCCGCCAGCCCGATCGGGGCGGCCGGCGCGTACTTTCGCGCGGGGTGTTTGAGCATCATGCCGGGCAGAGTGGCGATGCCTCGAGCATTACGCAAATTAATATTTCTACTGGCACCGATAAGCATTGTTAATCGCGCCCGGCCGGGTGCGCCCGCCTGCCGGGCGGCCGGAGGGCCCGCGCGGCGCCGTTCGGCCGCGCACCCGGCGACGCGGCCGCGT
>JAICYS010000040.1 GCA_025934105.1 Myxococcota bacterium | reverse complement strand
TTCCAGGCCGGCCTCGAGCGGGCGGCCGGCCCCTGGCAGGCGGTCCTGACGGGCCAGATCGAGAGCGGCGCGCCCGCGGTCACGCTGGGCAGAGTCGACACGACCTTCGCCGGCGGCGCGCTGGAGCTCGGACGCCGGTTTCACCCGCGCCAGATCGGCGTCGACGTGGGCCTGACGGCGGGTCTGGGGTTCGTTCGCCTGGAGGGCGTCACCAGCGCCCCCAACGCCCTGACCAGATCCGGTGCGGGTCTGGCGGCGACCGCCGGGGCGCGGGCCGGCGTCGATTTCTGGCGCATCCCGCACGAGCGCGCGCAAGTCCGCCTGGTGGTGGAGGGCGGCGCCGTCCTCCACGGCGTCGAGGCGACCGTCAACGGGCAAGACGCCGCGGGCCTGACCGGCGCGTACGTCCTGGCCGGGCTGATGGCCGCCATGGGACCGTATTGAGCGAGCTGGCCGAACGGCAGCCCGCGCTCGCGCCGAGGCGACGCCACGACGGCCGTCACGCGGGCCACGCCTCCCGGGGCTACTTCCGTTTGGCCTGGGCGCGCAGCGCGCGGATCTCTTTCATCGCGCTCTTGCCCATCTTGCGCAGCGTCTCGAGCCAGACCTTGCGGTAGGGCCGCAGCGTCAGCACCAGACGTTCCATCACGGCCAGGTTCCGGAACCACTTCTTGTCCGCCGGGACCAGATACCAGGGCGTCGACGGGGTGGCGCAGCGGGCCAGCATGTCGTCGTAGGCCAGGGTCATCTCGTCCCACAGCGGAATCTCGCGCCAGTCCTCCGGGTTCAATTTCCAGGCGGTGCGCGGGTCTTTCTCGCGGGCGCGCAACCGGCCGTACTGCTCGTCCCGGCTGATGTGCAGGCAGAACTTCAGCAGGATGACGTTGGACTGAACCAGCAGCCGCTCGAAGTCGTTGATGTGGTCGTAACGCGCGCGCCAGACGTGCTCGGGCACCAGGCGGTGCACGCGCGCCGCCAGCACGTCCTCGTAGTGCGAGCGGTTGAACAGCGCCATGTAACCGTGGCGCGGAACGGCGGCGTGTACGCGCCACAGGAAATCGTGCGCCCGTTCCTCCTCGGTCGGGACCTTGAAGGGCTTGACGTAGGCGTTCTGGACGTTCGTGTACTCGAGGATCTTGCGGATCGACCCGTCCTTGCCGCTGGCGTCGCGCCCCTGCAAGACCACCAGCAGGGCGTGAGTCCCGGCATAGGTCAGCAGGTTCTCGAGCTCTGACAGCTCCGTGCCGAAGCGCTCGATTTGCTCCAGCGCCTCGTCTTTGCCGACGCCCGCGGTGTCGGCCGGATCGATTTCGTCGAGAACGATCCGCTTGGATCCGTCCAGTCGGCGCGCGTAATTTTCCCTGTCGAGCGCTCGGGCCATGCCCCGAGCATAACGCCGCTATTTCTGGGCGGTGGTCTTGCCGTCGACGATCTTCTGCGCCGCCTCCTGGTGCTTCTCCAGGACCGGGAGGATGCCGGTGAGCAGCTTCTTCAGCTGCGCGTCGTCGGTGGTGTCACGCGCCTCCTTGACGTCGGCCACGTCCTTCTTGTGGTCCTCCAGCATCGCCTGCCCGAACTTGCTGTCGTAGTCGGGGCCGGCCGGGATGGTGGCCATCTCGTTCGTCATGGGCGGCGTATTGGCGGTGAGGTCGATCTTCTCCTTCTTGGCGAGGGCGGTGACCTTCTTGTCGGCGTCGGTGTGGTCCTTGACCAGCATCTTGCCGAAATCCTTCACGGCCTTGGTGTTGCCGTTCTTCTCGGCCTGCTTGCCCGCCTCGACCTCGTGCTGATTCGACCGGTGCAGCTTGCCCAGCACCTCCGCCGTCGACGGCGCGGCCAGCGCGACGCCCGGCAGGAGGAGGGTCGCACAGAGTCCCAATGTACGCAGTGTGTTGTTCTTCATGTGCGACAAGCTGGGGCGACGGGAGCAGAACGCAACCGTCTTCCGGCGGCCGGGCTCCCCGAGTCGCCCGCGGCCGTGATTATTTTTCGTACGTGGGCGAGCTGGTGGCGCGGTTCTTCGCTGGCGGCGCGCTGGTGGCGCTGTTCGCGGTGATGGGCGACGTCTTCACGCCCAAGAGCTTCGCGGGTCTGTTCGCCGCCGCGCCGTCGGTGGCGCTGGCGACCATGGTCCTGACCCTGCACGCGAAGGGGGCGGCCTTCGTGGCCGTCGAGGCGCGTTCCATGATCGTCGGCGCGGCGGCCTTCGCGATCTACGCGTCGGTGGTGGCCTGGGTGCTCCATCACGGCCGCCACCATCCGACTGTCGTCGCCGTCGCGGCGCTGGCGCTCTGGGGCGCCGTCGCGGCGGCCGGGTGGGCGCTGTGGCTGAGGCCGCTGTGAAGATCAAGTTCGACCCCAGCGCGCTGCGCGAGAGCTCGTGGGGCGGCCACGTTCTCCGCTTCGCGATCGGCGGGCTGGTGACGGCGGGCGTCGGCCTGTTCACCAAGGCCACCGACGCCAAGGCGGGCGGCTTGCTGCTGGCGATCCCGTCGATCGTGCCGCTGGGGATCGCGCTCATCACGCGCCTGCAGAACAAGAGGCTCGGCCCCGGCCACGCGGGCGACCGGGGCCGCCACGCCGCCGTCGTCGAAGCGGCCGGCGCCTCTTTCGGCACCATCGGCCTGCTGGCCTTCGCGATCGTCGCCTGGCAGCTTCTGCCGCGGACCCGCGCCTGGATCGCGCTGCCCGCGGCGACGGTGGCCTGGGCCGCCGTCGCCACGAGCGTCTGGCTGATGCGCAAGTCGCACAAGCCCGCGTAGCCCCCGCTCACACGGCGGGCGACGTTCCGAAGCGAACGCGCGGCTCAGTGCTTGGCGGTGCCGGGGGCGGCCATCTTGCGGTGCTGCTCGGCCAGCACGCCCTGCGGCACGATGTGCGAGATGGCGGCGCGCAGCTTGTTGCTCCAGCCGGCGACCACCTCGCCTTCGCCCTTCATCATGGCCTGCCAGCCCGTCTTGGCGACGTCGGCGGCCGAGTCCTTCTTCTCCGTGCCGACCTTGGTGTCCATCATGTCGGCCCGCTCGAAGAACTCCGTCTCGGTGGCGCCCGGCATGAGGCAGGTCACCGTCACGCCGGTGTCCTTCAGCTCGGCGCGCAGCGCGTACGAGAACGAATCGAGCAGCGCCTTGGTGCCGTTGTACACGGCCTGGAACGTCCCCGGCATCAGACCGGCGATCGACCCGGTGATCAGGATCCTCCCTTCGCCGCGGTTCTTCATGTCGCGCGCCACCTTGTGAATCAGGTACAGCGTGCCGGTCACGTTGGTGTCGATGACCCGCTGGATGTCGGCCCAGTCCTGCTCGATGAACGCGCGGCCCAGCCCGCGGCCGGCGTTGGCCATCAGGATCGAGATGGGACGCCCCTGCGCGGCCGCGTACAGCTTCTCGCATCCGTCCGCCGTCGCCAGGTCGGCCTCGACCGGCAGCACCCGCGCGCCCGTCGAGGAGAGCTGCGCGGCGGCGGCCTGGATGGCCGGCTCGTCGGCCGCGATGACCAGGTCATATCCATTTTCGCCGCAACACTTGGCCAACTCGTATCCGATGCCCGTCGACGCGCCGGTCACGACGGCCAGCGGACGGTTCTGTGTCGTCACGGTCCCCATGGTGAATCTCCTTCCGGTGATCGATTGTGAAGCGAACGGTCAGGTCAGCCCGTCCAGCAGCCGCCGGAACTTGGACTTGCGCGGCCGGCGCACCTTCGCGCCGGCCACGATTCCGGCCAGCACCAGGGCGCTCAGGATCGGGTGACGTCGCATGCGCGACTCCCAGACGTCGACTCGGTCGGCCAGCAGTAGGGTCATCCAGCGCCCGGCTTTGTGCTCGGGGATCTGGTAGGCCGCCCGGCGCATCAGGCCGGAGAGGCCGCGTGGCGGCTGGCAGGTGCCAAACACCGGCGTCAGCTTGCCCACGTCGACGCCGACCAGGATGGTCACGTCGGTCTGTTGCTGCTCGACCGGCGGCTTGACGATCTCCGACGAGCTGCCGGCCGGCTTGTAAAACGGCACGCCCGGACGCGACGCCGGGTCGGCGTCGGCGGCCTCGGGGCGCCCGCTGGCGCCCTGCGCGATACGGTCCTGGATCGCAGTGTCCATCGTCCTGTCCTCCTCCGCTCCGGCTAGACGCGCGCCGACGGCGGCACCAGCACGGTCTTGATGCAGTTGTCCTTCTTGCGCGCGAAGATCTCGTAGCCTTCGTGCACCTCCTCCAGCGGCAGCCGGTGCGTGATGATGGCCTTCGGATCGACGCGCCCCTGGCGCACGTGCTCGAGCAGGTGCGGCATGTACCGCTTCACGTTGCACTGGTTCATGCGCATCGTGATCCCCTTGTTCATGGCCACGCCGATGGGGATGAAGTTCCAGGGCGGCCCGTAGACCCCGACGATCGAGACGTGGCCCGCCTTGCGGACGCTCTGGATGCACCAGCCGATCGCGGTGGCCGCGCCGGCCTGCATCTTCATGACGACGCCGGTGAACTTCTGCATCATCGAACCGCTGGCCTCGCACCCGACGGCGTCGATGCAGACGTCCGCGCCGCGCCCGTCGGTCTCGCGGATGATCTCCTTCACGATGTCGTCGACCTCGTCGAAGTTGATGGTCTCCGAGCCCGAGAACTGGCGGGCCTTTTCCAGCCGGTACTCCTGGTTGTCGACCACGATCACGCGCCCGGCGCCCATCAGCCAGGCCGACTTCGCGGCGAACAGGCCGACCGGCCCGGAGCCGAACACCACCACGGTGTCGCCGGGCGCGATCGATCCCATCTCGGCCGCCTGGTAGCCGGTCGGGAAGATGTCGGTCAGGAACAGCACGTCCTCGTCGCTCATGTCGTCGGGAATCTTCATCGGGCCGATGTCGGCGAACGGCACGCGCACGAACTCGGCCTGACCGCCGTCGAAGCCGCCGGTGGTGTGGCTGTAGCCGTACACGCCGGAGGCGACCGGCGCCGAGGGGTTGGTGTTCTCGCAGTTCGCGTACAGCTCGCGATCGCAAAAAAAGCAGGAGCCGCACGAGATGTTGAACGGAACCGCGATGCGATCGCCGCGCTTCAACGTCTGAACCGAGGAGCCAACCTCCTCGACCACCCCGACGAACTCGTGCCCGAACGTCGAGCCGACGCGCGTGTCGGGGATGAGGCCGTGGTAAAGGTGCAAATCGGAGCCGCAGATCGCCGCCCGGGTCACCCGCAGGACCACGTCGTTGGGGTGCTCCAGCCTGGGCTCGGGTTTCTGCACCGCCTTCACCCGCGACGGTCCGAGATAGGTCATCGCCAGCATCGCTGTCCCTCCTCCGCAAGCCGCCCGGCGTTGCCCGGGCGCGCCGGAGTGGAACCTAAGCATGGCTGCGCACCGCACCGAGACCTGCACGCCCAGATTCTTTTTGCCGTTCCGGCCGAGGTTGCCGTGCCGATTTTTTGGCAGAGAGGGTGTTGGGAGCTCCGGATCGGTGCCTATTCTTTTCTTGTACAAGACGATCGCCCCGGCTAGTTTGGGGCGCGGCCCTCTCGGCGATGAAGCCCAACCGAATCAGGATCGTCACCCTCGGCCCCGGCGGCGCGGGGCGCAAACGGCTGGCAGACCTGCTGATGCAGGCAGGCTACGCGGTCACCACCGACACGCGGCCCGATCGAAGGCCGCGCGGCCGCGATTCGGTCACCCTCACGGTCGGCGAGGCGGCGGGCGACGGCGATGCGCGCCGGCGCCCCGGCGCCCGGCGCGACGACGGGCGGACCATGAATTTGCAGGAACTGCGCGAGCACGTCCGCCAGACCCAGGGAGACGTGGCGCGCCGGGCGTCGGTGTCTCAGCCCCAGCTTTCGCGCGTCGAGGGGCGCCGCGATCACCTGGTGTCGACGCTGCGCAAATACGTCCGCGCGCTGGGCGGCGACGTGCAAGTGATCGCCGCCATCGGTCCCGAACGCATCGTCCTGCGCGACGTTTGAGGGGCGAAAACTGGTCGGCGCAGTCACATGCCGTCAAGGGTATATACCCTTGACGGCTTCACCGCGCCGCGCCTAACCTCAGGCCCCGATGAACAGCGGCGCTTCGGTCGACCCCCACCCATGGCGTGGCGCGCAGAGCCGCCGTCGATGAAGACGATGGACGCATCGCGCGTTCGCGGCGACTTCGCCGGCGTGGTGGATGCCGTAGCGGACGACGGCGAACCGGTCGTCATCGTCCGCTACGGCCGCCCGCTGGTGGCGCTGGTCCCCCTGGCGCGCCTCAGCTCGCGCGAGCTGCGCGCCCTGTCCCATCCGCCGGGCGAAGCGGACCGCCCGGCCGACCGCCGCCCCGGGCGTTCGCGCTGACCGCGGCGGCTGGTACTTCAGACCCGAAGAGCGTCCCCGTTCCGCGACGGGATCGTCGTCGCGCTTGAGACGCAACGCGGGCGCGCACCCGCACGTCCGTAACCGACGAGCAACGAAGGCCCCGGGTCGAGGCCGCCGCGAGACCCGGTACGAACTTCGGGTCTGAAGTCCTAGGCGTCGCCCCTGGCGGTCTCGCGGCGCGCGCGCAGCGGCTTTTGATGACCGTTGCGCTTGCCACGCCCATCCCGCACCTTGGCGATCTCGCGGTGGCGCCGCTGGCAGTCCTCGAGCTCGTCCAGATCCTGTTTGGGAATCAGCACCGCCACCGTCTTGTTGTATCGGGTCAACTTGATGCGCTCGCCCGACGCGGAGCTGCGGAGCAGCGCCGCGAAGTCCTTGCGCGCCTCGGCTGTCGACATTCGCTGAGCCATCGTCCTCGTCACCTCCGGGGATCGGTTCAGCACGCGACGTGCCACCCTCGACCGGCCCAGGTCTGCAACGTTACGCCGGGGGACGACACCGCTCGGTAGCAACTCCCGCTTCCCGCCGGTAACGCCGCCCCCCCGTCCGACGTCACCGGGCACCACCACAAACAAAAAAAGCGGCGGGGCCATCGGCCACCGCCGCCTCACGGGTTTGCGTTTGCTCGTCGGTTCAGATGTGCGCGGCTTGGCGCGTCTCTGCCGGGACCGTGGCCCGCGGCTCCCCTTCGCTCTGCAGCTCCGCGGCGGTCTCCTGCATCGCCGTGGCCACGGCCTCGAGCTCGTCGTCGTCCAGCAACTTTTCCACCTTGGGAAAGAGCTGGTCTTCCTCTTCCTCGACGTGGTGCTGAACGTCCTCCTTGAGGACGGTGGCCTTGGCCATGAACGTGGGGTCGCCGGCGTCCAGCTTCAGCAGGTCGGCGATCACGCGCTTGACCTGCAGGTGCTCCTCGACGGACTCCAGCAGCATGTCCTCGGTCTGCTTCTTCTTGGCCGCCGGATAAAAGTGCTTCTCTTCGATGGTGGCGTGGATGGCCAGCGCGTCGGCGATCTTCTCGAAGATCCGGCGGCGCGGACCGGCCGACTTGGCCTTTTCCAGCTCCTTGAACAGCCCCTCGACCTCCCGGTGCTGCTTCTTCAGCATCTTGATTGCGTCCATCACGTGCCTCCCGTGCCCAAACATGTGCATTGCGCCGGCCAATAATCAGGGGGCGGCCGCATTTTCGCGGTTCTCAATTCCAAAAGCCGATCGAAAAGCCGGCGTTCTGGTAGCGCGAGGCCACGTCGGCAGCGCCCGAGATCGAGACCCGCCGCTCGTGGCCCAGCAAGTGAAACGACAGGACGCGCACCTCGAACCCGCCGGTGGCGTGCCAGCGCGCGCTGGTCTCCTGGAACCGCGAGGCCTCGAGGTACGTGCCGGCCCGCAGCCGCAGCCAGGCCGGGATCACCTCGGACTCCAGGCCCAGACGAGGCGTGGGGCTGACGTCGCGCCCGGAGACCTGGAGCTGCCGGGCCGCGAAGGCCTCCATTCCGTAGCCGTTCTCCACCGCGCCGACCAGCGACAGGTCGAGCGCGACGGTCAGCGACCGCTCGTCGCGGTAGTCCCCCTCCGCCCGGTGGTTCCAGGGCGTCCACCCGAACCGGTAGGCCGCGCTGAGCGTCGCGTCCCACGGCACGATCGCGTCATTGGGCAAGATGTACCCGGAGCAGTCGTCGGGATCGCACTGGTACTGGATGGCGCCCGTGTAGATGGGCAGGCCGCCGCTGGCCCCCAGACGAAACGACCGATCCTTCGGCATCCAGACGGCACCCACCTCGCCCGACGCGCCGGCGCGCGTGAAGAGCTGTTGAGATCCCATCAGCGTGTAGACGTTGAGGCCGCCGACCCGGACGCCCAGCCCGACGGACAGCGCCTGATCCAGGAACGTCCGGGCCAGCGTGACGTGCGCGATCAGCGAGCGGACGCCCAGCCCGCCGCCGGCCTGCGGGGCGATCTCGTGCGCCGTGTACCCGCCGTCCAGGCTCAGGCCCCAGGCGCCGTACTGAAACAGCAGGCCGGCGGCCCCCAGCAACGACCGGTGATAACTGCTGACCGCCTGGCCGTTGTTGTTCGAGTCCTGTCCGTCCGCCGGGATGTACGAGTTGAAGTAGACGTTCCAGGCGAACTTGTCGCTGCGAGTCTCGGGCCGGATGGCCGCCGACGCGGGGTTGGTGTAGAGGCCCGCCGCCCCTTCGGCCACCGCGTTGATCGCGCCCGCCATCCCGATCAGCCGCGGCGACCCGATCGCTGGCTGCTCGAAGAGGTCGATGTTGAAGTTGCGGTCGGCAATGGGCGGAAACGAGGCCGTCTGCGCCCGTGCCACCGCCGGCGCCAGCACGGCCAGCAGGATGGGCCACGCTCGACCTCGCACGCCCCGGAATCTAGTGACCCCAGGCAGCCTGGAGAAGACGGTGGGTTGCTTCTTTGGCCAGGGCCGACGCCACGGCGCTTCCCCCGGCCGTGCCGATCTTCTTGCCGGCGCTCGGCTGGTCGCGCGATCGGTCCGGATGCCGGACGGCCTGCGCGATGGCGTGACGCAGCCGCCGCACCCGCTGCGGCCAGGCGTTGTGCCGTCGCCGGCGCGCGACGATCAGCGCGACGGTGCCGCTCACCGCGGTCAGCAGCGCCAGGCCGCCCAGGATGAACGGCACCGGGTGGCGGCCGATCCGGCCCCGCACGTCAAACATCGCGTGCCGCCGGCGATCCAGCTCGCCCACCAGCCGATCGAGATCGTGGCGGGCGGCTACGACCTGCTTCTGGATCTCCGACGGTTGGGGGGTGGTCCCGCCTTGCGTCTCTCCCTGCGGGCTCATGTCAGCCGCTCCTTGGCCCAGCGGACGTCGTCGCGCAGCGTCTCGCGCGTGCGCGCCATCGGCGTCGAGATGCGCTTTTTCCAGCTGACGAGCGCGACCGCCAGGGTCACCACCATCATCGCACCGGTGACGATCAGGCCGGCGCCCCAGGCCGGCAAGACCAGCGACAGCGCCAGCGCCGCCGTCACCAGCAGCAGCGTCACGCTGATGATGGCCAGCACGGCGGACGCGCCCAATCCCCCGACGGCGGCGGCCTCGGCTTTGAGGTCGTGTTTCAGCTCGGCCTTCGCCAGCTCGATCTGCTTGTGCAACAGGACCTCCGCCTGGGCCCCGATCTGTTTCACCAGCTCTCCCGTCCCCATCTGGCTGGGAACGCCCTCCGGATTCTGCTCGCTCATGATGCCCCCCTGACTGGCCTCCGCGTCCATCAGCTGTCGCTCCCCATGAATGGCGCGACCCACTTGAAGAATCTGTCGATAAAGCACCTGCCAATCGTCGAAGTCGACGTCAAGCTGACCCAGCTCGCGGGTAACGTCGTCCAGCAGCCGAGACAGACGCTGGCTCTCCGCCGCCGTCCCGGCGCCCCGATCGAAGCGGGACCAGATCTCCCGCAGCCGCCGCTCGAGCGCCTGCGCTTCGGGCGCGCTGGTCTGGATGGCGCCGGTGTGGACGACCGTCTCCGCGATGAGGCCGTGGGCCCAGGTCAGCCGCCGCGGCTTTCCCCGCAGCAGCACGCCGCTCGGGTACATCGACATCTCGATGTCCTCGGTCTGGAAGAACTCCATCCGCGCCGGGACGTAGCCGCGGAACGCGTCGCCGCCGAACCAGAGCAGGATCCGGGTCGGCGCCGAGACCCACCACCCGGGTTCGCCGCGCCGGAATTGGAAGCCGTGGCGGTTCAAGACCTCGCAGATGGCGCGCGCCACGTCGTGATAGGCGGCGGCGTCGGTGATGAGCGGAACGTTGGCCGTCTTGCGGCCGCGCACCAGCGCCGCCGCCCGCATGACGGGAACCGACACGAACATGATCAGGAAGGCCGCCGCCAGTCCCAGCGTGATGGGGAAGCCGCGCAGGATCCGCTTGGCCACCGGCTCGTGCTTGGGCGGGGGCGGCGCCTTGGCCGCCACCGCGATGCCGACCACCACCGGCACGATGACGGCCAGCGCGATCCAGACGACCCGCACGATCCAGGACGGGATCCAATCTGGCAGCGGGACGAACGCCAGCAGCAGGGCGGCGATCTTCGGGATGATGATCCCGACCAGCAGGATCGGCCACGCCACCGCGGCGCCGACGATGACCGACAGAAACGTCTGCTCCTTGGCGCTGGTCTGTCCAAACAGCGCCCGCACCGCCCACCCGAAGATCGCGTTCAGGATCTTCCCGGCCGAGCGGCTGATGGCGGCCAGGATGGCCTGAAGGGCAGCCATGACGAAAACCTAGGCTCGCTTTCCTGGTTGGGTAGCGGCGCCGATGCCTCGCGCTTCAGGCCGCGTGCCGGTGGCGGCGCGCGGTGCCCCGCTTGCGCGCCGCCGGCTTGCTGGCGGCCTGCGCGCCCCGCCGTCCCCGGTGTCCGCCGGCCAGGCTGGCGCGCAGCCGCTCCATGAGGTCGGTGATCTCGCCGCTCGGCGCTGCCGGCGCCAGCTCGCCCAGCCGCGGCGTGGCGCCCTTCTTGGCCTTGGTCTTGATGATGGCCAGCAAGTTCTCGCTGTACTTGTCGTGGTACTGCTCCGGCTTCCAGCTGTCGGCGAACCCGTCGACCAGCTTGGCGGCCAGCTCCATCTCGTGGGCGTTCGGCGACTTGGCGGCCGGCAGGTTCAACTCGCCGACGTCGACGATCTCGTGCGCGAACCGCAGCGTGGTGAACACCAGCGCGTCCCCGATCGGCGTCACCGCGGCCAGGTGCTGCGCCTGGCGCAGCACCACCTGCGCCACCGCCACCTTCCCGGATTTGCGCATCGTCTCGCGCAGCAGCGCGTAGGCCCGTTCGCCGCCCTTGGCCGGAACCAGGTAGTAGGGCGTCTCGAAGTAGCGCGCGTCGATCTCGCCCGCGTCGACGAAGGCCAGGATGTCGATGGTCTCGGATCGGTTCAGCGCCGCCTGCTTGAAGTCCTCCGGCGTCAGCACCGCCACCTCGCCCTTCTTCACCTCGTACCCTTTGACGATCTCCGACCAGGGGACCGGCTTCTTCTCGCGCTCGCAGATCCGCTGGTACCGGATCGGCGCGTCGTCCTTGGCGTGCAGCATGTGGAAGTGCGGCCGCTCGTCGCGTGACGCGCTCTGCAGCTTGATCGGGATGTTCACCAGCCCGAATGACATGACCCCGCTCCACAACGCCCGTCCCGCCATGCGCCTGCCACCTCCTCGGAGACAACGTAACGGCGCTTGCCCGATCAGGCCAGCGCCTTAGATCTCCGTCGTGGTGGGTCGGGCGCGCATCGGCACCAGCGGATGGAGCTACCGGCGGTGGCGCGGCGACTTCTATCCGCGCGGGCTGCCGCAGCGGCTGGAGCTGGCGTTCATGGCGCAACGCCTCCCGACCGTGGAGGTGAACGGGACCTTTTACGGGCTGACGCGGCCCACGGCCTGCGCGGCCTGGCGCGCCGCCGTCCCGGACGACTTCGTGTTCGCCATCAAAGGAAGCCGCTTCATCACCCACATGCTGAAGCTGCGCAAGTTCGAGGCGCCGCTGGCCAACTTCTTCGCGTCGGGTCTGCTGCGCCTCGGCGGCACGCTGGGGCCGATCTTGTGGCAGCTTCCGCCGCAGCTCCCCTTCGACGCGGACCGCACCCGGGCCTTCTTCCAGGCGGTGCCGCGCGACCTGCGCGCCGCCGAGCGGTGGGCCCGCCGCCACGACGCTCGCACCACCGGTCGGGCGTCGCTGCGCGCCGCCGGTGGCGCCGCCGGTCCGATCCGGCACGCCGTCGAGATTCGACACGCCTCGTGGTTGGCGGAGCAGGCGCTCGCGACGTTACGCGACCTGGACGTGGCGCTGGTGGCCGCCGACACCGCCGGAAAGTATCCGCTGTCGTACGAACGCACCGCCGGGTTCGCCTACGTCCGGCTTCACGGATCCGCGACCCTTTACGCCAGCCGCTACAGCGACGCCGAGCTGGCGGCCTGGGCGCGCCGGATCGGCGCCTGGCTGCAGGCCGGCAGCGACGTCTACGTCTACTTCGACAACGACGCCGAGGGGCACGCGCCCCACGACGCCGTTCGCCTGCAGGCGGCGGTGGATCGGCTCACCGCCGCCGGCGCGCCGGTCAGTGCCTCGGCGCCACCGTGAGGTCGTTCTCGACCCGCATCACGCCGTCGGACGAGCGCGCCGCGTCCAGCACCTTCTGTCGCGCCGGCTCGCTGGGGACCGTCCCGCTCAACGTGACCACGCCGTTGTTGGTGGTCACCGACACGTCGGTCAGCGACCCGAAGTGCCCCTCGGCCAGCTTGGCCTTGATCTTCGCGGTGATGGCGCTGTCCGAGAAGGTCTCCTTGAGGCCGGTGCTCCCCACGTCCAGCTGGTTCTGGACGCCGACGATCCCCTTGACCATCGCGAGCTGAGCGGCCCGCGCCTTTTCCGCGTCGGTGTCGACGTTCCCCTTCAGCGTCGCGATGCCGTTGTCGACCGTGACGTCGATCCGGTTGTTCTTGAGGTCGCCGTCCTTCTGCAGCCGCGTCTGAATCTGGGCCGCCTGGTTCAGCTCTCCGTGGCCGGAGACCTCGGCGGCGCTCACGCCAGCCGCGCCCCCGACCGTCAGCCCGAACAGTCCAACCGCCAATATCCCTCGAACGCGTGTCATGCCGCCTCCTTGTTCAAATGCAGCTTGCCCTGACGACACCCAATCTGCGCATCGGCCCGCGGGGTCCAAGCTGGACCGGACGTCCCGCAATACCCGCAGGCGCCGTTTTTTGCCGGCCAGGCCGCCATCTGTCGCTTACACTCTGGCAAGCGCGGCGGCGGGCGAGGGATCGGACAGGACATCGGTGGAGAGTGAGTTGACGGCGGATCCCGGCACGCAGCAAGAGCAGGCGCGAACCCACGACGGGGACGAGGCCCAAGCGCCCGACGAGCTGGAGGTGACGCTGCGGGGCCGGGCTCCGGCCGAAGCGCCGCTGGCGCAGCCTCTGGTCGAGCTGAACCTGGCCGAGGCCGCGCGCGAGCTGCGGGCCCAGTGGACCGAACGGTTGACGCGCGTGACGGCGGCGATCGCCGAGGCGGTCAACCCCGGACAGGTGCAAGCGGCCGTGCTCGAGGAAGCGGCGGCCGCGCTGCGGTCCGCGTCGGCGGGGCTCTGGCTGATGGATGCGGAAGGCGCCGCCCGGCTGGCCGCGACCTGCCCGCCGGCCGACGACGGCGCGCCTGCGCTGACGTCGCGCGATCCGGCGCCGGCGCCGGTGGTCGACGCCATCCGCACCGGCGAGCTGATCTCGGTCGCCGCGTTCGTCTGCCTGCCGCTGATGACGCCCGGGCGCCGGCTGGGCGCGCTGGCCCTGACCTTCGCCGGCGAGCGCGAGCTGGACGACGCCGAACGGGGCTTTCTGTTGTTGCTGGGGCGCACCGCGGGCCAGGCGCTCGAGCGGTTGGGGCTGCTGGAAAACGAGAAGGCCAGCCGCGCGCGCGCCGAGCTCCTCTACAAACTGGCGGCGGCGGTCATCGGCGCCGACACCGTCGAGGAGGTGTTCGAGGCCGCGCTGGACGCCATCGCGCCGGCGCTGGGGACCGGCCGGGCCGCCGTGCTGGTTTACGACGCCGACGACGTCATGCGCTTTCGCGCCTGGCGGGGCCTGTCCGACGAATACCGGCGCACCGTCGAGGGGCACAGCCCCTGGAAGCGCGACGCCCGCGACCCGCAGCCGGTGCTGGTGGGCGACGTCGACGGCGACGCCTCGCTGGCCGGTTACCAGCCGCTGTTCCGGCGCGAGCGGATCGGCGCGCTCGGATTCATCCCGCTGGTCTCGAGCGGCCGGCTGATGGGCAAGTTCATGGTCTATTACGACCGCCCGCGCGAGCTCACGCCGACGGAGCTGGAGCTGGCCCGCGCCATCGCGAACCACGTCGCGGCGGCGGTGGCCCGCTTCAAGTCGCTGGCCGACCTCCAGGAGACGGTGCGCTTCAACGAGATGTTCACCGGCATCCTGGGGCACGACCTGCGCAACCCGCTGGCGGCGATCATCACGTCGGCGCGGCTGGCGATGGGCCGCGACACCACCGACAGGCTGCGCAAACCGCTGGCGCGCATCCTGAACAGCGGCGGCCGCATGACGCGCATGATCGATCAGCTGCTGGACTTCACCCGCGTGCGCCTGGGCAGCGGCATCCCGGTGGCGCCGGTGGAGGTCGACCTGGCGGCGCTGATCCGCCAGGTGATGGACGAGCTGGATGGGGCCAACCCCGGCTGCCCGCTGCGGCTGTCGTGCACCGGCGACAGCGTCGGGCGCTGGGACCCGGATCGCCTGTCGCAGGTGTTTTCGAACCTGGTGGCGAACGCCGTCCACCATGGCGTGGTGGAACACGGGGTGGACGTCACCGTCGACGGCGCCGCGCCGGAGCTGGTGCGCGTCTCGGTCAAGAACCGCGGCGCCATCCCGGCCCGGCGGATGCAGACGCTGTTCGAGCCGATGGCGGGATCGTCGCGCCGCCCCGACACCTCGCGCGGATTGGGCCTGGGCCTGTTCATCACGCGCGAGCTGGTCCGCGCGCACGGCGGATCGATCCAGGTGCGCTCCGAGCGGCGGTCGGAGACGGCGCCGGAGGAGATCGGCTGGACCAGCTTCACCGTGTCTTTGCCGCGCCGATCGGCGTCGGTGGCGCAGGGGGAGTGAGGGCGCGATGGCCTCCGCGATGGTCTTGCGCGCGCCCGGTCAGCCGCTGGTCGACGAGCCACGCCAGCCGGCGCCGCCCGGTCCCGGCCAGATCCTGATCGAGCTGGGCGCCTGCGGTGTCTGCCGCACCGACCTGCAGATCAGCGAGGGCGACCTGCCGCCGAAGCACCTGCCGATCGTGCCCGGACACCAGGCGGTGGGGCGCGTGGTCGCCGTGGGCACCGGCGCCGACCGCTGGAAGATCGGCGATCGCGCGGGCGTGGCCTGGCTGGCCGGGACCTGCGGCGTCTGCGACAAATGCCGCAGCGGCCGCGAGAACCTGTGCGTGCGGGCCACCTTCACCGGCTGGGACGTCGACGGCGGCTACGCCACCCATCTGACCGCCCGGGCCGACTTCGCGCTGCCCATTCCCGACGGCTTCGACGACGTGGCGGCGGCGCCGCTCTTGTGCGGCGGCGTGATCGGCTATCGCTCGCTCGGGCGGTCCGGGATCCAGCCGGGCGGCCGGCTGGGACTGTACGGCTTCGGCGCGTCGGCGTTGATCACGATCCAGGTGGCGCGCCACTGGGGCTGCCGGGTGTTCGTGGTGACGCGCTCGAAGGCCGAGCAGGAACGCGCGCGCTTGCTGGGGGCCGAATGGACCGGCGGCCTGGGCGAGCGGCCGCCCGAGCCGCTGGACGCGGCGATCACGTTCGCGCCGTCGGGCGACGTCGTGCGATCGGCGCTGCAGGCCGTCGACCGCGGCGCCACGGTGGCCATCAACGCCATCCACCTGGACCGGATGCCCGAGTTCCCCTACCAAGAGCTCTGGTGGGAGCGGCGCCTGGCCAGCGTCGCCAACTTCACCCGCCAGGACGCAGCCGAGCTCTTGCGGCTGGCCGCCGAGATTCCGATCCGGACCGAGGTGGATCGCTACCCGCTCGGGGAGGCGAACCGCGCGCTGGCCGCGCTACGCGACGGCGCCGTGAAGGGCGCCGCCGTGCTCTTGCCCTGAACCCAACGCCGGTGGCAGCGGGCCGGATCGTCGGCGGTCGAGCGGACCACAACGTGAACCGCATCGGTTTCAAACCAGGGCGCGGGCCACGAGGACGCCCATCGCGCCCGCCAGCAAGCAACCGCCGACGGTGAGCAGCAGGTAGGCGAGGCCGGCCCCGAGGGCGCCTTCCTGAAACAGGCGGAGCGTTTCGTAGTTGAAGGTCGAGTAGGTCGTGAACCCGCCCATGACGCCGGTCCCCAGGATGACGCGCGCGTCCGCCGAAAACAGGCGCTGCTGCATGCTCAGATACGTGATGACGACCAGCAGGAACGAGCCGAGCACGTTGATGGCCAGCGTGCCGAACGGGAAGCGCGCGCCCCAGGCCCGGACCGCCCAGGCGCCGAACAGGTAGCGCGCGCCGGTGCCGAACGCGCCCCCCAGGCAGACCAGCAACAATCTCGTCATGTCGTGCCCCCCGATGCTAGTCCGACGGCTGGCGCGACCGCAACCCGCGTGGTTTGATGCCGCGCATGCCGCGCCCTCGACTCTCCGCCGTCGCGTTATGGATTTGTGGGTTGCTCGCCTGCACCGCTCCGCGCGCCTCGGCGCCGCCGGCCGCGACGACACCCGGGCAAGCGGCGCCGTCGTTTCCCGGCGCGGGGACGCCGGTGGCGATCCCCAGCTCGATCGCGTTCGTCTCGCTGGAAGGTCCCCTGTGGGTGGCGGCAGAGCACGCGCTGCTGTTCTCGGACGTGGTCGAAAAGAACGCGCCCGGGGCGGCCATCTATCGGTTCGATCCCGCGGCGCGCACCTTCTCGCGGCTGCCGTATCCCGGCGCGCCCGCCACCCCCACCAGCACCAACGGGCTGGGGCTGGACCCGTCGGGCGCGCTCGTGGCCTGCGAGCGCTACAACGGCCGGGTGGTCAAGATCGGGGCCGACGGCCGGCGCACCGTACTGGCCGACCGGTGGCCCCTCGGCCCCGGCGGCGCGCCGCTCGCCGCCCCCAACGATCTGGTCGTGCGCAAGGACGGCAACATCTACTTCACGGACACCGACTGGGGCGCGCGCGAAGGCGTGGCGCACCCGCCCGCCGCCGTCTATCGCGTGCCGCCGGATGGGCCCCTGCAGCGCGTGCTGGCGACGACCAAGCCCAACGGCGTCGCGCTTTCACCCGACGGCACGACGCTCTACGTGGGCAGCGACACGCAAGACAAGCTCTGGAAGTTGCCGGTCGACGCCTCCGGGGCGGCCGGCGCGCCCGCGCTCTTCATCGACGGCGCCACGGTGCCCGGCGGCTTCAAAGTGCCGGACGGCATCTGCGTCGACGACAGCGGCAACCTCTACATCGCCAACAACGCCGACGACGTCAAAGCCATCGTGGTGGTCGACCCGGCCGGCCGCCAGCTGGGGCGCATCCCCTTCCCCACCGCTCCGTCGAACTGCACGTTCGGCGGCGCGGATCGCAAGACGATGTACGTGACGACGCTGCACGCCGTCTACGAGGTCGCGATGCCGACGCCCGGGCTGCCCTGATCCGGGCGTTTACCCGGGGCCCATGATGAAGTACTTCGTCCACTGGGCGATGTGATTGGACGTGGTGACGTCCTGGAACGGCAGGCAGAAGGCGGCGTAGCTGGGGTCGCTGCCGCCCACGCCCGGGTTCACGCCCACCATCCAGATCAGCGTCCCGATGTCGGTCTCGTCGTGCGAGGCCGGGTCGGGCGGCGAGCGCAGGCCGAACTTGCGCGTCGACGAGAACGTCAGCCAGATGAGGTGGTTCATCTCGTCCAGGCTCTGGATGAACGGCGCCCACTTCGGAAACGAGTTGGTCAGGTCTGTCTTGCCGCCGTCGGCCACGCCGGGGCTGTTGGCGGCGGTCAAGGGGACCGGCTTCATGCCGCTCAGCGAGGTCAGGTAGATGGTCGCCGTCGCGTCGGTGTCGGCGTCGCAGGATTTGTCGGCCGGTTGTCCGGCCGCCGGCGTGCCGTTGGTGCAGGTGGACTCGTCGTAGACGACCAGGTTTCCGTCGGGCGCGATGTTCGGGTAGTAGCGGTTCTTGCCCAACTGCGACGGGACCAGCACCTGCGGCGCGCCCCAGGTCGTGCCGCTGAGGCGCAGGTAATCGATGCCCCCGCCCGCCGGGCGCTGGTCGGTGGTCGCCGCGGTGGCGTCGATGGACGTGAAGGCGATGGTCTCGGGCCCGCTGGTGTTCTTCGACCAGTCCGGGTGGTCGGCGCGCAACCCGCCAAGATCGATGGTGTTCACGACGGTCCCGCTGGTGCCGTCGAAGATCATCAGGTTCGACGGTCCTTTCATGCCCGGGTTGCTGTCGCCGTACACGCCGACGAACTGCGTTCCGTCCTTGTTCCACGACTCGAACTGGCTGCGCTGCTGCAGCGGGAAAGCCTGCTGCGGCTGGTTGGTGGTGATGTTCCAGAGCAGCAGCCGGCCGTCGCTCTGGCCGCCGGCGCTGGCCACCAGCTTGTCCCCGTTGGGCGCCAGCGCGTGGCAGCCGACGCAGGCCTTGCCGTCGGTGTTGGTGGGCGTCAGGTAGGGCGCCAACTTCTGCGTGCTGCCGGCGAAGTCCCAGCGGACGATGGCGGTCGAGCCGCTGGTGGTCCAGTAGTAGAGCGCGCCCTGGATGTCGTCGCGCGCGAATTGGATGTTGAACGTCGACGACGTCCCGACGGCGCTGCCGTTGTCGTCGGTGCCCTTGACCGTCAGCGCCACCGGCCCGAGACCGGCGTTCGACCGCGCCACCGTCGACCAGAGGCCCGGGTCGGGCTGGTAGATGCAGCCGTTGATTCCATTCGGGGCGGTGCACCGGACGAACGTGTTGATGGAGGCCCCGGGCCCGATGAAGCTGACCTTGAACAGCGTGTTGTTGCCGCCCGGCGTGAAGTGCACCTCGATCCCGCTGATGTTGGGCGGAAACAGCGTCCCGTCGTTGGGGTAGACGAGGCCCGGCGCGCGGCTGGGATCGTCCTTGCCCGAAAAGTGCGCCGCCGCGTCGGACGGCACGTTGCCGGCCTGCCCGGGGTCGGCGCCGGTGAAGCTGTAGTAGACCGCCAGCGTGGCGGTGGCGCTGAGGCCGTTGCCGGACGCGATGATCTGCACCGAGCCGCCGGTGGTGCCCAGCGTGGTGGCGAGGCCGCTGTCGTTCAGCGCCACGATTCCCGACGGTGACTCCGACCAGGACACCTGGTTCGTGATGTCCTGCATGATGCCGTTGACGACACCGGTGACGCGGAACTGCTGGCTCTGCGGCTGGCCGCCGGCGACCAGCGCCAGCTTCGCCGTGGGCGGGCTGATCGACAGCGACGTGAGCCCCGGGATCGGGTGGCTGCCGCCGGCGTGTCCGCCCTGCAAGTTCGACGGGCTGAAGGCGCACCCCAGCGCGCCGGTGGCCAGCGTCAGGCTAGCCAAATAAGAGATAGTCCCCCTCATGAGGCGCGGAGTTTACGCGCCGGCGACCTCCACCTCCAGAGGAGTCTTGGGGACGATCCACACCAAGATCAGGCTGGGGATGCTGGCCAGGAAGGCGGCCGTGAAGAACAGCGGGTGACCGAGCCGTTCGTTCAGCGGGCCCGCCACCGCCCCCGAAATCGTGCTGGCCAGGGACACCACGGAGGTCGCCATCGCGAAGTGCGACGCCGAGAACTCGCGCCGGCAGCGCTGCATCAGGAACACGGTGCTGCCGGCCGTCCCCAGCCCGGAGACCAGCTGCTCGAAGACGACGATCCCGGCGATCCCGGCGTACCCCGGCTTGAACACCGCCATGGCGATGTAGAGCGGAATGCCGAGGTTCTGGATGTACAGCAGCGGGACCAACGACCGCGCCAGCCCGCGCCGCGCCACCACCGCGCCGCCCAAGATCACCCCCAGAATCGACGCGGCGGTGCCGAACCCGTTCAGCACGCCGCGGCTGGCGGTGCCGACGCCCAGGTCGCGCAGGAGCGGCTTGGACATCCCGAACATCATGATGTCGCCCAGCTTGTAGGTGAGCATGAACGCCAGCACCGCCACCGCCTGCGGCTGCGCGACGAAGGTCCGGAAGGTCTCCAGAAAGGCGGCGGGCCGGCCGGCGCCAGCGTGCCCGGGCGAGGCCTCGTCCGGGTGGCGCTCGGGCGGGTTCGGCATCACCACCGCGTTGACCAGTCCGGTGAGAATCATGAGGACGCCGGCGGCCCCGAAGCCCAGCAGCCAGCTGGTCCTGCCCGCCAGGACCACCAGCAGCGACGAGCCGACGATCATGGCCAGCCGGTAGGCGCCGAGGCGCGTCCCCGAATAAAGCGCCTGCCCGCGGCGGTCGAGCGCCTGCAGGTAAAAGCCGTCGCAGGCGATGTCGTGCGTCGCGTGCACCACCGCCAGCGGGATGACGGCGCACCAGAACGCCGTCAGGTTCCGGCTGGGCGCCAGCGCCGCCACGCCCAGCATGCCCAGCCCCAGCAGCACCTGAAGCGCCCACAACCAGGTCCGCCGCCGCCCGAACAGATCCAGCACCGGGCTCCAGACGAACTTGAACGTGACCGCCATGTGCAGCCAGGAGGTCGCGGCGATCTCGGTCTTGGAAGCCCCCACCGCGGTGAGGAATTCGGTCCCCATCTGATGAAGGAAGCTCCAGGGCAGCCCTTCCCCGAAATAGGTGGTGGACGTCCAGAGCAGCGCGCGCCGACTCGACGGACCCGGGCGTTCGGGAGGCGGTGCGTCGGCCATCCGAGCCCCATCGTCGAGCCGCAGTCCCACCGCCGCCAGTTTTTTCCGGGGTGGCCCCGGGCCGGCCAGGCCTATAAAATGAAGGGGAATGGGTGCAGGAGACGCCCGCGGGCCCGACGATCGCGCGCTGGTTCGGGCTCTGAAGGCGCTCGGCGATCCAACCCGGTTCCGGATGGTGCAGGAAATTGCCGCCGCCGGCGAGCTGTCGTGCGGGCAGGTTGCCGAGCTATTCGACGTATCGCAGCCCACTGTTTCTCACCACCTGAACGTCCTCATCGAAGCCGGCGTCCTGAGCGTCCGGATCGACGGGAAGCATCACTACACGTCGGTCAATCAGCCGCTGATCGCCGCGCTGTCGCGCGCGCTGACCGCGCGGCTGAACCCGCGCCGCGAGCGCGCCGCCCGCGCCCGCGACTGATCGCTGGCCCTGGCGCGCCGGTGGCCGCGGAGGTCAAACCGGGCCACGGCGGCTGCCCGCCAAACCCGGGGTCTCCAGAATGACACACGAACTTCACGTCATTGTCGGCGGCGGGAGGGGCTCTCCCGACTTACGGTGCGGGGCGCGGAAACCGCACTTCAGAGGAGAGACACGAACATGAGATCAGTTTTTCGTATCAGCGCGCTCGCCATCGGGCTTTGCTGCATGGGCCGGTGGGCGGCCGGTCAGACGCCGGCCGCGGCGGGCGGGCCGGGGCCCCCGCCGGCTGAAGTTCCACCGCCGCCGCCACCGCCCGCTCTTCCCCCGCCGCCGCCCGCGCCCGTCTTGATGCCCGGCCCCATGCCGGCGCCGCCGTCGGAACCGAAGTCGCTGAGCATCATCGGCTCGACGCCGCCGCCGGCGCCCGCCGCGCCGCCGCCGGTGACGACCAACTTCGGCGCGCAGTTCTACGGGTTCGTCGAGTTCGACGGAATCTGGGACTCGACGCAGAGCCTGAACGATCTGGCCGGCAACGGCGGCGTCGCGCGCGACGGCCAGCCCGCCGCCGGGCACGGCCGCACCATGTTCAGCGTCCGTAACTCGCGCATCGGGTTCAAGCTGAAGGGGCCCGCGACCGAGACAGTGCACACCTCGGGCATCGTCGAGGGCGACTTCCTCGGCAACCAGCCGCAGAGCACCCCGTCCCCGGGCGGCTCGCCGGCCGTGTCGGAAGGCTCGTTCTTCACCAGCCCCACCTTCCGCGTCCGCCACTTCGCACTGCGCGTCGAGACGCCGTACGTCGACGTGCTGGCTGGCCAGTACTGGCAGCTCTTCGGGTGGCAGTCGATGTTCCACCCCAACACCGTCGAGATGCAGGGGGTGCCCGGCCAGATCTACGCGCGGTCGCCGCAGTTCCGCGTCTCACACGCGTTCAAGAGCGACGACCTGACGTTCGAGATCGCCGCCGCTGCGTCGCGCCCGCCGCAGCGGAACTCGGAGGTTCCGGACGGCCAGGCGGGCATCCGGTTCGCGTTGAACGGCTACAAAGCGCTGCACACGGTTGGCGCGACCGGCACGGCCGTCGACGCCGCGTCGATCGGACTGTCGGCGGTGGGCCGCTATTTCCGCCTGCCGAACTTCAGCCCCACGCCGGACAGCACGACCCGCATCACCGGGTACGGGTACTCCGCCGACCTGCTGCTGCCGGTGATCCCGGCCAAGAACGCGACCGACGGCAATGCGCTGACGTTGACGGCGTCTTTCGTCTACGGTCAGGCCACCGCCGACCTTTACACGGGCCTGAGCGGCGGCGCGCCCTTCTCGCTTCCGCCGGTGCCGATGGGCGCCACGCAGAAGTTCACGCAGGACGTCGACAACGGGCTGGTGGCGTACAACCCGAACGACGGGCAGCTGCACGCCATCCGGTGGGAGTCGTACATCATCGGCGCCCAGTACTACTTCCCGACGCCGAAGCGGCTCTGGATCGCGGGCAACGTGTCGCACATGTTTTCGCCCGACATGCGGAGCCTGCTGCAGGTCGATCCGACGACCGGCAAGGCCACCAACGCCGGCTCGATG
Organism: Myxococcota bacterium; assembly: GCA_025934105.1. Classification (GTDB taxonomy): domain Bacteria; phylum Myxococcota_A; class Polyangia; order Fen-1088; family Fen-1088; genus JADGRB01. Next base: position 8,136 of record JAICYS010000040.1, on the reverse strand, counting down.
TTCAACCGGTCGTACTGGGCGGAGGGGCTGCTGTTCGCCGAGCTCAATCCCGCCGTCCGTTTCGGGCTCGAGTACGCCTACTTCTGGCAGAAGTATCTCGACGGCTCGAAGGGGTCGAACACCCGCGTGCAGTTCTCGGCCTTCTACATTTTCTAGCCGACGGCCCGGAGGCGGCCCGGTCCGCGCGTGTCATCCGCGACGAGCCGACCGACCGCCGCCCGTCCCGGGGCTCGCGGTTGGTCCGATGATGCGGGGGGGAGCGTCCTTTCCCGCGGGCGATCGGGCGGCCCGGGTGAGACGCTGCCGCGGCGTCGACACTGGACGGCGGCGCGCGGGCGCCGTCGGTGGCAAGGCGGCGCGGGCGCCGAGGCTCGCCCCCTCCCCCCATCGACGAAAAGTGGGGAAAAATACGGGCTGTGGCCGATTCGCCATGGCTGCTATGCTGGCCCGCCGCGATGTTACGCGTGTATGAAAAGGGAGATGCCGAGTACGCGCGCCGGCTGTCGGCGCTGTGCGACCGGAACGCGACGCTGCCGCCCGAGTTCGAAACCGCCGCGCGCGCCATCGTCGCGGAGGTGCGGGCCGGCGGCGACGCGGCCCTGCGGGCGCTGACGCTGCGCTTCGACCAGCGCGAGCTGTGCGCCCTCGAGCTGTCGACGGCCGAATGGGACGCGCTGGCCGCCAAGGTGGCGCCCGACGTGCGCGCCGCGCTGGAGCACGCCGTCGCCCGCGTGCGCGCTTTCCACGACCGCGAGCGCTACAGCTCGTTCGAGATCGCCGAGGGCGGCATCCGCGTCGGCTTGCGGGTGATGGCTCTCGACCGGGTCGGCATCTACGTGCCGGGCGGCAAGGCGCTGTACCCGTCGACGGTGATCATGACCGCCGTGCCGGCCGTGGCCGCCGGCGTGCGCGAGATCGTGATGGTGACGCCGGGGCCTTCGCCCGAAACCATGGCGGCCGCTCGGCTGGCCGGCGTCGACCGGGTGTTCTGCATCGGCGGCGCGCAGGCCATCGCCGCCCTGGCGTACGGCACGGAGACCGTCCCCCGCGTCGACAAGATCGTGGGCCCCGGCAACGGCTACGTCGCCGCCGCCAAGCGGCTGGTGTTCGGCGACGTCGGCATCGACTCGATCGCCGGCCCGACCGAGGTCGTCATCGGCGCGGACGACAGCGTCGACCCGGCCTGGATCGCCGCCGACCTGCTGGCCCAGGCCGAGCACGACGAGGTGGCGGTGCCGATCTTGCTGGCGCGCGGCGCCGCGTTCGCGCGGCGGGTAGCCGCCGAGGTCGAGAGGCAGCTGACCGACTTGCCCCGGCGCCGGATCGCCGAGCGGGCGGTGCAGGACCAGGGCGCCGCGTTCGTGGTGGACAGCGACGACGAGCTGGTCGACGCCATGAACCGGCTGGCGCCCGAGCACGCCGAGCTGGCGGTGCGCAACGCGCGCGCGCTGGCCGACCGGATCACGACGGCCGGCGCGCTGTTTCTGGGCCCGCACACGCCCGAGCCGGTGGGCGACTACATCGCGGGGCCGAGCCACGTGCTGCCGACCAGCGGCAACGCGCGCTTCGCCTCGCCGCTGGGCGTGGCCGACTTCGTCAAGCGCACGTCCATCATCGAGTACAGCGCGGAGGCGCTGGTGGCGCAGGCGGCCGACATCGAACGGCTGACGGCTGTCGAAGAGCTGCAGGCGCACGGACGGGCCGTCAGCATCCGGACCCGCGGGAGACGATAGAGGGTGAACCTGGCGGCCACCCTGCGCGGGACCACCTACCGGTTCCGCGAGCTGAAAGAGGTGCTCGCCAAGGCCAACGAGGAAAAGTCCGGCGATCGGCTGGCCGGGCTGGCGGCGTCCAGCGTGTCCGAGCGGGTGGCCGCCAAGCGCGTGCTGGCCGAGGTGACGCTGGGCGAGCTCTTCGAGAACCCGGTGGTCCCGCCGGATCGCGACGCCGTCACGCGCCTGATCCTCGACGACGTCCAGCGGCCGGTGTTCGAGGCGGTGAAGAGCTGGACGGTGGCGCAGCTCCGCGAGCACGTGCTGGCCGACGGCACCGACGGCGCCGAGCTGTTGCGCCTGTCGCGCGGGCTGACCAGCGAGATGATCGCCGCCTGCGCCAAGCTGATGACCAACCTCGATCTCATCCACGCCGCGCGCAAGATCCGGGTCGTGGTCCACGCCACCAACACCGTCGGGCTGCCGGGCCGCCTGTCGGTGCGCCTGCAGCCCAATCACCCCTCGGACTCCATCGAAGGCATCCTGGCGTCTTTGCGCGAGGGCCTCTCCTACGGCGCGGGGGACGCGGTGTTCGGCGTCAACCCGGTCACCGACGACGTGGCGACGACCGCGGCCATCCTGAACGCCACCGGCGACTTCATCCGCCAGTGGCGCATCCCGACCCAGAACTGCTGCCTGGCGCACGTCACCACCCAGATGAAGGCGCTGGAAGCCGGCGCGCAGCTGGGCTTGATGTTCCAGTCCATCGCCGGCACGGAGAAGGCCTTGCGCAGCTTCGGCGTGACGCTGCCGCTCCTCGACGAGGCGCACGACATGACGTTGAAGCTGGGGCAGTGCCAGGGTCCCAACGTCATGTACTTCGAGACCGGCCAGGGCTCGGCGCTGTCCGCCGACGCGCACGAAGGCGCCGATCAGATGACGCTGGAGGCGCGTAACTACGGCCTGGCCCGCCATTATCGGCCGTTCCTGGTCAACACCGTGGTGGGGTTCATCGGCCCCGAGTACCTCTACGACGCCCGGCAGATCACGCGCGCGGGGCTGGAAGATCACTTCATGGGGAAGCTGCACGGCATCTCGATGGGGTGCGACGCCTGTTACACGAACCACGCCGACGCCGACCAGAACGACCTCGAGAACCTCGAGGTGCTGCTGGCGGCCGCCGGGTGCAACTTCTTCATGGGGTTGCCGATGGGCGACGACATCATGCTGAACTACCAGTCGACCTCGTTTCACGACGACGCGACGTTGCGGCAGCTGTTCGGGTTCCGGCCGGCGCCCGAGTTCGAGGCCTGGCTGGAACAGATGGAGATCATGCGCGACGGCAAGCTGACCGCGCGCGCCGGGGACCCCAGCCTGTTCGGGTGATGGCGTGAAGCCGCTGGTCGACAGAAAGAAGGTCGAAGCGCTGGTGCGCGAGGCGCTGGCGCGCGAGATCGGCGCCGAGCAGGCGGCGGCCCGCGACGTCGACAGCGCCGGCGCGCTGCTGATCCCGCCCGATCGCGGCGTGAACATCGGCGAGCCGTACGACCCGCGCGTCATGCCCGACCTGCTGCGCGCCACGCCGGCCCGCATCGCCGTCGGGCGCACCGGCCCCCGCTACAAGACCAACACCATGCTGCGGTTTCGGGCCGACCACGCCGCCGCCAAGGACGCCGTGGTGTCCGAGGTCGACCCGGGTCTGCTGGCCGACCTGGGCCTTTTCGAGCTGACCACGCGCGCGCCGGACAAGCCGACCTTCTTGCAGCGCCCCGATCTGGGACGGACGCTGTCCGATGAGGCGCGCGCCAGCTTGGCCGAACGGATCGGCCGCGCGCCCACGCTGGTCGTCATTTACGGCGACGGCCTGTCGGCGGCCGCCATCAACCAGCACCTGGCGACCTTTCATCACGCGCTGCTGCCGGCCCTGGCCTCGCGCGGGATCGCGCACGCCCCCCCTTCTTCGTGCGCCGGTCGCGCGTCAAGGTGATGGACGAGATCGCGCGCCTCTGCGGCGCCCAGGCGGCCCTCTTCGTCTGCGGCGAGCGGCCCGGCCTGGGCTTCGCCGACTCGATGTCGGCCTACTACATCTATCAGCCGGCGGCCGGAGCCACCGACGCCGATCGCGAGGTGATCTCGAACATCAACCCGCGCGGGCGGCCGCCCGTCGACGCCGCGCGCGACGCGGCGGCCGCCATCGAGCGCGTGCTGCGCGAAAAGAAGTCGGGCGTGGTGCTGGCCGCGGGGTGAGGACGTGAAGCTGGATCTTCCGCCGCTCAAGCCGCGCGCGCTGGCCGTGCGGGCCATCCCGGACGCGGCGCCCGACCTCTCGCGCGCGCTGGACCTGCCCGCCGACCGCCGCGCCCTGGGGATCGTGACGGCCACGTCCGACGACGCGCTGTTCACCGCGCTCGACCAGGGGACCAAGGCGTCGCCGGCCGAGGTCGTCTACACCAAGTCGTTCTACGCCGGCGCCGGCCACGCCTCGGGCCCGCTTTCGGGCGAGTGCATCGGGATCTACGCCGCGCGCGATCCCGCCGAGATCGACGCCGCGCTGGCAGCCTGCCTCGAGTACCTCGAGACCGAAGCCTGGTTCTACGGCATCGCACTGGCCGGCGCGGCCGCCCCGGTCGCCATCTACCCGCACGTCGTCGCGTCGGTGGGGCGTCACCTGTCGGCGCTGGCCGGCGTCCCGGTGGGCCGCCCCGTCGCCTACCTGATCGCGCCGCCGCTGGAATCGATCGTGGGCCTGGACGCCGCGTGCAAGGCGGCGCGCGTGCGCGTCACGAAGTGGTTCGGTCCGCCGACGGAGACGAACTTCGGCGGCGCCTATCTGGCCGGCGACCTGCCCGCCTGCGAAGCGGCGGCCCGCGCGTTCGCCGACGCGATCGTCGACGCCTGCCGTGCGCCGTTGCGGGCGGATCCGCGCGCGCCACGGGACCGGCCGCCCACGGCCGCCGTGCCTCCGCCACCGTCCGTCCAGGGAGAGTTCCGCGCGCTCGCGACCGGCGAGCGCTTCGCCGCCAAACCCGATCACCTGACCCACCTTCAGGACGACAGCTCGCTGGTGCCGAAGACCGAGCCGCGCATCGTGGCGCGCGGCAAGCTGGACCTGCTGCAGTCGTCGCTGCTGGACGCGCAGGTGACGGCCGACGCCGACGGCGCGCGGGCGCTGGTCGGCGAGCTGGGCGAGATCCTCGAGCTGGCCCGGGCGCTGGTGGGGGCCGAGGTGACCGGACGCGCGCTGCCACCGCCGGTGCTGTGGGGAATGTCGGGGGTCGAGATCCGGGACGCCACCCACCACACGCGCGAGCTCTACGGCATTCCGTTCATGTACCCGGACGTCCGCCAGGGGCCGGTGGTCGCCAAGCTGGCGCTGGCCCGGGCCGTGGCCCGCGAGGCCGAGGTGGCGATGCTGGCCGCCTTCCCGCCGAGCGGGGGGCTGCCCACGGCGCCGCCCGGACGCCCCGATCTGGCGGAGTCGTTGAACCGGATCTCGTCGGCGCTGTATCTGCTGTCGGTGCGCTACGTGGCCGGGGCGTACGGTGAGCCGCGGCGGCCGCGCGGACCGGTGCGCGGCTGGAAGCCGCCGCCGCGGAATCCGCCATGACCGCCGCCGATCCGCCGGGCGCCGACCCGCAGGCGCGGTTGGCCAAGCTGTACGACGCCGAGATCCTGCCGGCCTACGCGGCGCGCTTTTCGCGGCTGCTGCTGGGACGGGTGACCCCGCGCGCCGGTGCGCGGATCATCGAGGTGGGCTGCGCGACGGGCGCGATGACCCGCGAGCTGGCGCGGCGATTCCGCGCCGACAGCCACCTGACGGCGCTGGACGAATCGGCGGCCTTCATCGCCGAGGCGCGCGCCAAGATCGAAGCCGAGCGCGCACCTCACGCGCGGGTGGCGTTCCTGGCGCAGGCCGGGATTCCCTTGCGCCTGCCCATCGACCCGGGCGCCGCCGATCACGTGGTGTCGAACCTGACCGTCGCCACCTGTTCGGACCCGCCGGCCGCCGTCCGCGAAGCCACGCGCCTGCTGGCGCCCGGCGGACAGCTGACGATCACCGCGCCGTTGCGCGGCTCGTGGACCGAGTTCCTGGACCTGTTCCGCGACGTGCTGGCCGACACCGGAAAGGCGGCGCGCGTGGCCGCCGTCGATCGCTACGTGCGCGGGCTGTTCGACGCGGACGCCGTCGGCGGCTGGCTGCGCCAGGCGGGCCTGCGCGACGTCGACGTGGCCGTCGATCGCTGGGAGATCCTGTTCCGCACGGCGCGCGAGTTCTTCTTCGCGCCGCTCATCGTTCAGGGACCGCTGGCGGCCTGGAAGCGGCTGACCGGCGGCGGCGAGGACATGCAGGACGTCTTCTTCTTCACCAAGGAAGCGATCGACACGTACTTCAGAGGTCGGCCGTTCGCCGTGACCGTCGTCGCGGCGGCCGTGAAGGGAACGAAATAAAAAACGCCCGCCTCGTCGAGCGAGGCGGGCGTTTCCAGTCGGTGCGCGGAAGGGCTTAGGCGCTGACCGAGCCGGCCTCGCCACCGGCGCCACCGGCGCCACCAGCACCGGCCGAGCCGGCCTCGCCGCCAGCGCCAGCCGAACCGCCGACACCACCGGCGCCAGCCGAACCGCCGACGCCACCGGCGCCAGCCGAACCGCCGACACCACCGGCGCCAGCCGAACCGCCGACGCCACCGGCGCCGCCGCCGGCATGTCCGCCAGCCGAGCCGCCAGCGCCGCCGCCGGCATGTCCGCCAGCCGAGCCAGCCGTGCCGCCAGCCGCGCCCGCCATGCCACCGGCCGCGCCGCCAGCCGAGCCAGCCGAGCCACCGGCCGCGCCTGCGCTGCCGCCTTTGCCGCCGGCCGACGAACCGGCCGAACCGCCTTTGCCAGTGGAACCGGCGTGGCCACCAGAGCCCCCAGTTCCAGGTCCGTTGCTGCTGTCGCTGCCGCACCCGGCGGTGGTCAGGACGACGAGGCCTCCGGAAACCAACATGACAGCTAAGAGATTTCTTACCTTCTTGAGCATCGCAAACTGTTCCTTTCTGGGGGACCTGGAATTTTTTTGATGAGCCGGCCAGCGTTGTAACACAACCGTTGGAAGGTCAGCAACCTGCGTCAACCCCTCATTTCGGGCGGACGGCCGAAGCGGGCTGCGGACGGCCAGAGGGCTCGAGCGCGCGCATGGAGCGGCGCGGCCGCCGCGGGATCGCCGCCCTGGCGGGCCACCACGTCGCCGGCGGCCAGCAGGAACTGCGCGCGACGGATCGGCTCGAACCCCGTGTCGGCGGCCGCGATCTGCAGCGCCGCCAGCGCGTCTTCCCAGCGCCCCTCGGCCAGCGCGAGCGCGCCGACGATCTCGAGGGCCAGGCGCCCCGCCGTGGCGACCGCGCCCCGCTGCTCGGTTCGCGCCGGTTCGGTCCCGGGGATCGGCGGGGGGCGCGCCGCTTCGCCGTCGGCCAGCAGGACCGCCTCCTGCGCGCGGGCCAGCGCCCGCTGCCGGCGCCGCGGCTCCATGCCGGCCAGCAGCCGCGGCTCGAGGTGCATCCCCGCCCAGCTCTCGGCCACGTCGCGGATGCCGGCCTCCGGCGCGTACGAGCGGGACCGGGCCACCACCTCGCCCAACTTGGCGGCCGCGGCCATGCGCTGGCCGACGTGCAGGTCCGACAGCGCCGACCGCGCCAGCAAGATGGCCTTGAACCCCGCCTCCAGCGACGGTCCGTGCCGGGTGAGCAGCGCCTCGGTCGCCTTCCAGGCGTTGTCCCACTGGGCCCGCTCGAAGCAGATCGCGGACAGCCGCTCGAGGGTGGGGCGAAAGGTGGCGTCGCGCGCGTACGAGCGGGAGTAGAGCGTCAGCGCGCGGTCGACGTCGCCCGCCTCCTCGGCCGCTGCCCCCACGGCGTGGTAGCGCTCGGCGGCGTCGGCGATGCTCTCGCCGCGCGCCGCGAGTTGATCCAGCGCTTCGGCCGCCGCCTCCCACTTGCCCGCCGACAGCTTGAACCGCGCGCTCAAATCCAGCACGCGCGGATCGTCGTGCAGGTGAGCGGCCGCCTCGTCCAGCAGGCCGACGGCGCGCGCGGCGTCGTTCAGCCTCTCGCCGTAGACGACGGCCAGCTCGATCAACAGCGCTCCCTTGCGGGGCGGCGAGGTCGTGAGCGCCGCCTCGCTGGCCAGCAGCTTGGCCACCTGCGACCAGTCGCCGTCGCGGGCCGCCAGCCGCGACAGCTCGGCGATCGGCTCGGCCAGCGTCGGGTCCAGCGTCATGGCACGCCGGTACGCTTCGCGCGCCGCGGCCGGTTCGCCGGCCCGCGCCGCCGCCCGCCCGCGCGCGGTGAAAAGCGGCGCCGCCGCGGCCGGCGGCAGCTTGGCGCTGCGGCGGCCAAGCTCCGTGAACAGCGCGGCCGCGTCGGCCGCGTCGGCGTACAAGCTGTCC
>JAICYS010000228.1 GCA_025934105.1 Myxococcota bacterium | reverse complement strand
GCCGTGTTCTGCGGGGCCATGGGCGGCGCCGGCATCGGGTTCCTCTGGTTCAACACCCACCCGGCGCAGGTGTTCATGGGCGACGTCGGTGCGTTGGCGCTGGGGGGCGCGCTGGGGTTCGTCGGCCTGGCGACCAAGACCGAGCTGTCGCTGCCCCTCATCGGCGGCGTGTTCGTGGTCGAGGCGCTGTCGGACATCATCCAGGTCGGCTACTACAAGCGGACCAAGAAGCGCATCTTCTTGATGGCGCCCATCCACCACCACTTCGAGAAGCTGGGGTGGCCCGAGTCGCGCATCGTGGTGCGTTTTTGGATTGTGTCGTTCGCTTGCGCGATCCTGGGGCTCATCACGACCCTCAAGGTCAGATGAGCGTCGATATCGCCAAAAAGCGCGTGCTGGTCGTCGGTCTAGGACGATCCGGGGTCGCGGCGGCGCAGCTTTGCGCGGCCCGCGGCGCGCGCGTGACGGTGACCGACAAGCGGGCGGCGGCGGAGCTGGGCCCGGCGGCGGCCGGCTTGCCGGCGTCGGTCGCGCGCGAGCTGGGGGGCCACCGGCGCGAGACGTTCGTCGGCGCCGACCTGATCGTGCTCTCGCCGGGCGTTCCCGAGATCCCGGAGCTGGCGGCCGCGCGCGCCGCCGGCGTCGCCATCACCGGCGAGCTGGAGCTGGCCGGCCGGTTCGTGGCGGCGGCGGTCGTCGCCATCTCCGGCCCCAACGGGAAGGCGACGACGACCACCCTGGTCGGCGAGATGCTGCGCGCCACCGGACGCCCGACCTTCGTCGGCGGCAACCTGGGCGAGCCCCTGGCCGAGGCGGTGGGCACCCCGGCGGCCGAGGCGGGCGGCTTCTGCGTCGTCGAGGCCTCCAGCTTTCAGCTGGAGACGGTCGCGACGTTTCGCCCGCGGGTGGCCACGCTGCTGAACATCACCCCCGACCACCTGGATCGCTACGACGGCATGGCGGGCTACGCGGCGGCCAAGGCGCGCGTCTTCGCCGCCCAGACCGCGGCCGACTTCGCGATCGTGAATGCGGACGACGGCCTCGCCCGGCGCGCGGCCGACGGCGCGCCCAGCCGGAGGCTGGAATTCTCGATCGCGCAGCCGTTGCCCGAAGGAGCCTGGCTGAGCGGCGGCGAGCTGGTCGTCCAGATCCCGGGACAGCCGGCCGAGCGCTACCCCGGCGCGCTGCCCTGGCTGGCCGGGCAGCGCCACAACCAGGCCAACGCGCTGGCCGCCCTGCTGTCGGCGCGGCTGGCGGGCGCGCCGCCCGATGCGGCGCGCGCCGGCCTGCTGGCTTTCCGGCCGCTGGCCCATCGGATGGAGTTGGTCGCCGAGGCGGCGGGCGTGCGCTACTACGACGATTCGAAGGGAACCAACGTCGGCGCGGTGGTCGCGGCGCTGGATGGGTTCCCGCGGCCGGTGATCTTGATCGCCGGTGGCCGCGACAAGGGCGGCGACTACGGGCCGCTGGCCGACGTCCTGGCGCGGGTCGGCCGCGCCGCCGTTCTGATCGGCGAGGCGGCCGACAAGATGGAGCGCGCGTTGCGCGGCCGCGTCGCCGTCCAGCGCGCCGCGACGCTGGAGGCGGCGGTGCTGGCGGCGCGCGACCTGGCGAGCCGGGGCGACGCCGTCGTCCTGTCCCCCGCCTGTTCCAGCTTCGACATGTTCCGCGACTACGCGCATCGGGCCGAGGTGTTCCGGGCCGCCGTCATGCGCGTCGCGCGGGAGGCCAAAGCTTCGTGAGCCGGCGGGCCCCCGTTCGTTCGCCGCGTGTCGCCGCCGCCGGGCCGATGCGCGTTCCGAAGCCGGTCGAGCCCAGCGCCGGACAGCGCGCCCTGGCCGGCGCGCGCGAAATCTGGGAATCGTTGCGCGCGCGGGTGGCCGCCTGGCTGGCGCCCGAGCCGAAGCCCGGCGCGCCGATGATCCGCCCGAGCCAGGTGGGGGTGGACCGCGTGCTGGTCGGCACCGTGCTGTTGCTGGTCGCGTTCGGGACAGTGATGGTTTTTTCGTCGGGCGCCGTGTTCGCGGCCAAGAAGTACGGCGACGGATTCTACTTCTTCAAGCGCGAGCTGCTGTACGCGCTGCTGGGGCTGGGCGCGCTGTCGGTGGCCGTGAGGATCGACTACAGCATCTACCGGCGCGTCGCCTATCCGTTGCTGTTCGTGGCGATCCTGTCGCTGGCGGCCGTGCTGAAGATCGGCTCGCGCGCGGGCGGCGCCATCCGCTGGTTCCGGCTGGGACCGCTGTCGTTCCAGCCCAGCGAGCTGGGCAAGCTGGCCCTGTGCGTGTACCTGGCCGCGCTGCTGGCCCGCAAGGCCGAGAAGGTGCGCGTCTTCTCGGTCGGGTTCCTGCCGCCGTTGCTGGTGACCGGCGTGATGATGGGACTCCTGTTGAAGCAGCCGGACCTGGGGACGGCGGTCATCTTCGGCGCCGTCGCGCTGGGGCTGCTGTTCGTGGCCGGGACGCGCACCAGCTACCTGATCCTGGCCGTGCTGGTCGCGGCGCCGACGGGGTGGAAGTTCATCGTGTCGACGCCGTTCCGGATGCGGCGGATGCTGGCGTTCCTGGACCCGTGGGCGTTCCGGCGCGACGTCGGCTACCAGATCACCGAGTCGCTGATCAGCGTCGGTTCGGGCGGAGTCACCGGGCTGGGGCTGGGCGACGGGCGGCAGAAGCTGTTCTTCCTGCCCGAGGCCCACACCGACTTCATCCTGTCGATCGTCGGCGAGGAGCTGGGCCTGGTGGGCGTGCTCTTGGTCATCACGCTCTTCAGCGTGCTGGTCTGGCGGGGCCTGCGGGCGGCCATGCGGGCGCGCGACGTGTTCGGCGCCTACCTGGCCTTCGGCATCACCGCCATGTTCGGGTTGCAAGCGCTGGTCAACATCGGCGTGGTGCTAGGGTCGCTGCCGACCAAGGGGTTGCCGCTGCCGTTCATCAGCTACGGCGGGACGTCGCTGGTGATGAGCCTGTTCATGGCCGGCGTGCTGGCCAACATCTCGGCGCGCAATCCGGAGCCGCGCGAATGGCTGGCGGGCGCGCGGCGGGCGGGCAAGGGTGCCAACCGCCGTCTCGACAACGGCCCCCGGCTGGTCGTGGAGGTCGGGCCCAAGCCGCGCCCGGCCGAGCCGGTCGAGTTGGCGCCGCCAACATGAGCGACGCCGCCGGATTGCGGGTCCTCATCGCGGGCGGGGGAACGGGCGGTCATCTTTATCCCGGCATCGCCATCGCCGATGCGATCAAGGCGGCCGGCGGCGAGGTCTTGTTCGTCGGGACGGAGCGGGGCCTGGAGACGCGCCTGGTCCCGAAGGCTGGATACGAGCTGCAGCTGGTGCAGGTGAGCGGACTCAAGCGGATGGGCCCGGCCGGTTTGGTTCGCGGCCTGGCCCGCTTGCCGGGTGCCTATCTTGCGTCGCGGCGAATCCTGAAGCGGTACCGGCCGGACGTCGTGCTGGGCGTCGGGGGATACGCCTCGGGGCCGCTGGTGTTCGCGGCCGCGCTGTCCGGATACCCGACAGCTGTCCAGGAACAGAACAGCGTCCCGGGGTTCACCAACCGGGTGCTGGGGAGGTTCGCGCGGCGGGTGTTCGTGGCGTTCGACGAAGCGGCGGGCGCGTTCGCGCGTCGCAAGGTTCGGTTCACCGGCAACCCCGTCCGCCGCAGCCTGGTGGAACGGGCGGCCGCGCTGGCGGACGGACCGGTTGGGGCATCGATCCTGATCCTGGGCGGCAGCCAGGGTTCGCACGCCGTGAACGAGCTGGCGTCCGGGATGGTGCGGGTGCTGGACGCGCGCGGGCGGTTGCCGGCGGTCGTGCACCAGACGGGGGCCGACGAGCATGCGCGCATGCAGGTCCACTACGCCGCGTTCGGCTACGACAAGCGGGTTCAGGTCTGCGACTTCATTGACGACATGCCCGGCGCGCTGGCCGCGGCCTCGCTGGTGGTGGCGCGCGCGGGGGCGCTGACCCTGGCCGAGCTGGCGATCATGCGGCGGCCGGCGGTGTTGATTCCTTTGCCGACGGCGGCGGACGATCACCAGACCGTCAATGCCATGGCGTTCGCCAACGCTGGCGCCGCGGTGGTGCTGGCCCAGCACGACGCCTCGGCGACGCGGCTGGGGGATCTGGCGGGCGAGATCCTGAAGGATCCGCAGCGCCAGCGCGACATGGCCGCGGCGATGGGCCGGCTGGCGCGGCCGAACGCGACCGAGGCGATCGTGGCCGAGCTGATCGCCATCGCCAAGCGGCGCCAGCGCTCGCGCACCGCCGTCGAAATGACGTGATGTTCGGCCGCCGATCCGCGGCGGCTGCGGCGATGCTTCCTCGCAATAGCTTCGGGTATTCCTCGTCGCCGGCGACGTGCGGCCGCGGCTCGTCGGCCTCGGCGTTGACCCTCCTTCGACGGCGGTGCACCGGGAGAGCTGATCGCCGATAGCGCAAACGCTCGCGATTCCGATCGCTTGCAGAGCGGCATTTTGTTGTTCGAAGCGGGCCGTCCGCCGGAGTCCCCGGCGGGGCCGATCGATCGCGTGGACCGACGGGGGCAATCTCAGGCGTTCAGCCCGCCGGCCGGGCTGGGCCGCAGGTGGCAAGATCGCTCGCGTTGCGCACGATCGGCGGGGCATTTTTTCCCACACCGCTCGCCCCGTGCCGCACAAAGCCGCGGAACATCGGCTGCCGCGGGGATATCGGTGGCGGCCCGGAAGATGCAAGATGTGCGGGACCATGAAGCGCGGAACGCTCGCCACCGCCCTGGGCCTGGCCGGATTGCTCGCGGCGCCCGCCGGCGCCCAGGTGATGCCGCCCGGCGCGATGCCCCAGCCCCTGGGGGTCGACCCTCGCGCCGTGCCCCCGTCCGTTCCGGAGAGCGGCGCGCAACCGCCGGATGACCCGAACGCGTCCGACCCCAATGCGTACGATCCCAACGCGTACGACCCGAATGTGTCCGACCCGAATGCGGCGAACGTCAACCAGGCGGTGCCGAACCTCGGTCCGGACAACGACATCGCGCAGACCTACGACGACGGCTACGACCCGCAGGCGTACACGCAATTCCAGGACGCTCTCGCGCCCTACGGGACCTGGTCGTCCGACGACAGTTACGGCGAGGTCTGGACGCCCGCGTCGGCGATCGTCGGCGGCGACTTCTTGCCGTACGCGACCGCCGGCCACTGGGTTCGTTCGGAGTACGGCTGGACATGGGTGTCGGATTGGAACTGGGGCTGGGCGCCGTTCCATTACGGGCGGTGGATCGTGCGGGACGCGCGGTGGTCGTGGGTGCCGGGCACGATGTGGGGCCCGGCCTGGGTGGCCTGGAGGTCGGGGAACGGCTACGTGGGGTGGGCGCCGTTGCCACCGCGTGGCGTGCGGCTGGCCGCGTGGACGCGGTCCGGGTCTCCCTGGCGATTCACCGCGGCCTCGAACCTGGGCACCTCTCGACTGGCTTTCTTGGCGCCGCGCTACATGCCGCAGCTCTTCGCGCGCACCACCGTCGTCTCGACCGATCGGCTGCTGACTCACGGCAACTGGCGCGTGCGTGTCAACGCCGGCCCCGTTCGCGGCGTCAGCGGGACGATCGTGCCCCTGTCGCGCATCGCGTCCGCCGTCCTGCCACGCGTGGCCGTGTACCCGCATGCCGGAATGCCGGTCTACGCCCGGCCGTGGGTGCACAACGCCGAGGCGCGCCGCGACCCGCTGACCAACGGCTGGCGCGATGGCGCCCCCGCGCTGTCGCCGCACGCGACGTACGGCCGCCCGGCGCCCTCGATGGCGCGCCCCTCGTTCATGCCCCGTCCCATGCCGGCCGCCGGCGCGCCCGCCTACGGCCGCCCGGCGCCCAGCGTCGCGGGTCACTCTTCGGCCGGCGCGCCCATGTCGTTCACCCCGCACCCTGGCTTCCAACCGCCCGCGGCCCGGGCGCCGGCCCCGACGACACCACGCGCGGCCTTCCAGCCCCCGAGCGCGCACGCGTCCGGCCCCGCCCCGCACGCGTTCAGCCCACCGCCCAGCAACTTCGGCGCCTTTCATCCCCCGGCCGGCGGCGCTGGCTTCCACCCCCAGACCGCGGGCGGCGGTTTTCACGGGCCGGCGCGCGGCAGCTATCAGCCACCGGCCGGCGGCAGCTTTCATGAGCCTGCGGGCGGCCGCTTTCAGGGCCCCGCGGGCGGGGGCTTTCATGGGCCTGCGGGTGGCGGCGTTCAGGGCGCGGCGGGTGGCGGGTTTCGTGGGCCCCCGGCAGGGGGGGCCGTCCATGCGCCGGCGGGCGGGGCTTTTCAGCGACCGGCGGGTGGCGGTGGCCCGCACTTCGGCGGAGGCGGCGGCCACCGCCGCTGACCGGCACCCGCACCGGTTGACAGACCGCCCCCAGCGCGCTACCAAAGATCCTCTCCGGGCGTTTAACTCAGCGGAAGAGTGCCACCTTCACACGGTGGAAGTCGAAGGTTCAATCCCTTCAACGCCCACAGCTCAAAGCCGCGAATCCTCAGGGGTTCGCGGCTTTTTGTTTTTCGGCGGTCGATGGATCGGCACTGGCGTAACCACCCGCGTAACCACTTTCGGGGTTACGCTCCCCACTCGCCCGGCTGAACCCCGCCAAGGAGATCACTTTGGCAAGGCCGGCCCGCACCTCCTCCCCGGCGACGCTGCTGTACCGTTCCTGCATCGCCGAGGTGGCGTGGCCGGAGATGGCTCGCACGACGAAGTCGTGGACCCGGGCCTGTCGGCCGAGATCCTGAAATGTTCGCCGCATGAACCTCGCGGTCAGCCGCTTCTTGATGCCCGCTGCCTCCGCGATCTTCCGGATGGGTTTGTCGAGGCAGGACCCGGCCCGGAACCCTCCCGTCTCGGACGGGAACAGCAGGTCGGAATCTCGCATCCGCCCCTCCGGCAGCGTCTCCGCATGGGTGCGCAGGACCTCGACGAGATCCGCCGGCAGCGGAATCCGCAGCCGGCGACCGGTCTTGGTCGTTTCCCTCACGTGGCCCATCGTCTCTGAACGCCGGACGAGAAGTACGCCGTCATTCCAGAGCAGGTCAGCCCCGTCCCCCTTCCTACGTAGCGGTCGAAGCTCCGAAGGACGCCGCCCCGTCGCCAGACCCAACGCCAGCATCGCGAAGTGCTGCGGGAAGAGCTCCCGAGCCATCGCCATGAAGCGCGGGACTTCGTCAACGGCGAGCGCGTTCGGTTCTTCCTCGGTGTAGGTGGCCCACTCGGAGGTATCGAACAGCGACACTTTCCGGGTGGGGTCACGATCCAGCTCGAGGTCGTCGACCGCCGCTCGCAGCGTGGTCAGCAGGATCGACAGCCAACCATTCACCGTGTTCGGGCTATAGGCCTTCCGTTCGATCTTCCGACCTTGCACTGCCTTCCACTCGTCGATGTCCGGCTTGCGGATCGCGTCCACGAACCATTCACCGAAGTAGGGGATGAGGTGCAGGTCCTGCGTGTCCGCCCATCGCTCCCGTGTCTTCGCCGATTTCAGCTCACCCATCGCCAGCTTTCGCTCGAACAAGGATTTCGCGAAGTGGACGTACTTCACGCGAGCCCGCTCCGTTCGGCTGCCGCTGATGCGGATGCCATCCCGAAGCTGCGCCTGCTTGATCACGGCCTCCTCCATCGAGATCCCATCGAACTGCTGATTCATCTCCTTCTGCGTGCCGGTTCGCGGATCGACCGCGCGCACGCGCACGCGATAGCCGCTCGGGGTCTTGTAGATGCCCGGGTACCGGGTGGGCTTGCAGCCGTCCATCCAGTTCCTGTTGCTCATGGTCATGTGTCCTTCCAGGAGCATCGGGCCGTCGGTTATGAAGGCTAGCCGACGTTTGCCCCAAGACGAAGCGATCGAGGTCATCTCGACGGTACAGATCGGTTCCGCCCCGCCGGCCCGCAGGGTGGATCAATCCGCGCATCTTGAGAGTTCGGATCGCGGATGCCGTTCTATACCGGAGATAGGCGGCGGCTTCGCTGCTGGTCAGGTATGGCGACCGGACCGCGTTGTCGTCGCAACCTGGGATCCGGCGATTGCCAGAGACGGTGCCAGCTGGCGCCTTCGCTTCTCCGGAGCGCTCCACGTCGCCCTTCGCGTGAGCAGTCCCCACCGTCCGAAATGGCGCAAGAATGATGCCGCCCGCTTATGTTGCGCGCCCGGCTGGAACCACAGCGGTCACGCCAAAGAAGTGCTCCTGAACCGTGCCGCCCGCACTCCATGGAACAGGAGTGGAACAGGTCTGGCTTCGCGAGGCAGTCAGCGCGTTTCTGTGCTTGAGGCGAATGGCGGTGCCGGCCGCGATCAATGACCCGAGGCTCGATGGTGCATGGCAGGCGCTCAAGCCTGGCACGAGCGACATATCTGTCGTCGCCTACGTCTTGGTAGGTCGTCGCCTGTCCTTCGTAGTCGGCTCTGATCGGGCTTAGGCAGCTGATCCTATTTACCTTTTCAACTCGCGAGGGTGGAGCTTGTAGTTCCACTCGCCATGGAACTCGTGAGGCCGCAAAGCGAGATCACTCATCTGCGCCTTCGTGATCTCCATGCCGGTTCGATACTTCCGCT
>JAICYS010000369.1 GCA_025934105.1 Myxococcota bacterium | reverse complement strand
TGTTGCCATCCTTGTGGAGGATCTCCTTGAAATTGGAGCCCTCGTACGGCGCCTTGCCCTTCAGCATCTCGTCCAGCCGTCAACCCACGGCGTTGATGTCGGACCGCGGGGCGGCCGGGCCCCCGGCCGCCTGCTCGGGGGCCATGTACTCGGGCGTGCCCATGGTCATCCCCGGGTGCGTGAGGCGCCGCCGCACGTCGCCGTTGGTGTCCTTTTCGTTCTCGAAGTCGCCGTCGCTGCCGCTCTTCGCGATGCCGAAATCCAGCACCTTCACGAAATCGGGCTGGCCGTCGCGGTTGAGGATCAGGACGTTCTCGGGCTTGAGGTCGCGGTGGATGACGTTGACCTCGTGCGCGGCCTGCAGCGCCCGGCAGATCTGGGCGCCGACGTGCAGCGTGCGCGCGACGTCCAGCTTGCCCTGGCGGTAGATGAGCTCGCCGAGCTCGATCCCCTCCAGGTACTCCATCACGAAGAAGAACGCGCCGTCGGGCGTGGTGCCCGAATCGGTGACGTCGACGACGTTGGGATGCGAGATCTTCGAGGCCGCGCGTGCCTCGCGCCGCAGCCGCTCGACCAGGTCCGGCGTCTGGCTGTAGGCCGGGTGCAAGATCTTCAGCGCCACGCGCCGGCCGATGTCGATGTGCTCGGCCTCGTAGACGCGCCCCATGCCCCCCTCGCCGCACAGCCGCCGGACGTAGTACCGCCCGCCGATGACCGTCCCGATCACCGACGCCGACAGCGAGCCGCCGCTGGGATCCAGCGCCCGCTCGGCCGTGCTCGGCTGCTGCGACGGCTTGACCGGGACGCCGGTCTTGCCGTTGCCGCCGCCGCCCAAGGCGGCCCGCGCCTTGTCGAACCGCATCGGAATCGACAGCACGGTCTCGCGCATCGGCCGTTCTTCCGTGTCGGCCTCGAACTTGTCGGGGCCGGCCTTTTTCTGGCCGTCGGCCGAGATGGGCGCGGTGTTCACCGACGACGACTTGGCGGACGGGCGCGCCGTGGCCGCGTACCACTCGCGGGCCCGGACGATGAGCTGCTCCCGCTCGACACGCTCGGCCGCGATGTCCTGGTCGTAGAGCT
This sequence comes from Myxococcota bacterium, assembly GCA_025934105.1. GTDB lineage: Bacteria > Myxococcota_A > Polyangia > Fen-1088 > Fen-1088 > JADGRB01. The sequence goes on along the minus strand of JAICYS010000369.1, from coordinate 2,901 downwards.
CGTTCAGGAACTTCGCGACGCGGGTCACGTCCGTGGCCGGCGAGGTCTGGGCCAGGAACTTCGCCAGGTCGTGGCGCAGGTCCTCGCAAGTGGCGTAGCGATCTTTCAGATCGGGGGCCAGCGCCTTGAGCGCGATGCGGTCCAGCTCGGCCGGCACGCGCGCCGCGCGCCGCGACGGCGGCACGATCTCCGGGTTGCGCACGCGGCGCAGCAGCTCGTCGGAGGTGATCTGGTCCTTGGCGACGCCCGGCGTGCGCGTCGACGGGAAGAGCTGCCGCCCGGTCAGCAGCTCCCACAAGATGATGCCCGACGCGTAAAGGTCGGTGCGCCCGTCGATGACCTCGCCGCGCGCCTGCTCGGGCGACATGTAGCTGACCTTGCCGTAGATGATCCCGGGCGCGGTCTTCTCGATCTTCAGCGTCGACGAAGCCAGGCCGAAGTCGGTCAGCTTAACCTCGCCGCTGTACGACAGCAGCACGTTGGGCGGCGAGACGTCGCGGTGGACCAGCTTGATGTCCCCGAACGTGTGGGCGTAGTAGAGGCCGCGGGCCAGCTCGCGGACCAGGTGCGCGGCGACGTCGACCGGAAAGGCGATTCCCTTCTTGGCGCACCGGTTCCAGGTGGCGCGCAGGTCGCGCCCCTCGACGTAGTCCATCGCCAGGTAGATCTCGCCGCCGGCCTGCCCCGAATCGAACACCGGCACCAGGTTGCCGTGCGACAGGCGCACGACCACCTTGGCCTCGTCCCGGAAGCGCTGCAGGTATTCCTTGTCCGCCAGGTGCGGCAGGACCGTCTTGATGACGCAGAGTTTGGCCGCCTCGTCGGGCCCCGACAGCGCCAGGTAAAGAGCGCCCATCCCGCCGCGGGCGAGCGGCTTCAACAGAAGATATGGGCCGAACTTGCGCGGAAACTCGTTCATGTCACGCGCCCGCTTCCCCGGAGGTCCCGCAGCCGCCGTGCCGCCGCGCACCGCGGCCTTCGCGGCGTGTTCTTGGGTGGTGGGGGATCGGATCAGGGCGTCGCTCCTGGTGAAACCTTCCAGCATCGGACGACGGTGCAGCGCTCTCGAACAAAGGTAGGGCGGGCCGGTACCCGGTCGTCATCGACGCATTTCGCCTACTCCTGAAGGGAGGGCCCCGTTACACCCTGGAAGGGGTTCATTACTGGAAACTGTAGGCCGATGTCCCACGCCAGCGCCACATCTGGTGCGCCCGGCGCCAAACACCGAAAATGGGCCCATGCGCCCCGCCTTTCCCACCACCGTCCTGCTGTCGATCGGGCTGGCCGGGTGCTGGACACAGCAGGTCGCGCGCCCCGGACAGACGACCGGCACCGGAACGGGCGGAACGGACGGCGGCGGGGGCGCGGAGGTGACGTTCCAGATCCTGCCGAACCATCACCAGCTCGACCTCTTGTTCGTGGTCGACGACAGCGCAGGCACATCGATCCAGTCGAAGCTGGCGGCCCAGCTCCCGACGTTCATGCAGGTCTTGCAGGCGCTGCCCGACGGGCTGCCGGACCTTCACGTGGGTGTCCTGTCCGCCGACCTGGGCGGCGGGGGCGACCCGCCGGCCGGGTGCACGGTCACGGGCGACGGCGGCGAGCTGCAGGCGGCGCCGCGCGGCGATTGCGCCGCGACCACGCTGGCCGCGGGCGCGGCGTTCATCTCGACCAGCGACGGCGCGCCCAACTTCACGGCCCCCATCGATCAGGTCGTCTCCTGCATCCTGCCGCTCGGAACCGGTGGATGCGGCTACGGCCAGCCGCTGGCGGCGCTGGTGCGCGCGCTTGGCGCCGACGGCGCGCCCGCCCCGGCCGGCAACCAAGAGTTCCTGCGCCACGACGCCGCGCTGGGCATCGTGATCTTGTCGGCCGTCGACGACTGTTCGACGCCGCCCGCGTCGGCGCTGTTCATGGCCACTCCCGGCACGCCCGGCCTCCTGGATCCGCTGGGGCCTCTGACGCACTACCGCTGCAACCGGTACGGCCATCTCTGCTCCGGGATGGGCACGATGCTGGCGCCGCCGCCGCTTGCTCCGTCACCCGGCGGACCGGACGACGCCGGGACGGAACAGCTCTTCGACTGCATGTCCAACGACCAGCCCGGCGGCCGCCTGACGCCCGTGTCGGACATCGTGTCGCAGCTCCGGCAGTTGAAGGAAACGCCGGACGACCGCATCGCGGTCTCGGCCATCGTCGGACCGCCCGTGCCCTACGGCGTGCGATGGACGCCGGCCGGAGCCGCGAACCCACAAAGCCCCGACGAGCTCTGGCCCTCGGTCATGCAGTCGTGCGGGACCGCCGGCGATCCGGCGGTCAATCCGGCCGGAGCACAGCGCAGCACCGACGGGTCGTCCGGCGAACCGGCCGTTCGGATCGCCGAATTCGTCCGGTCGTTCCAGCACGGGGTGGTTGTGTCGGCCTGCGACGCCGACTACGCGCAGGCGGTGACGAACGTGGCGGCCGATCTGGGCGGCGTCGCGCGCGGGGTCAAGTGCAGCCCGTCGTTGGTTCCGAGCGACGCGCAGGGGCAGCCCCTCTGCACCGTGACGGCCCATTATCTGGACGCCCAAAAACAACGAGCGCAGCTCGCCGTTCCGAATTGCGCGATGGCGAACGACGAGTTGCCCTGCTGGACGGCCGGTTCGGAGGGATCGCCGGACTGCCGCGCCGGCGGCCGGCCTTTGTACGTGAGCGCCCCGCCAGCTTTCGAGGCGCAGGCGGCGCTGATTTACGACGTGTCTTGTCCGCTCTGCGACAGCACCAGCCGGGCCGGTTGCTCGTGAGGGATCTCCGGTGCGAACGCTTTGCGTGATGTCGTTGATCGCCGCCCCCCTGGCGGATCGCGCGTGACGACCTGTCGGGCTGCCGGCCCGGTCTTGCAGATTCAGGACGGGACGC
>JAICYS010000294.1 GCA_025934105.1 Myxococcota bacterium | reverse complement strand
GCCTCCAGCGCCTTCAGGTGCAGGTCGACCGGACGCGCGCCGATCGTGCAGCCGCCGGGCAGCGAAACCTTCGCCTGTCCCGTGCGCGCCAACAGCGGTCCCAGCACGTTGAACGAGGCCCGCATCTGGCGCACCAGGTCGTAGGGGGCGATCGTGGAGACGATCTCCGGGGTGCGCAGCAACGTCTCGGGCCCGTCGGCTCCCTCGGTCTCCACGACCTCGGTGCCGAGCCGCTCGAGCAGCTTGCCCAGGAAACGGGTGTCGGCCAGCCGCGGCATGTTGGTGAGCCGCAGCGGCTCCTCGGTGAGCAGGCTCGCCGCCATCAGCTTGATGGCGGAGTTCTTGGCGCCGCTGATGGGGATTTCCCCCTCCAGGCGCACGCCGCCGGTGATGGCGATGCGGTCCAATCCCAATCCTTCGAAAACGCCGCGATTTTTTGAGAGAGTCGCGGGGCCAGCCCAAGTCCCGCTATCTAAGCGTGCGCAGGCCCGCGCGCAAAGCCGTGTCGCTTGCTGGAGGTGGTGCCGCCGGACAGGATCGAACTGTCGACCTCAGCCTTACCAAGGATGCGCTCTACCACTGAGCTACGGCGGCGAAAGAGGAGGCGCGGGCTATAGCGGGCGTCGCGGGCGGCGTGAAGCCCAAATTCGGCGCAATCCGGGTTGACGGCCGGGGCTCCTCGCCGCACCCAGCCAGGATGGCGAAGGATCCGGAATCTAAGCGTTCAGCGACGTCCGAGCGGGAACAGAAGCTCTCAGCAGCGCTCCGCGCCAACCTTAGGCGCCGCAAGAAGACCCCGGCCGAGTTGGACGCCGGCTCGCTCGGCAAGCGAATTCGTCGGCCGCCCCCGGAGAGCGGCGAAACGTGAACCCCGCCCTGACGATTCAATAAGCCTCGAATGTGTCGAGACCCAAGGCTTCGTGGATGGCGCGGATACTCTTGGTCGCACGCACTTTCGACAGAAGCGGCGGCAGCTCGGCCCCGCGATCCTCCTCTTCGCACCAAAAATCCGGATGCGCTTCGATGCACTTGCACACCCGCGCCTGGACCTCATCGAGCGTCACCGATGGCATCGGCTCGACGGTCTGCTCGACGCGAAATTGCGGCACAGCGAACATCAACGTCCTCAGCAACCAGCTCAGCGGAGAGCCGGCCTGCCCGAGTTTCCTCGCCGTCACGACACGCCAGCGGCGGCAGCGACTATCCACGAGCTCCAATCCGGATTGCATTTCCTTCTTCAACGTTCGCGGACCGCACGTCGTTAGGCTTCGCAAATCGGGGAATCCCCAGACGTCATCGTCCGGGCCGATTCCGAGAACGGGAAACTTCAGGTCGAGCTCAGCTGTCGTGGTCATGGCGCTCACATTTGCCACAAACGTCTTGGAACAAAGAATGAACATACGCCATCAAAGCGCGAAGTAAAGTGACTTCAGTCGGACGCCCCATCCGGGGTCTGATCGGCGGGGATTGTGGCGAACTCAGCGGCGTAGCCCGCTATCCCAGCGGGGATCGCCTTCATCCAGTCGGTCGTGCCATACCAGACGCGCCGGATCGGATCATACCGGGGCTTGCCCATCCAGCTCCCTGTGAGACGACGATGTTGTTCGGTGGGAAGCGTCTTCAGAAACGCGAAGTGGTTCCTGAAGTCTTGCGCGTTTCGCGCAGTCCCACTCAGCGCAATGGAATGATGAATCTCTTGCCCAGGACCGGCCATCCCGGCGCGACGAATGGCCTTGCGAGCGGCGTTTGCGGTCAGCGATCCCTCTTTGAAGACTCCGATGCCTTTGCTGGCGGCTCGAAGGCCCTTGAATGCGACGCCCACCGGCAACGCATCAAGGACCGCCGCGCCGCCGTTGAGGGCTGCCCCCAGATAATTTCCATCCTGCAGATCGTCGACAGCTTCCCACGCCGGCCCGACCACGGGGGTCATCGATTCTACTAGGTCGGGTCGTGGCAATCGGGGACCAGACTGAAAGCGGTGGAACGCGTCTCCGACCTCAGTAAGGGGAGAGCCTCGCTCTTCGGCTTCCCGCTTTGCGCGAAGCTTTGCGATCATTTGATCGTAGAGGTCGCCCGCAGGATCGGGAACGGTGCGGGGCTCGCCCAAGGGCATTCTTGCCATAATAGGCTCCGGATTTATGGGTTTGGCGGGGTCAGTTTCGAACTTGTCGAGACCGCGTGTGGCGCCCGATCGCTCGGTTTAGCCGACGTCGTCGCGAGGTAGGACGAATTGCCTGTGGACGCGGATTTCCTTGTCAGGCGTCGACGGCCTCACCGCTGGCCGCGGATCCAATCCTGCAGCTCTACGAGCCGGGCCGCGTCGGCGCGGCATTCGCCGTAGTTGCCGACGATGGCGCGGCCGAGATCAGAGACTTCAACGCGTGAGGGGGCGTCATCAGGCCGGCCGGCGGGATCGGGAACGGCGGGCAGGTCGAGGCCTCTGGCTGCGGCGTCGTGCAGGCGCACAAGCCCGACAGGCACAGGAAGGCGAGCATCTGTCTGAGCGGTGACATAGACGGGGACCTTCTCGGTGAGGGTGGGGGTGACGTAGCGGATCTGGGTCTGGACCCGGGCGTCCGTGGCGGCGGCCGCAGTGTTGATCCGGCCTTGCGCCTGGACGAGGGCGGTGGTGCGCGCCTGCGCCTTCATGTCCGCCGCGCCGTGGCGCCATTCGTCCGTGCGCCAGCCGGCGGCGAAGGCGGCCGCGGCCGCCCCCGCCAGCATTGCTAGCTTCCACATGGCTAGTGACCGGCCGCGGGCGCGGCCATGCCGGCCTTCACGCTCAGGAACTTGGCCTTGATGGCGTTGAGGGCGAGAGCCTCGATCTCGTCGAGACCCATGTTGACGATGGGCACAAGCGGCGTGGCCGCGCCATTCGTGAGCGTCACGACGGCGCTGTCCACCAGCGCTTCGATGCCCTTGGTGAGGTCCGGCGCGACGGCGGAGAGCGACCCCTGCGCCGCCGACAAGGCGTCGGAGGCGCCCTGCTTCAGGTCCGTCACCGCGGCGTCGAACCCCGGCAGGGCCGAGGCCGGCAGCGCGGCCTTCACCTTGGCGGCGTCCGCCTCGATGGCGGTCTCCACCTCCTGCCAGGCGGTGGCGATGCCGTGTGCGATCTGGGCGATGATGTTCATGGGGGTTGTCTCTTTCAGATGCGCCGCGCGTGGCGGCTGGAATTGGGGGCTCAGGCCGCGGCGCGGTTCAGCCAGCCGGCCAGGAAGCCGGCGAGCCGAGGCTGAGTGGCGGCCAGCGCGCGATAGAAGGCCGCCTGCTCGCTGCGGAGCGCCGCGATCAGCGAAGCGCCCTGGTCCCGCTCAGCCTGCGCGGCGACCGCTGCCAGGGTCGCTGGGCCGATGTCGCCATCGATCGTCAGCGGCGGGCCGAGGCGGCTGAGCGCCGACTGAAGCAGCCGCGCCGCGCGCTTGGGCCCGGTGTTCACCGCGATGTCGAAGCACTTCCAGGCGATCAGGGCCGGCGTCAGCTGCGCGTACCAGCCGGGGGTCCACCAGCACTCGAAGTAGATGTCAGCCGCGGCGTCGCGGGTGAGCCCCTCGATGTCGCGGCGATCGACCTCGCCGTCATGATCGACGTCGAACAGGCCGCGCAGGTCGGCGCGCACCTTGGCCTGCTCGAGGGCGTAGCGGAGCGACACGCCGTAGGCCGTCGCGCCTCCAGGGTCGTTCGGGCTCTCGACCAGCCCGCCCTCCAGATTCAGGGTGCGCGCGATCGCCCACGCAGCCGTGGGCTCGCGCTGCCGGATTTCGGCCAGCGACATGGTCACCTCGGGAATGGATTGAAGTTCAGAGACGCCGCAGGTCCGGCGCGTGGACGGCGGCGGCTTCCAGGCGGCCAACGCGCGCCTGATCGGCCGACCAGAGCTGCGCCAGCGCCCAGGCGAGCAGGGAAAGCACGATCGCCCAGAAGCGGTTCTTCAGGCCTTCGACGGCCTTCAGCGTGCTGGCGGCCGAGGTGCGCAGTTCGCCCAGCCGCTCCTCGCAGCGCGCCTCGTGGTCGGCGATCCGCTGCTCGACGGCCGCCAGGCGTTCAAGCTCCAGCAGAGCTGGTTTGGTCTGTTTCATTTCGACGGAAGGAACGGGTTCGGCAGAGGCAGATCGAGTCCAGCAGAAACATTCGTGTTCGTGCCGCTAGCCGAGGAGTTGCTTGTCCCGCTCGTCGCCGTGCTGCTGGTCCCGCTGGTCGTGCTGTCGGTCGAGCCCACGGTGTTGGAGCTGTTGCTGCTCGCGCTCGTGCTGCCCCCCACCTGGCTGCCGCTCTGGGTCTGGCCGGTGAACAGCTGGATCGGCAGCCCGCTCAGCATCGCCACGATCTGCTGGGTGCTGGTCACCGGCGCGGAGAGCTGCTGCTGGTCGATGCCCCGCAGGTCGTCGCCCAGCTGCTGCTGGGCGCCGATGTCGGCGCGCTGGTTGGCGTCGTATTGGCTGGAGAGGCCGGCGAGCTGGTTCGCCGCCTGCAGTTGCTGCTGCCCCGCCTGCAGTTGCAGCTGCGCCTTCTGCTGCTGCAGCTGCAGCGCGTTCTGCGCGTTGGCGACCCGCGCCTGCGTCGCCCGTTCCGCATCGCCCGAGGCGGCGTTGAGCGCCGTCTGATAGCCCTGCGAGCGCAGCTGCCCAAGCGTGGTCGCCCGGGCGCGCGCCAGCTCGCCCTCGGTCATGCTCTGGGTGAGCGCCGCGCCGGATCCGCCGAACGCCCCGGAGCCCGCCAGCTGCAACGCCTGCTGCGCGCGCACGCGGCCGTCGTTGGCGTCGAGGTCGGCCGACGTCGCGTCGACCACCTGTTGCTGGTAGGGGTCCATGTAGTTCCCGACCCAGTCGGAGGCCTTGCCGCCGGACACCACCAGCCGGTTGGCGTCCAGGTAGGGCTGGGTCCAGGAGGTGTCGCCGGCCTGCCTGGTCAGGTCCGCCGCGGTGTTGAAGTTCCAGGGCAAGCTGTTCAGACCGCCGGCGGCGGTCGCGGCTTGGGTCTGCAGACTGTTCGCGGGCGCGACCAGGCTCTGGGGGTCCAGGCTCGTCAGTCCGCCCACCTGGCCGGCGATCGACTGCGTCAGGTCCGACGCCCAGCTCGGCACGTTTGGCGTCGACGTCGAGGTGAAGGCGCTGCCGTTGAGCGTGTTCGACAGCCCGGCCGCGTCCGTCGCCGAGTTCGTCGTCGTGTTGGTGTCTGAATTCAGCGTCGAATTGGAGTTCGAGCTCGTGTTCGACGCGCTGTTCGAGCTCGACGTCGATTTCGAGCCTCCGAGTTTCAAGCTCATCTAGAGGTCCTTTGCGATCACCCGCGCCAGGGGCGCGTATCCCAGGGGCTTCATCGCCCGTTCCCAGCCCGGCCGGCCGATCAACAGCAGCCGGCGGCACCCTTGCGTCCGCGCCCACGCCTCGGCGCGAGGCAGCATCTCGCCGAGCAAGGTCGGAAGCTCGCCGCCGGCCAGCCAGACCAGCAGGCGCCGTTCGCACGGATCGGCCTCGATCAGGGTCACCGCCGCGGCGCGCGGCGCGCACCAGAGCTGCGCCGCGCCGTCGGCCGCCAGCGCACGAACGTCTTCCAGCCGATGGGTCCCGCCCGCCTGCGCCAGCGCGGCCGCCAGATGCGGAGCGCTCTGCGCCCACGCCGCCTCGAAGCTCACAACAGGCCGGTCGGCGCCACGTCGAACACCGGCTCCCCGATCCGGCAGTAGGTGGGCGAGCTGCCGCCGGCGAAGCGCACCTTGAACAGCCGCCCGGTCAGCAGCAGGTCGGCCTTGGCGTCGTCCGGCGACATCGGCGGCGCCGAATAGCTCTGGGCTTCCCCCTGCGGCTGGTTCCGCGCCGTCACCGTCACCGCCACCGGGCCCACCTGGTCCTTGAAATCCGGCCAGAGGCCGCGCACCAGCAGGCCGCGCTCGGGGTCGAGATAGCTGTCCGCGGTTTCGATGAACCAGCTGAACGCCGCACCGTCGGCGGAGTGGCCCTTCTCGTGGAAATAGACCGCGCCCTCGTAGGTGACGCCGACCGGAAAGGCCGATGGCCCCGCGTCCACGAACGCCGTCCGCGCCATGATGCCTCGATGCCAGGATCCTGCGTCGGGGCCGGACACGCTCAGCGCCAGGTAGCGGCTGTTCTCGTAGCCGTCGCGCCCGTCGGGATAGTCGAACCGCACCTCGCCGTACTCGGCGTTGGAGGAGGCTGCGACCTTGTCGCCCTGGCTGGCCGCCAGGTTGTCGGCGAAGTCCTGGCGGATGGGGCAGGCGATCGGCTGCGGTTCCCCGCCCACGGGGCAGCTGTAGAACTGCCGGTCGGGGCTCACCCAATAGGCGGTCTGGCCCACGACCACCGCCGCGTTCGGCCCCATCAGGCCGCAGTTGCGCCCCACGCGGTCGAACCGCCACGGCTCATCCAAG
>JAICYS010000165.1 GCA_025934105.1 Myxococcota bacterium | reverse complement strand
GGCCTGGGCACCTGCCAACTCGGCGCAATCTTGCAAAACCCACACACACAACGCCTCCGCCGGCGGCAGATCCGCGACCAGCCCGGGCTCGGCGGTGGCGCCGAGGTCGCTGCCCGGCGGCCGGTCGAGCAGCGCGTTCAACCGGGCCACCGCCGCCGCGCGCCGGGCCCGGGCCGCCTCGCGATCGGACTCGGTCTTCAGTTCGTCGCTCTGCGCGCGCAGGACCTCGGCCTCGTCGCCCCGCGCGGCGGACACGCGCGCCGCCGCCGCGCCGACCAGCGCGCGCAACGTGCCCGCCATCTCCTCGTCGACCTCGATGGTGCGGTCGGCCAGGAACAGGTCGAAGTAGGCCCTGGCCACCTCGGTCTCCACCTCGCGCGCGCGGGTGCTCAGCGCCGCGCGCGCGCCGGCCGACGTCGCGCGGGCCTCGTCGACGCGGGCCGCCCGCTGTCCACCCAGCGGGATGGTCTGCGTGACGTTCACCATCACCGGCACCGTCGACAGATCGACCGGCATGTTCCAGAGCTGGACCATCGCGGTGGGATCGTCCAGCGCGCCTGCCGCGTCGACGGCGGCGGCGTCGGCGCGCACCTGCGCTTCGGCCGCCTCGATTCGCGGATTCTTGCGGCGCGCCTCGGCCAGCAGGTCGGCCAGGCGAACCCTGGGCAGGCCGGGCGCAGCCGGTGTGACAGCCAGACAGATCAAGAGCGGGACCATTCCTGAACCTCCGAACGCGTGCGAACTCCCGGCGGACACCACGCGCGCCGGCGTCCTCCGCGGGACGCCGCACGCGCGCCTGTGGTTCAAGCCACGTTCAGATCAGGAAGGCGTGTGTCAGCAGGAACGCCGGCGCGGATCGGCCGGGCGGCCGGATCGAGACCCTGGCGCGCGCGGGCGCGACGAGAAGCGGCTCCGCCGGCGTCGCCAGCGCGACCAGCAACGGCGCCGGCCGGGGGGCTGGCGCGTCCAGCCGCGACGCGCCGGCGGCCGGCGACTTGTCGTTCGAGATCGTGACCCGTTCGCAGCAGCCGGGCGCGTCCAGCGCGGGCAGCCCGTTCGAAGGCGCCGGGGCGCCGGCGCCGTCCGCCAGCGGGCAGCCCTCCGGAATGAACAGCCCCGACATCGTGCAGCGCAGCGCCGAGAAGCTGGAGGCGGACACGGCCAGGAGGGCCAGCGGCACCCAGACGAGGGCGCACAGCCAGCGCAGCGATCGGCTCCTCCGCACGCCTCCAGCGTATGCGACTTCCGCCGGCCGTCAAGCGGGCGCCCGGCCGTGGTATTTCCACGCGCACAGTGTCTCACCCCGTCGGACGCGCGCCCTCGGGTCTGGTGGCGGTCTTGTCGGGCGCCTGCCTGCTGGGCCTGTCGGCGATGTTCGTCAAATGCGCGGTGGCCGGCGGAGCCACTGTGTTCACCGTCGGGTTCTATCGCATGCTGTTCGCGCTGCCGGGCGCGGTCTTGCTGGCGCGCCCGCGGCGGGCCGGCGGCGGGTGGGGCGAGCCGGCCGGGCGCCGCTGGGCCATCGCCGCCGCCGCGGTGAGGTCGGCTGGCGCCGATGGATGCCGCCGGGCCAGCGCTGGGCTCGACGGGGGCCGACGTCCCCCGCGCTCACGATCAGCGGTTCGCAGCTCGATCCGGCGAAGCGCGACCCAGCGAAACCTGATCAGCGCCCGTTCGTGCGTCCGCCGCCCCGCGGCTCGTGCAGCCCGCCGGCCGGATCGCGCGGCGGCTCGTCGCGCTTCTGCTTGTCGGCCATCTTGGCGCTCATCTTGTCACCGACCTTGGGCAGCACCTTCGCGACGGTGGTGTTGATCTTCGACATGGCGCCCACCTTCACGTCGCGCGAATGGCTGGTGGCCGCCTTCAAGATCGCCTCCGCCACCTCCCCGGGATCGATGGGGTCGATCGGCAACTTGGGCTCGCTGGCCATGTAGTTGCGGGCGTGCTGGGGGTACGGCGTGTCGACCGCCGTCGGCTGGATCAGCGCGATGGCCACCGGCGCCCGGTCCATCTCCTCGACCTCGACCCGCAGCGCGTCGGTGAAGCCCTTCACCGCGTGCTTCGAGGCCGAATACATCCCTTGCAGCGGGATGACGGCGTCGGACACCTCGCTTCCCAGATTGATGATGGCGCCGCCGTTCGCGCGCATGTGGCGCAACGCCACCAGCGAACCATGGACCACCCCCCAAAAGTTGGTGTCGAACAGCTTGCGGCTGTCCTCTTCGCTCACCTCGTCGAGGCGCCCGTAAATCGCCACACCGGCATTGTTGATCCAGGTGTCGATGCGCCCGAACCGCTCGATGGCCGCCAGCGCGATCTGCTCGACGTCGGCGCGGTTGCCGACGTCCGCGTCGACGGCCATCGCCTCGGCGCCGTTGCGCGACAGCCGCACCGCCACTTCGTCCAGCGTGTCGCCGCTCCGGGCCGCCAGGACCAGCTTCGCCCCTTGCTCGGCCGCCATCTCCGCCGTCGCCAAACCGATGCCGCTCGAGGCACCAGTGATGACGATGACCTGCTCGTTCACCGGCTTGAGTGAGATCGCCATGGAATCCCTCCGACTCGTCCGTTTGACGTTCGATCTGCTTGCACTCTTCATGCTAGGAGGGCGTTGCCGTAAGGCAACGGTGAGGGGCGGCGAACCATGCCGGACGACGCGCCGCCCGGAGGCGGCCCAGCGACGGCTGGCCGACCGGCCAGGGTGACGACCGATCGCCCCGGTATCGAGCGGCCACGGCTCAGTCTAAAATGGTCAGGTGTCGACGCTGTCCGAGCTGGCTGTGCTCGCTGTCCTCGTCGCGGGCGCTCTCGCGATCTTCTCCGCCGAGCGCCGGATCGCCGCGCTCCACGCCGTCACCAAGCCGCTGGCGACCGCGCTGCTGTTTCTGGTGGTCGGCTGGCCGCACGGGCGCCTGTCCGGCTGGATCGCGGCGGGCATCGCGCTTTCGATCGTCGGCGACGTGGCGCTGCTGGACCACGGCGACCGCGCGTTCGTCGTCGGCCTGGCGGCTTTTCTCCTGGCCCACCTCTCGTACGTCGTCGGGTTCGTCACGGCCGCCGGCTGGGCGCCCTGGCTGGGGCTGGTCATCCTGTTCACCGGCGCGGCGACGTTTCTGGTGCTGCGGGCCATCTGGCCCACGACCGCCGGACTGCACGCGCCGGTCGTCGCCTATGGCCTGGCGATCACGGCCATGGTCGCCGCCGCCTTCGCCACCCTGGCCGGCGGCTTGCCCGACGGGATTTACGCCGCGGTCGGCTCGCTGCTGTTTTACGCCTCCGACGCCAGCTTGGCCCTCAACCGATTCCGCCGCCCGATTCCGCACGCCCCCTTCCTGACCCTGGGCCTCTACTGGCTTGGTCAGGTCGGCATCGCCATCGCCGCCCGCTGAATCGAGCGGCTACGCCGAGGGGCCGGGGCGGACGGCGCCGGGAAACACCCAGCGGATGAGCGCCTCGCAGGCGCGGAAAAAGCCGATCCGGTCGAGGAGCGGGTTCATCCACCCGACGGTGATGCAGTAGGCCCTGTCCTGCGGCGAGGCGTGGTGAAGGGCGTGATGTTCCGGCGACAGGATCACTCCGGCGCGCTGCAGGGCCCGCACCCAGGCGGCGCGCTGGTCCTGGTGCGCCCATTTGTGGAACTGGTTGGTGCAGAACACGAACCAGGAGGCGAAGGCCACCACGCTGCAGGTGAAGAAGAACCACCCGGTCACGCGCGGCGTGACCAGCAGCAGCAGCCCCAGCACGGGCGTGACGACGATGCAGTTGTTGCCGTTGGTCTCGACGAAGTCGTGGCGCGCGATGTCCTTCGGGTCGACGTGATGGTACCGGAAGGGCGTGACGAAGTTCGGCCCGAAGACCGGCGTCTGGGCGTCGCCGATCGTGTCGCCGGCCCAGTGCACCAGGCCGGACAAGAAGTCGGCGGCCAGGTATCCGGTCAGCGCCGCAGTGCCCAGACCCCACAGCGCGTGTCCCTCCCAGGCCACGCGCCCGATGCGAAGGGCCAGGAGCGCGAGGGACAGGAACACGAAGCCAATGCTGGCGATCTCGAGCGCGCGGTGACCTCGCCCGTAGCTCGGGTCTGGCGCGGATGCTTCCACGATGTAATTAGCTTACAGGAAATCGGCTCAGCCGCCCATCTGACGCAGATACGTCTGGGTCGTGGCGGCCGGCAGGCCCCGCTTGAACAGGACGAACTCCCCCTTGGTCGCCAGCACCCCGTACTGGCCGGTGTGCAGGGCCCGAAGCAGCGTGTTTCGGTCGTCGCCCCCGGCGGGGAGCCGCGCCAGGATGTAATCGGCGTCGTTGAACGCGACGCGTAACGAATAGGCGTTCTTCCGGCTGGAGACCTGCGCGACGATGCTCTCCGACGCGGCGACCGACGCGTCGCCCGGGATCTTGGCGATGAGCGAGTAGAGATCGTCGTGGCGCACCCGGTCGGCCTGCGTCACCCCGACGCGGAACGGCGAGAAGCCGCCCCAGGCGGTGTTGCGCTGAAACACGACCCCGAACTGGTACGACGTGATCAGCACGCCGGCCGTCATCGCGATCAGCCAGGCGTGCCGGCTGTCGCGCGGGCGCGCCGGATCGCCGGCGACCGGACCGGCTTGTTCGCGCCGCTGCAACCAGGCCAGGTTGGCCACCAGCGCCATGAACAGGAACGTCGTCCAGTAGGCGGTGTACTGGAACGAAATCTGGATGAGCGGCGGGTAGTGCGTCGCCAGCATCGTGAAGATGAACCCGGGGACGCTGCACAGCAGCCCGATCGGCCGCCGCCAGGGCAGGAACGCCAGCGGCACCATGATCTCGAGGACGTAGACGAGCTTGTCGTGCTCCAGCAGGTTGTTCACCGTGAAGGCCGGGTTCCCGAAGACCGTCTTCAGGACCCCGCCGAACCCGCTGTCCCCCTCGGGCAGCAGCCCCTCGTACTGGTTGATGTAGGCCGGATACCCGTTCAGGAAGTGGGGCATCAGGATCAACTTCACGACCACGAAGTAGACCGCGCCGACGACGGTGACCAGCAGCCCGGCCCGAGGCCGCTCGCCGGTCAGCAACAGGTAGACGCCCAGCACCATCATCAGCGCCGACATGTCCTCGCGGTTGGCCAGCGTCAGGATGACCGCCACCGTCGCCATCGCGTTGCGGCGCGACTCCAGCGCCCACAGGCACCACCAGATGAAAAAGGGCGCGAACGGCAGGTAGTGGAAGTCGTAGAGGTTCGAGCCCTGCAGCGGCGCGTAGAAGAGGTACAGGAGCGAAACCAGACAAGCCGTCCAGTCGCCCACGTGGCGGCGCGCGAACGCGAACAGCGGCAGCGCGCCCCCGCCGATCACCGCGGCCTGGTAGACCAGCAATGTCTGCGGCCGCGGGGCCAGCCGGTAGAACAGGCCCATCAGATACGAGATGTACGTCTCGTGAAATCCAAGGTGCGTCGACTGGGGGCCGCCGATGATCGACGTCTTGAACAGCGGCCGGTTGAAGTGGGCGGCGTTCCAGACCAGGTTGTTTTCGATCCCCAGGTCCCAGCCCATCGTCTGCAGCCGGAAATGCGCCTGGAGCGTGATGACCGAGAAATAGATGGTGTAGGCCAGCCAGCCGGCGAAGACGATCGCGAACGGAAGCCAGCGCGTCGAGCGCACCCGCGCCAGCGCGCGCGCCAGGGGCGGCCCGATCCGCTCGCGCAGCTTCTCCGGCAGGATGGGGCCGGCCTCCATCGAGACCCGCGTCAGCGCCTGAAGGGCCAGCACGAACACGGCCACCAGGGTCAAGAACGTCAGCTCGCGGCCCGGGTACCAGAGCTGCCAGTGGAAGAAGATCGGCACCGGCGCGATCAGCGCCAGCGGGGCCAGGCGGCGCGACACGCGCTCGACGAAAGGCAGCCCACCCAGGCGCTTCCAGAGGATCGCGATCAGGCCCGCCAGCGCCAGCAGCGCGGCCCCGCCGGCGATGTCGCCCACCACGTACTTGCGGGCGTGCGGCGGCAGCGCGTTGCTGACGACGTAGCCGGCCATCCGGTCGCGGGCGCGCATGGACCAGCCGGCCAGGCCCAGCGAGGCGCCCTCGGCGGTCAGGAATCCGAGCGCGCGCACCGCCCGGGTCAGCGGCGGCAGAGGCGGATCCGCCGGGGGGGCCCCGAGCGGACGGTCGAGAAGGGCGGCCGACATTCGGCCGCGCAGTGTAGCCGAGAATCTGGTCTAAGATGATGTCCTCACTTATGGACCCGGCCCGTCAGCCGTTGCTCGGCCTCACTGTCGTCATCCCTTGTTACAACGAGGCCCAGCGCCTGGACGCCGGGCCCCTGCTGGAATTTGCGAGGGCGGGGCGCGGCGCCAGCCTCCTGTTCGTGAATGACGGGTCGACCGACGACACCGGGCGCGTGCTGGACGACCTGGCCGCCCGGCACCCGGACCGCGTGCGCGTCATCGCCATGCCCGTGAACTCGGGCAAGGCCGAGGCGGTTCGCCGGGGCATGCGCGAGGCGCTCGAGGGGGGGGCGGTGGTGGTGGGCTATCTGGATGCCGACCTGTCGACCCCGCCCGGCGAGATGCAGGTCATCGGGGCTGCCCTGGAGCGCCCGGGCGTGGAGGTCGCCATCGGCGCGCGCGTCGCGTTGCTGGGCACGGACATCGAACGCAGCCCGCTCCGGCATTACCTGGGACGCGTGTTCGCCAGCCTGGCCTCGCTGATCCTGCGGGCGCGCATCTACGACACCCAGTGCGGCGCCAAGCTGTTTCGCGCGACGCCGGCGCTGTCGGCGGCCCTGTCCCAGCCGTTCATCTCGCGCTGGGCCTTCGACATCGAGCTTTTGGGGCGGATGCTGGCGGGCAGCGCCGGGGTCCCGCGCCTGCCGCTCAGCGCCATTGTCGAGGTGCCCTTGCACACCTGGCACGACGTCAAAGGATCGAAGCTGACGCCCTTCGCGATGGGGCGGACCTTGCTCGAGCTCGGCCGGGTGGGGGCGGACCTGGCCGGGCGCCGGCGGGCTGGCGCGCGGTAGGTCATGCAGCGGCTTCGCGCCACCTATCTGCGCCTGGATCCGCGGAGCCTGGCGCTGGGGCGCATCGTGCTGGGACTGGTGCTGATCGCCGATCTGCTGCGGCGGGTGCCGGTGATTCGCGATTTCTACAGCAACCTGGGGCTGCTTCCCAACCACACCGTCCTGTGGCAGCCGCCGGCGCGCCGCATGTTCTCGCTGCTGTTCATGGCGTCGCTGCCCGAAGAGTCGGCGCTCTGGTTCCTCCTGTTCTTCGTCTGCTACCTCCTGTTCACGATCGGGTACCGGACGCGCCTCTTCCAGGTGCTGTCGCTGGTCGCGATCACCAGCCTGCACGAACGCATCCTGTTCGCCGAGAACTGGGGGCCGGTGGTGCTCGAGGAGCTGCTGATCTGGACGCTGTTCCTGCCGCTGGCCCGGCGCTTCTCGGTGGACGCGGTGCGCGCCAGCTTGCGCGCGCGTCCCGGCGAGACCCCCGAGGACCTGGCCGCCGGCGCGCCGCCACCCGACGGGCGACCGGCGGAGTCGCTGGCCGCGCTGGGGCTGCTGCTGCAGATCGCGCTCATTTATTGGCTGAACTATTCGTACAAGACCGGCATCACCTGGCGCGACGGGACGGCGGTCCACTACGTCCTGTGGCAGGACCGGATCGTCACCTGGCTGGGCCTGCAGCTGCGCGCCCCCGGCTGGTTCGGCGTCACCAAGCTGCTGACGGGCGCCACGCTGGTCATCGAATCGTCGGCGCCGTTCCTGATCCTGTCGCCGCTGTTCTGGCGCTGGACGCGGTTCGTGGCGGTGCTGTCACTGGCGGCGTTGCACGCCGGAATCGCCCTTCTGGCCGACCTGGGAATCTTCTCGGCGGCCATGATGTCGCTGCTGCCGTTCCTGTTGACCGAGGCGCAGTGGCGGCTGTTCGCGCGGCTGGTCCCGCGGCAGGGGCGGGCACGGACCGTCTACTACGACGCGGACTGCGGCGTCTGCTGGGCGGTGGTGCGCGTGCTGGCGCGTCTGGACGTCCACCGGCGGCTCTCGTGGGTGGCCAGCGCCCGGGCCGCCGCGCTGCCCGCCGGGGTCGAGCCGGCGCTGCTCGAGCGCACCATCCTGGTCCACGATCCGCGCGGCGACCGCCGCTGGACGCGGGCTGACGGGTTCGCCGAGATCTTCCGGGCGCTGCCGCTGGGCGGACTCTGGTCGTGGCCGCTGCGCCTGCCCGGGCTGCGGCAGCTCGCCAACCGCGGGTACGACCTGTTCGCGCGCAACCGCACGGACATCTCGGCCTTCTTCGGGCTGGCGGCTTGCGGCGTCGGCGCGCGCCCGGCCCCGCGGCCCGTGCCGGCGGAGCAGGCAGGGACGCCGCTGGGCGCCTGGTTTCGGGCGCGGGCGCCGCTGGCGCGCGAGCTGGCGGTGCTGTTGGTGTTCGTGCTCTTCGGGGCCGAGGCGCTGGCCACCAACTCCTCCATTCCGGGCCCGTTGCGGCTCGAGAATCGGCCGGCGTGGATGGAGGCCGCCACCATGTACGGGAACCTGCGGCAGGCCTGGGGGCTGTTCGCGCCCGAGGCGCCGATGGAAGAGCAGACGGTCGTGTTCGAGGCGGTCACGCGCGCCGGCCGGCGCGTCGATCCGTTCAACGAGGCGTTCGGGCGGGTGGCGCCGGTGCCGGCCGGGGACGTGCCCGAGCGGCTGGATTACAGCTCGTTCGTGTTCGACTACGCGCTGAAGATCCCGAAGACCGGGCCCTATCACCAGGCGCTGATCGAATGGATGCTGCGCTACCCGGACCGGACCGGGCGCGCCGACGACGCGATCGTCAGCTTCGACGGCTACGTGGTGAAGCACCGCAGCCCGCGCCCCGGCCAGACGGCGCCGACCGGCGTGGAAAAGCAGAGGTTCCTGCATTGGCCGTGAAGCTGGCTGCGCTCCGGCGCCGCTTCGCCGCGGCCTACCTGACGATGGACGCCCGCAGCGCCGCGCTGGGGCGGATCGCGGTCTCGATCGTGCTGCTCATCGATCTGGTCCGGCGCGTGCCGGTGCTGCGGCTCTTCTACTCGAACGAAGGGCTGCTGCCGAACCACACGCTGTTGTGGCGGCCGCCCACGCAGTGGATGTTCTCGTTCTTTTTTCCGGCGTCGCTGCCCGAGGAGGCGGCGGTGGGGTTCGTGATCTGCGGGCTGGTGTACGTCGCGCTGCTGATCGGCTGGCGGACGCGCCTCATGCGGTTCCTGGCGCTGGTCTGCGTGCTGAGCCTGCACGGGCGGGTGACGCTGGTGGAGAACGGCGGCGACTGGACGCTGGGCGAGCTGATGCTCTGGTCGTCGTTCCTGCCCCTCGGCCGCCGCTACTCCGTCGATGCGCTGCGCGCCAGCCTGCGCCGCCGCCGCGAGAGCACGGCCCCCCAGCTGGTGGGCCCGTTCCCGGGGCCGGTCGATCCGCCGGGCGGCGACCCGAACCGGATCGTGTCGCTGGCGGCGTTCGCGCTGGTCCTGCAGCTGGCGATCGCTTACTTCTTCAACGCCATCCACAAAGGGGGGCCCACCTGGCGGCACGGCGAGGCGGTTCACTACGTCCTTTACCAGAACCGGATGGTGACCTGGTTCGGCGTCTGGATGCGGCCCCACATGACGCTGGCCCTGTCGCGCGTGATGTCCTACGCGGCCCTCGGGACCGAGGCGTCGCTGCCCTGGCTGATCCTGTCGCCGGTGCGCAGGGTCTGGACGCGGCGGCTCGCGATCCTGGCCATCATCGGCCTGCACACCAGCTTTCAGATGTTCCTGAACCTGGGGATCTTTTCCTGGGCGATGATCGGCTACTCGCCGTTCCTGCTGACCCCCGCCGACTGGGAGCTGTTCGGGCGAATGGCCCGGCGGAGCCGCCGTCGGGTGACCGCGTACTTCGACGCCGACTGCGGCGTCTGCTTCCAGATCGCGCGGGTGCTGGCCCGCATGGACCTGTTCCAGCGGGTGCGGTGGGTGTCCAGCGCCGAGGTGCCGGCGGGCGCGGGGTTGTCGCCCGAGCTCCTGGCCAGGACCGTCGTGGCCGTGGATGGGCGGACCGGGCGGCAGGCCACGCGCGCCGACGGGATGGCCCTCATCCTGCGCGCGCTGCCGCTGGGATGGCTCTGGTCGGCGCCGCTGCGGGTGCCGGGGCTGCGCCAGTTGGCCAACCTAGCCTACGACGCGTTCGCGCGCCGGCGGCGCACGATTTCGACCTGGCTGGGGCTGGCCGCCTGCGCGGTCCCGGCGCGCCGCGCGCCCCCGGCGGCAGGCGAACCGGTCAGTCCGCCGGCAGCCGACCCGGCCGCGACGTCCGAGCCCCTTTACGTCGCGGAGATCTCGGCCGAAGCGCGCACGCCGCTGCGGGTCTGGCTGGGCCGCGCCGTCTGGATCCTGCGCGAGGGCGCCGTGCTGGCCATGCTGATCACGCTGGTCAACGAGACGCTGTTCATCAACCCGGCAGTCCCGAAGCCGCTGCGGCTGGACGAGCCGGGCTGGGTCAAGCGGCTGGTCGCCTACCCGCGCCTCATCCAGGCCTGGTCGATGTTCGCCTCCGACGCGCCGACCTCGGACATGACCCTGGTCGTCGACGCGGTCACCCGCGACGGCCGCCACGTCGACCCCTACAGCGAGGTCTCGAGCCGGTACGCGCGGCCGGGCCTGGATCGGGTCCAGACCCGCCTCGACAACAACTCGTTCTTCTTCAACTACTCGCAGCGCCTGCCGGAGCAAGGCTCCTACAACCAGGCTTTCATCGAGTGGATCTTGCGGTATCCGGAGCGAACCGGAAGCTCACGGGACCAGATCGTGCGGTTCGACGCCTACACCGTCGAGCAGGACAGCCCACCCCCTGGCCAGACCGAACCGCGCAACTTCCGCCACAAAAAATTCCTGTCATACCCCTGAGCGTTCTCGCCCTGGCCGTCCCCACCGTTGCCTGATCCCGGGGCCCGGCCGGTGGGGGCCCGATGGCTCTCGACTATCGGCGGCGGGCCAACTAAAAAGGAGGGGCCATGGCGAACAGTTTTGGTAGTCGGGGGACTCTCGAGGTCGGCAAGCGCAAGTTCGAAATTCACCGGCTCTCGGCGCTGGAGAAGGCCGGGTTGAACCCGGGCCGGCTGCCGTTCTCCATGCGCATCCTGCTGGAGAACCTGCTGCGCCACGAGGACGGCAAGTCGGTCAAGGAAGCCGACATTCGCGCGCTGGCCGGCTGGGAGCCGCAGGCCGAGCCGAGCTACGAGATCGCCTTCATGCCGGCGCGGGTCCTGCTGCAGGACTTCACGGGCGTGCCGGCGGTGGTCGACCTGGCGGCGATGCGCGCCGCGGTCGGCAAGCTGGGCGGCGATCCCAAGCGCATCAACCCGCTCTTGCCCGCCGAGCTGGTCATCGATCACTCGGTGCAGGTCGACGTGTACGGCAAGCCCGAGGCGCTGTCGCTGAACGCGCAGATCGAATTCGCGCGCAACAAGGAACGCTACGCGTTCTTGCGCTGGGGGCAGTCGGCGTTCCGCAACTTCGCGGTGGTCCCGCCGGACACCGGCATCGTCCATCAGGTGAACCTGGAGTATCTGGCGCGGGTGGTCTTCACCGCCGAATCGGGCGACGCGCCGGCGCGCGCCTACCCGGACACGCTGGTCGGCACCGACTCCCACACCACGATGGTGAACGGCCTGGGCGTGCTGGGCTGGGGCGTGGGCGGCATCGAGGCCGAGGCCGCCATGCTGGGCCAGCCGCTGTCGATGTTGATCCCGCAGGTGGTCGGCTTCCGGCTGCACGGCAAGCTGCGCGAGGGGTCGACCGCCACCGACCTGGTGCTGGTGGTGACGCAGATCCTCCGCAAGGCGGGGGTGGTCGGCAAGTTGGTCGAGTTCTTCGGCCCGGGCGTGGCGGCGCTGCCGGTGGCGGACCGCGCCACGATCGCCAACATGGCGCCTGAATACGGCGCCACCTGCGGCATCTTCCCCATCGACGAGGAGACGCTGCGCTACCTGAGGTTTTCGGGCCGGGCGCCGGCGCAGGTGGAGCTGGTGGAGGCCTACGCGCGCGAGCAGGGGCTGTTCCACGACGCCAGCACCAAGCAGGCCGAGTACACGAACGTCGTCGATCTCGACCTCGGCTCCGTCGAGCCGAGCGTGGCCGGACCGAAGCGCCCGCAGGACCGCGTGAACCTGTTCGACACCAAGGAATCCTTCCTGGAGGCGCTTCCGTCGCTGGTGAAGCCCAAGAAGAAGAGCACCACCAGCGCGCAGTCGACCGCGGTCGGGTTCGCCCCCAGCGCGGCGCCGGCCCCCGAGGTGAAGAACGGCTCGGTGGTGATCGCCGCCATCACGAGCTGCACGAACACTTCGAACCCGTCTGTCATGGTGGGCGCGGGGTTACTGGCGAAGAAGGCCGTAGAGCGCGGCCTCAGCGTCAAGCCGTTCGTAAAGACGAGCCTCGCCCCCGGCTCGCGTGTGGTCACGGATTACCTCCAGAACTCGGGGCTCCTGGCGTACCTGGAGGCGCTGCGCTTCCACATCGTCGGCTACGGGTGCACCACCTGCATCGGCAACTCCGGACCGCTGCCGCAGCCGATCT
>JAICYS010000035.1 GCA_025934105.1 Myxococcota bacterium | reverse complement strand
GGCGTCGGCCGGTTCGCCGCCGACCGCGTCCGGCGAAGGCGTTTCCGGGCTGGGCGCGCCGGCCGGCGGCTTGCCGGGCGGATTGTCACCGCTCGGCGGCCCGCCCACCTCCTCGGCGCGCGCGCCGCCGGCCGCGAGTGTGGTCAACACCGCGATCAGGGTTGCGGTGGTCAGATGTCGGAAGGCTCGAGGGTACACGAAGGCCGTGATGGGCATCGCTGCGCGCTCAGCTCGCGGACCCGGTCCAGGTGCCGGTGATCATCACCATCGAGTACCCGGCCGCGGCGCTGCCCAACACCAGCTTGTCGCCCGGCTTCACGGTCCGCTCTTGCAGCAGGTGACGGTAGGTCACGGCGACGCTGGCGCTGGCCGTGTTCCCATAGAGCGCGTGCGTGTAGACGCCCTTGGCGGGGTCGACGCCGATGTCCTCGAGGATTTTGCGAACCATGATCTCGCTCGGTTGGTGAAAGACGTAATGGTCGACGTCGTTAGGAGTCATGCCCAGCGCGGCCAGCCGCTCGGCCACGAAGGGCGGGATGTACTTCCCCAGCCGCATCAGCTCGACCGACGATGACACCAGGGTGCCGTCGATCGGCACCTGACAGAGGTGCCAGTGGTCGGGCGCGGTGAAGGTGCGGATCGACTGCAGGTGGATCCCGCCGCGCGCGAACGGCGTCCGGCGCAGCAGCACACAGGCGGCGGCGTTCCCGATGGTGAGACCGGCGGTCTTCATCTGCAGGTCCCGAACCGTCTGGATGTCGTAGCTGAGGAACTGGTCGGACAGCTCGGACGTGAACACCAGCGCCGTCCGGTATTCGGGGTGCAGCGCCAGATAGGCGGCGGCCGTCTGGATCGCCTCCAGGTGTCCGACGCAGGCGGCGGTCACGTCGAAGGCGTGGGTGCGCTTGAGACCCAGCTTGGCGGCCACCTCCATCGAGGTCGCCGGCTCGAAGTACTGCCGGGCGATGCTGCCGCAGATGACGAGGTCGACCTCGTCGAGCGTGGTGGCGTTCTCCTCCAGGCAGGCGTTGACCGCCTTGACGGCGTAGTCGGCGACGCTGCCGGGACGCACATCCGGCTCGATGTACCGGACCTGCGTCTTGCAAAGCCGCAGCACGTGCTCGATCGCGGCCGCCACCGGCGCAAACTCGTCGGAGGTGCCTTTGAACCGCGCGCGAACGCGGCGGATGGTTTCGGCGTTGTCGACCCGGTGGTCGGGGAACGCAACGCCCGGCCGGGAGAGATACAGTTCGGGCAAGCTCAAGAACGGCCTCGCGGGGGCAGCAAGTCAAACTAGCACACGGCGATTGGATCGAGACCAGCAATACCGCCCGAAAAACACACGAAAAAGCGGCGCGTCGCGAACGATTTCGTGAGCCGGTTTTTCAACTTCGCGTATCCGGCTGCACGGCACGAAATGGTGTGAGATTGTGGAGCAGCTCCGACGACGTTCGGTTGTAAGGTCGGGGGATGACCTTCGCCTCCCACCTGAGGACGTCCTGTCGTTTTGCGCGGAGCCTGGCCCCCGTCGTTCTGTCGCTCTGGCTGGCCGGCTGTGGCAGCAGCTCGAACCCCGGGGGCGCGGGCGCGGGGACCGCGATGATGGACGGCAACAACTATCGGGCCACCAGCCAGATGACCATCCCGACCATCACCACGCAGGCCGGGACCGACCTGACGCTGGATTGGTCGGGCATCAAGAAGGATCTGCTCTGCCACGCGGCGACGGGAATCGTGAGCGTGACGCTGGCCGTGTTCCCGAACAAGAAGCCGGCCGACCTGGAGGCCGAATTGTCGGTCGGCGTCTTCAACACCGCCGAGGTCAACAAGTACTTCATCATCGACAATCCCACCGGCACCAGCACGATGCTGACGTCGCTGCTCTCCGGCAAGTCGCCGGTGGATCCGGCGACCGACTACACGACCTCCTCGGGCGCGCTCTATCTGCTGCTGTTCGCCAACAGCACGACTCCGGGCGTGGGCGCCGAGTCGATGGTGTTCTTGCAGCCCTCCGACACGTCGACGAATACGACGGTCATGGCGCCGGATGCCTGCGACCAGCACATCCTGCAGTTCTCCGCCCAACTCGGGACGCCGCTGCCGGTTCCCAACAGCGCGCCTTATCCGGTCGATTGGAGCAACCTGACTCACGACGGGTTCGGTAATCCGATTCAATTCACGAGCATCAACAAGGTCGAAGTCGGCTACTACCAGGGGATGCAGGTGTCGGATCTGATGACCGGCTTCCTGGACGTCGAGCTCAACGCCACCAAGCTCTACTCGGCGGCGGTTCCGGTCGCCCAGAAGCACATCGACCTTGGCTCCGCCAAGACCAAGACCGGCGAGGCGTTCCCCGGGTTCACACAGACCGACGGCGTCTATGCGATGGCGTTGCTGTGCAACAACTGCTCCGTGCCGGCGCCGATTGCGTTCACGATCGTGCAGGCGCAGTAAGCCGCCGTCACCTTCCAGGCTTTGGAGGCCCCCGGAGTGAAGACGTGGATATTGGGCGTCGCCCTGGCGACGGCCCTGTCGAGCGCGCCCGTTCTGGCCGACGGTGGGTATTACAGCGGCGCGCTCGGCCCGCGCGCCGCCGGGCGCGGCGGGGCGTTCGTGGCGCGCGCCGACGACGCCACCGCCATCAGCGTCAACCCGGCCGGCCTGGCCGACCAGCGGGGGACGCGGCTCGAGGTCGGCAACACGTTCTCGTACAACAGTTACGCGTACACGCGCGCCGCCACGCTGGACTACGGCAACGTGCAGAACGGCATGCCGGTGCCGACCG
The DNA here is from genome assembly GCA_025934105.1 of Myxococcota bacterium. Classification (GTDB taxonomy): domain Bacteria; phylum Myxococcota_A; class Polyangia; order Fen-1088; family Fen-1088; genus JADGRB01. Next base: position 29,616 of record JAICYS010000035.1, on the reverse strand, counting down.
CCTTTGCGCGTGTGAAGAACGGGGCGCCCGCCCAGGCGGCCGACCCGTTCATCGGCCTCACCTCCGACCTGGGCCTGTCCGATTGGGGCTTCGGCGTGGCGATGTTTGCCCCGCCCGGGATCGCGCAGGAAGAGTTCCCGCCGGCCGGCGGCCAAAATTACATGATGGTGAAGCGCCAGGCGATCATCCTCGACACGGCGATTTCGGCGGCCTGGAAGTACCGGGAGCTGTTCGGCCTGGGCGTCACCGCCGAGTGGATCAGCGTCCCGCGCCTCCAGTATTCGCTGATGCTGGACGGCAACCCGTTCATGGCGCCGAACGATCCGGTCAGCAGCCAGTGGGATTTGCTGGCCGACACGAAGGGCGCCGACTGGTTCGTCTTCAACGCGCGGCTCGGCGCCTGGCTGCGCCCCTGCCCCTGGCTCGAGCTGGCCGCCGCGGGCCAGGTGGTTCCGACCGACATCGAGACGCACAGCACGCTGGCGGTGACGCCGCGCGATCCCAGCGTGAGCGTGTTGCTGAATCGCAACGACGTCACGATCAACCTCCCGCTGCCGATGATGGCCCGGGCGGGCGCCCGCTACATCGGCCTGGACAGCGGCGTCGAGCGGTGGGATCTCGAGCTGGACGTCGAGTACGAGACCTGGTCGCGGGTGAACCAGTTCACCGTCCAGACCAACGGGCTGGTCGCCAACGCTTCCGGGCAGCCCATCGACATCGGACGGATCGTCGTCCCCAAGCACTGGAAGGACACCGTCAGCGTCAAGCTGGGCGGTGACGTCGCCCTGGTCCCCGAACGCTGGAAGCTGCGCGCCGGCGTCTACTATGAGTCGGCGGTCGCCGAGCCGGCTTACGCCAACGTCGACTTCCCGGGCGGCCCCCAGCTCGGCGGCGCGGTGGGCGGCTCGTTCCTGTCCGGGGCCTGGGAGGTCGCGCTGACCTATCAGCTCCGATACCAGCCGCCGGTCACGGTGTCCGAGGCCGACGCGCGCGTCTACCAGCAGGTTCCGGACAGCACGTGCACGGCCCCCTACACGGATCCGAACCGCTGCAACGCCAACTTGATGGGGCGGCCCGCGCCCGCCGTCAACGCGGGCACCTACAACGCCAGCTCGCATCTGGTGTCGCTGGCGGTGCTCTACCGCTTCGGCGGCGCCGGCCAGCCTCGGGAGAGCCAACCATGATGCACCTCCGCCGATGGGCGGCGATCGCCGCCTTGTCCCTGTCCGCCGCCGCGCAGGCGGCCGGGCCGCTTCCGTCGCTGAACGGGGCCGACCTGGCGCAGGGACGCTATTCGGGCATGCACATGCGCCTGCAAAAGACGCTGCTCAAGATCAACGTCGCCGACGTGGACGTCCGCGTCGACCGCGGGACCCAGGCGAAGATCGCGCAGGTCGCCGCGGGGCAGGACTATTCGTTCGAGCTGGACCACCGGGTGGCGCCCCTCGTGATCGACGCGCCTCGGGCCGTGGTGCAGATGCAGTTCCTGCGCGACGTTCCGCTCAGCCGCTGGATGGGCGTGGTGCGCGACAACCTGGAACAGGCGCGCGACGCCGGCCTCATCACGCGCGACGTGGAACGGCGGGTCAGCGACGCGCTGCCCACCTGGTTCGCGCCGCTCAAGGACCGCGGCTACCTGAAGGGCGACCGGGTGATTTACTCCGTCACGCCCGACGCTCTGCGGACGGTGGTCGTTTCGTCCGCCGGGCAGGTGCTGGTGGACATGTCTCAGCCCGGGACCGAGGCGCGCCGAGTGGTTCTGGCCACCTATTTCGCTCCCCGGAGCGACACGCGCGAGCCGCTGCTCCGTTCTCTCTTGTCGTCGAAACAGTAGTTGAAGCGAGGTCGTTCCATGCTGCGTCGTTATGTGACGTCGGTCGTGCGCCACCCGAAGCTGGTCATCGCGCTGGTCACGGCGGTGACCCTGGTGCTGGGCTTCTTCACCACGCGCCTGCACGTGCTCTTGGACGTGGACGCCCAGATTCCGCCGGGCGATCCGCTGGTGAAGGTGGGACAGCGGATCGAGAAGCTGTTCGGCGGCAAGTACATGACGGTCATCGGCGTCTACCCGAAACAGGGGACGGTCTACACGCCGGAGATCCTGGCCAAGGTCAATCGGATGACGGAGGCGCTGGAGAAGTTGCCGGGCGTCAAGCGGGGCAGCGTCCTGTCGCTGATGTCGCCGCGCGTGAAGGACGTGCACAGCACCGCCGACTCGCTGGAGATCACGCCGCTGGCCGAAAAGGTGCCGCAGACCGCCGCCGAGCTGGCCGCCTTCCGCGAGCGGGTGAAGGCCAACGCCTTTTTGACCAGCCTGCTGGTCAGCGAGGACGGGCGCGCCACCGCGCTGATGGTCGACTTCTCGGACTTCGAGAAGGCGGGCGGATCGAAGCACCTTTACGACCGGCTGCTGGCGATCACCGCCCCCGAGGAGACGCCCGACCTGGAGATCCGCGCGGCAGGCGCGCCGACCATCCTGCACTGGCTGCTCATCTACACGCGGCGGGTCGCGCTGCTGTTCGTGCTGGCGCTGGCCATGATCGGTTACCTCCACTATCGGGCGTTCCGGACGCTGCAGGGGATGATCGTCCCGCTGGTCACCGCCATCATGGGCGTGCTGTGGGCGCTCGGCCTGATGGGGCTGGTCGGCGCGCCCATGGACCCCTGGAACATCATGACGCCGATCCTGCTGCTGGCGATCGGCGCCGGCCACTCGGTGCAGATCCTCAAGCGGTATTACGAGGAGTACTCTCGCGCCCGGGCGGAGTGGCCCGAGCTGCCGGGGGTCGAGCACAACCGCCTGGCGGTCATCGAGGCCACGACCAAGGTCGGCATCGTCATGCTGGCGGCGGGCACCATCGCGGCGCTCAGCTTCGGATCGCTGGCCACCTTCGGGCTGCCGACCATCAAGAATTTCGGCCTGTGCACGGCGTTCGGCATCGTCGCCGCGCTGACCGTCGAGATGACGTTCATCCCGGCCATCCGCGTGCTGATGTCGCCGCCCTCGGACCGGCAGACCGAGCGCGAGAAGAAGGAAGAGTACTTCGACCCGATCCTGGAGAAGCTGGCGGCCACCATCCGCGCCGGGCGCGAGCGGCCCATCTTCTGGGTGTTCAGCGCCATCCTGGTGCTCGCGCTGGTCGGCATGACCCGCCTCGAGGCGGGGAACAGCCTGAACGCGCAGTTCTTCGAGGCCAACGCGCCGGTGCGCGGATTCCGGCTGGCCGACGCCCGGCTGGCCGGCACGCGCGTCATCCAGGTGCTGATCGAGGGGCAGAAGCCCGACGCCATCAAGAACCCGGAGGTGCTGAAGCGGATGGACGCGCTGGCGACGTTCATCACCCGCCAGCCGCTGCCCATCGGCAAGGTCGTCTCGATCGTCGACCTGTTGAAGCAGATGAGCCTGGCCATCGACCCGGCGGGCGGCGGCAAGCTGCCGGACACCGAGCAGGGAGTGGCGCAGTACCTGCTGCTCTACGGGATGGGGGGCGACGAGGAGGACCTGACGCGCCTGGTCGACCGCCCGTTCCAGCACGCGGTCATCACCGCCTACGTCAAGACCGACGATTTTCGGGCCATGAAGGCCATGACCAAGGCGACACAGGCGGAAGCGACCCGGCTGTTCGCGGGGTTGCCGGTCACGGCGAGCGTCGGCGGCGGGGTCACCAACGTCATCGCGCTGAACCAGACGATGGTGCACGGCAAGACCATCAACTTGATCCAGATCTCGGTGCTGGTCGTGATCATCACGGCGGTCCTGCTGCGGTCGCTGGTGGGCGGCCTGCTGGTGCTGTTTCCGCTGGCCACGGCGGCGCTGGTGAACCTGGGTCTCATGGGCTGGACGGGCATCCTGCTGTCGATGGGGACGGCCGCTATTTCGGCGATGGCGGTGGGCATCGGCGCCGATTACGCGGTCTATTTCATCTTCCGCGTGCGGGAAGAGTTCGAGCGGACCGGCGACCTGCGGGAGGCGACGGCGACGGCGCTGACCACCTCGGGCAAGGCGATCGCGTACGTCGCCAGCGCGGTGGCCGGCGGCTACTTGTGCCTGGCGCTGTCGTTGTTCAAGGTGCACGTGCTTCTGGGCGTGCTGGTGGCGCTGACGATGGTGACCAGCAGCGCGGCGACGGTGGCGTTCCTGCCCTCGGTGCTGTTGCTGGTCAACCCCCGGTTCCTGCGCAAGCGCGCGGCGGTCGCGGCCAAGTAGCGGCGCGAGAGATAGAGAGAGAGCCGCGAGCGCGGAGCGCGGAGCGCGGGTGGGGCTCCGGGCGGCTTCGGCGGGGGGCGGGCGAATTGTGTGGTGCCCTTCCGTGCTCGAACAGGTCCTCGCGGTCGGGCCCGGATCTGCTCGGCCTGCGTTGGAGACGCTGCGGAACTGCGCGCGGAAGGGCACCACACAATCCGCCCGCGCTGGGCGCCTGCGCCTCCCTCCGCCCGGCAACGCTCGCGTCACGGCCCGTGAGCTGCGGGCGAGCTTGGAGAAGCCATGTCATGCGGTGCAGGCCCCGGGGCGGAGCGTTCTGGGGGAGCAGACGGATCCAGTCGTCGCTGTCAAACTGATCCAGCTACCCGGCCGGATTGGCACCGCGGGGAGGCGCGAAGCGGAGTCGTCCAGCTACCTAGCCGGACTGGCACCGCGGGGCGGGGCGAAGCGGAGGCGTCCAGCTACCCGGCCGCATTGGCGCCGCGGGGAGGCGCGAAGCGGAGGCGCGAACGCCACGCGGTTGACCGCGGAGCACGGTGTTGGAGCAGGTTGAGGGCGGCGAGTGGAGCCGGGGCACGGCGGGGGGATTAGCGGCGGCCGGAGAAGGTGGGGGAGTCAGCGTCGATGAGGCAGACGCCTGCTCCGGTCGGGTCGTCGATGCCGCTGATGGGGCCGGCGCCGGGAACGTCGCGCGGCGCGAAGTAGAGCGAGGCACCGAGGGCGAGCGCGCGGGCTGTCTCGGGCTCGACGCCGCGCACGGCGAGGTAGGGCAACCAGTGCGGGCGCAGGTTCTCGGGGTGCTTCATCACGCCCGCCAGGGGCCGTCCGTCGCTGACGAGGACGCGATAGGGCCCGAGGGGGCCGAGGTCGACCGCGTCGACGGAACAGCCGGTGAGCGAGGCGTAGAAGGCGGCCGACGATTCAGCGTCGTCCGTGAGCAGCTCGTCCCAGCAAAAGGCTCCGGGCGTCGATCCGGTCGAAGCCGCCGTGGTGCCGGCCTGCCGCAATCCAAATACCGCACCCCGCGGATCGATCATCACCGCGGACGACCCGGCTCCGGGCATGCCCGCCGGCTCGCGAAGGAGGCGGGCATTCAAGGTCCGCGCTCTCGCGATCGTGTCGTCGAGAGCGGCCACCGCGAGGAACGGCAGCCAGAACGCGGGAACGTGAGCCGGCGCCTGTGACGTCGTGATCGCCCCGATCGCAACGCCGTCCAGGGAACAGAGGTGACGCTCGCGAGGGTTGCCGCCGCTCGCATCCGCCGTCGTCCAGCCACAGAACGCTTGGTAAAAGCGCAGCGCCCGCGCGCAATCTCGCGTCTGAAGTTCGTGCCACTCGAACCCGACCGCCGTCATGCGACGAGCTTATCGCGCGCGCGATCGCGGCAGCCACCCGAATCCACGGGGCCCGTGGCGTGTCAGTGTTCGGCAAGAGAGCTGCCACGCACCCGGTGCCGTCCTGCCCGTTCCACTTCCAGCGAGGAGCGCAACGCCAGCCTCCCCGCGCGCTCGACCGCATCATCGACCGGCGGCAACGCTGTCGTGCCCGGCGATGGTGTCGACGCTTGGCCGCCACGAGAACGGCAGCGACGACCCGGCTCTCGCATGACACTCTGCGACCTCGAGGCGGCTCGAGGTGGAGCGAGCGGCGGGTCGAGAAGCGGGAGGGTTGGGGTGCCCCTTCCGCGCGCAGTTCCGCAGCGTCTGCCGCGCCTGCCGAGCAGATCCGGGCCCGACCGCGAGGACCTGTCCGAGCACGGAAGGGGCACCCCGACCCTTCCGCCCCTCAACCCGCCCCGAGCGGAGCCCCGCCACCCAGGGCCGGCGGCGCGCAAGCTTCCCGGTCGCCCCACCAGGCAGGAAAGGCGCAATCCAAGGCTCACTCCGCGGCGAACCAGCGGCGCCGCGCCGGTTCCACCGAAGCGGCACCGAAGCCGCCCGCCCCGCGATCCGCCGCCAGCGCCGTCGCGCCAGACTACGGTTCCAGCTCGAACGACTGCAGCATGCGGATCTGGCCGCTGCCAACCGTGGTGCCGGTCTGCGCGGCGATCGCGAAGGTCGTGGTGGCGGGCGTGTAGGCGCTGGCGTCGAGGTAGGTGTCGAGGTCGGCCTGCGTGACGTTGCCGGCACCGCTGACGAAGTTGCCGACCAGCGTCGCGGACGTCTCGCCGTTCATCGGCAAATAGCTGGGCGGAGGTCCCGGAATGAGGATCGACGAGGACGCGAAGGTGTCGTCGTTGAGCTGCATCTCGAGCTGCGACGCCGGCAGGGCCACCGCCAGCAGGAAGATCGCGTTGAGGTCGGTCTTGGGATTGACCGCATGCCCCAAAAAGTCCTGCGTCACCCCGCTCCAGTCCGCCAGCAGATCCGACTTCTGCTTCACCTTGATCGGGTGCAGCATCAGCGAGCTGGAGAACTTGTAGTCGTTGGCCTCGGCCGCCACGATCATGCCGTTGGAAGAAGGGTCCGGCTTGAGGATGGTCAGGTACCAGGGGGCCGGGTTGCGGCAGGTGGACGTGCAGAGCAGCGCCACCACCCAGGTGCCGGTCGAGTCGATCCCGCCAAAGGCGTTGTTCGACGAGTCCATCAGCGTCTTGAAATCCAGGACCGTGCCGGACTCGATGTCGGCCTGATAGAGCTTGTCCGCCATCGACTGCAGGTTCAGGAACTGGCTCTCGAGCTGCGACACGCTCTGCGTGTAGTGGCCCACGATGGCATGATCGATGTTGGTCCTGCTGAGCGAGGTCAGCTCGGTCCCGAGCGCGTTCTTCGACAGCGAGCCCCAGTCCAACGTGAGCGCCGCTGTTGCGGCCGGCACGCCGGTGGGCTGCAGGTCGTGAAGGTTTGCGGTGTAGGTCAGCGTGGTCGAGTTGTTGGTGAGCGCCACGGTGGTGTTGCTGGTCGACCCGCCGCCGCCGCTGCTGCTGCACCCGAGGGTGGCCAACGGGCAGAGGGCGAGGGTGGTGGACAGCAGGATTCCGGCTCGTTTCATTGAATGGACCTCGAAGGACGTGGGAGGGACGGACGTTACCTGGTCGGCTTACCGTACAGCGAGAAACGCTTCTCCATGAAGCCGAACGGATACTGGCTGTGAATCTTTTGAACGACGTTGCCGTTGGCGTCCACTTCGTGGATCTCGTCGCCGGTGCCGAAATCAACGATGGTGTTGCCTTTGCCGGCGCCCGTCGGACCGTTGCTGGTCATGCGCTGGACGTCGCCCAGCACGCCCACGTTCAGGGCGGGGTTCGCGGTGTACGACCAGGTCTTGGTCACCTTCTTGCCGGTGACGTCGACGGACAGCTCCAGGGCGATCGAGCCCTTTCCGGTGCCGCCGCTCATGCTGCTGTTGTTGTTGAAGATGACGTAGTCGGTCGGCGTGACGATGTGGAAGCCGTGCTCGCCGCCCTTCCACAGGTCGCCGCTGAACGTGCTGGTCACGCCGTTGATGCCGTCCATCACCCAGACGGTGGCGCCGGACTTCGTCACCTTGGTCAAGCAGACGTTGTCGAGGTCCGAGAAGACCAGCGTGTCGTCCGAGGCGTCGTATTCGACGTTGTTGAGGTGGCAGGCCCCGGTTCCGCCGTGCGCCTTCTGCGCGTTGGCGACGGTCATGGCGCTGGAGCTGGGCGTCCCGTTGGCGGGGAAGATCTTCACGTCGTCGCACCCGTTCGAGCCGGTGGCGTAAAACGCCACGCTGCCGTCGGGGAGCGGCGTCAGCTGATGGCTCTCGCCTTTGAACGGCGTCGAAAAGTCCGTGTCGTTCATGCCGTCCATCGACACCCGGTGAACCTTGGCCCCCAGGTCCGGCACGTTGGCGTTGTTGATCCACATGTACTGGCCGTCGTAGCTCATACGCGTGCCGCAGCCGTCGTTGCCGGTCGAATACCACCAGACGTAGTCGCCGTCGGCGTCCAGGATGAACGACTGCACCTTGGACCCGGTGTACGAGCCCGTGACCAGGAAGCCGCCGTAAAGGCCGGCCTTGTTGCTGGTCGTGACCGTCAACTGGGGAAGGCCGCCGTTGGGCAGCGCGCCGGTCATGACCGTCTGGTCGGCGCTGCTGCAGGTGTTGGCCCCGTCGGAAACGGTGATCTTGTAGTGGTAGGTCTTCGACGCCTTCATCCCGAGGAGCAGCGTCTTGTTCATCGTCTGGGTGAAGTCGATGGGCGCCTGCAGGCCGTAGTTGGTGTCGAGGCCGAAATCGATGTGGCCGTCCGTCGGCTTGGCCAGCGAGCTGGAGAACGTGACGGTGAAGACGGTCGGGATCTTCGTGCTCTGCGTCGCCGTCACGCTGCTGATGCTACAGGAGCCGCCGCCGCCGGTGGGGTTGGAGCCGCCGCTGCCGGTGGGGTTGGAGCCGCCGCTGCCCGTCGAGCCGCCGCGCCCACCGCTGCCGGTCGTGACGCCGCCGCCCGCGCCGGTGCTGCCGCCGCGCGCCCCGTTGCCGCCCGAGCCGATGCTGCCACCCGCGTGCGTCTCCCCGCCCGAGCCGGGGTTGCTGACGCCGCCGCTGCCGGGGCTGCCCGTCCCGCCGCTGCCCTGGTTCATCCCCCCGGAGGCCGTCGAGCCGCCCGCGCCTGGCGAACCGCCTTCTCCGTCGATGATCTGGCTCTGCGCGCAGCCGGCCATGACGGCGGCCGACGCGAACAGGCCACAAATGACAGAAGCAAGGGGCGATTGGCGCATAGGTCTTCTCCGAGTTGGATGAGCCCAAAATGCAGTGACGGCCGCGAGAAGGATCGGGTCAACAAATCTGGAGCTACGGCAGCGTGAAGCCGTACAGCGTCTGCCCGGTGACCGACACGAAGTCGACCTGAACCCGATCGGGCGCGACGCGGGCGCGCGCATAGCCCGAGTCCGTCCAATATTGTGCGTAGCCGGTCTCGGATTCGTCGAATTTCCAGGGGGCGCCGGCGCTTCCGGGAAGCGCGTAATGAATTCCGTCCACCACCATGTCCGTGAACACGTGGTCGTGCGCGTAAAAGAAGATCTGCACGCCGTACTGCAACATCAGCGCGTGCACCTGCGCCTGTTCGCCGACGTGGGCGGCTTGCCCGCCGCCGCGCCCGTAGGCGGTGTCGGCGGGATCGCCGGCCGCGCCGCCGACGGTGTGGTGGATGAAGAGGAACCGCCACTTCGACGTCGCGCCCGCCAGCGTCCGCTGCAGCCACGCCATCTGCTCGGTGCCCAGCGTCCAGTCGTCGGGCACGCCCGGGTCCGCGTCCAGCAGATGGCAGGTGGGCGTGTAGGTCATGACGTTCAGCACCACGAACAGCGCGTCGCCCCAGGTGAAGGCGTAGTAGTCCTGATTCCCGCTGCCGCTCTCGGGGTAGGTCGTGGGCGACGGGCCGGGCGAATAGATGAGGCGCTGCGCCGTCGACCGCGCGATCTCGTCGGGGCTGTTGCAGCCGCTCTCGCCGTCCCAGTTGCCGATCACCTCGAAGTGCGCCGCGTTGGCGGCGGTGTCGCCCAGCAGGCGGCGGTAATTGAGGTAGGCCAGGCGCGCCCAGTGGTCGTCGGGCGGCGGCTCGTTGAACCCGAACTCGTGGTAATCGAGCAGGTCGCCGAGGTTGATGACGAAGTCGGCGCCCACGCCGCTCACCTGCGCCATCACGTCCAGCATGGTCTGCTCCATCTCGCCGTAAAAGTCCGGCAGCACCGTCGTTCCGGCCGGCAGGGGATCGCGCGGGTCGAGATGGGTGTCGGTGAACAGCGCGAACGTGAACGGCGTGCCCGGCGCCGGTTCCGTCGCGGCGCTGCCGCTGTAAAGCGGGTGCGCCTGGTCGCCCGCCTGCAGCAGGCGGTAGGGCACGCGGCCGCCGGCCGGCAGCCCGGTGACCGACCACTGCGCGACGTCCGGCGCCGGATGGGCGGGCGGGTCCAGCGTCTCCCAGCCGCTGCCCGGCGACCGTTGCACCTGCAAGTCCAGCCCGCCCGGGTCGACGCCGTCGCGAACCACCACGTTCAGTCCGAAGCTGGAGGCCGTCGGCGCGAACACGAGCGGCGCGCCCACCAGCGCGAGCGGGTCGCCGGCTCCGGTGGCGTCGGCCCCCCCGTCGGGCGCGCCGGACGCGGAGCTGTCCTTGCCCGGGGCCGCTTGCGACGGCGGCGGGGACTGGCAGGCCAGGGCGAGCCCAAGCAGCGGAAGGAGGCGCCGCACGGACCGGATGCTAGCCCGGTCGGCTCCCGGGCTCTCTTGTTATAGGTGGCGCCCGGCTCGCCGGGGCGGGTTTGACATCCCGTCGATGTGTCTGCTATACAAGACGCATGCTCAGCCCGCTCGTCGTGGGAATCCTGGTCGGCCTCGTCGCGCTCGTGGCCGTGGTTCTGTTGCTCCCGGCCGTCCTCCTGGCGCGTTTCCTGCGGGACGGTGGGCCGGCAGAGGCCGTCGCCGTTCGACCGGTCAGCCGCCAGCTCGGCGCGCGGGCGGTCTACGCGCGGCCCCGCTAGGCCGCTTCCGGGCGGCACGTCGTCGGGCTTGGTTCGCTGCCGCTCACCGTTGCCTTACGGCAACGCCCTCCTAGCCGCGCCCGCCGCCGAGGCCGTGATGTCCGCGGCGCCGGCCCCGCGAACGGTTCGCAGAGAAACCGCGCCGGCGGACCGGGGCGTGAACGGCGGGCACATGGCGGCCGGCGCGTGAATCGTCGTAGTGTACGGGCAGAATGACCGACGGTGATCGATTGGGGCTGGACGAGATCATGGCGCGCCTGGAAGGGGACGAGCTCGACTGGCAGCCCTTTCATCCCGGCGTCGACATCGTTCCGCTGTGGGGCGACCCCCAAGGCGCCTCCAGCGCGCTCTTGCGGTACGCCGCGGGCGGGCGCGTACCGCGCCACCAGCACCAGGACGTCGAGGAGATCCGGATCCTGCGGGGCTCGCAGCGCGACGAGCAGGGGGTCTACCCGGCGGGGTCACACGTGTTCAACCCGGCCGGATCGATCCACAGCGTCGAGAGCGCCGAGGGGTGCGTGGCCCTCCTGATCTGGCGCAAGCCCAACAGCTGTCTTGAGCGCTGAGGCCGGCGGCTGGAGCGCGTCGCTGGCGCTGGGCTTCGCCGCCGACGACGGCGGGGCGACCATCCTGTCGCGGCGCGCGCACCGCGGGCCCTTCCTGGTGCAGCGGCCGTTCTTCCCGGAGGGGCGCGAGGTCTGCCACGTCTACCTCCTGCACCCGCCGGGCGGCCTGGTGGGTGGCGACGAGCTGCGGCTGGAACTGGCGGTCGGCGCCGGCGCGCGCGCTCTCGTGACCACGCCCGCCGCCGGCAAGGCCTACCGCACGCTGGGGCCGGTCGCGCGCCAGAGCCAGCGGTTGGCGGTGGAGGCGGGCGGCACGCTGGAATGGCTGCCGCAGGAGACCATCGTCTACGACGGTGCCGACCTGGAGATCGCGACCGAGGTGGATCTGGCCCCCGGCGCCCGCTTCATCGGCGCCGAGACCATCTGCTTCGGGCTGCCGGCGCGGGGCGCGCCGTTTCAGCGGGGGTCCTACCGGCAAAGCTTCGCGCTGCGCCGGGACGGGGTCCCCGCGCTGGTCGAGCGGGCCCGCTTCGACGGCGGCGGCGAGGCGCAGGCGGCCGCCTGGGGCCTCGGCGGCGCCACCGTGCTGACCGCGATCGTGGCCTCGCCGGCGCCCGGCGCGGCGGTCCTGGAGCGGCTGCAGGCCGACGCCGGCCGGCTGCCCGCGGGCGACCGGGCCGGCGCGACGGTGGTGGCCGATGGCGACCTCCTGGTGGTGCGCCACCTGGGCACGGGCGCCGAACGCGCCCGGCGCTTCGTCCACCATACCTGGGGCGTGCTGCGCGCGGCGCTGTTCGATCGCGCCCCCGTCGCGCCGCGCATCTGGTCTACTTAGCCGTGCTGCCATGGAGCTGACCCCGCGTGAGAAGGACAAGCTGCTGCTGTTCACCGCCGCACTGCTGGCCGAGCGCCGCAAGGCCCGCGGCGTGAAGCTGAACTATCCGGAGGCGATCGCTTACATCTCGGCCGCCATCCTCGAGGGGGCGCGCGACGGACGCTCGGTCGCCGAGTTGATGGAAGAGGGGACGCGCCTCCTGACCGAGGACGACGTGATGGAGGGCGTCGCCGAGCTGATCCCGGAGGTGCAGGTCGAGGCCACCTTCCCCGACGGCACCAAGCTGGTCACGGTGCACCAGCCCATCCCGGTCCGCCGGCCGGCCGGCATCGGCGCCATCCAGGCGGCGGCCGGCACCCTCACCTTGAACGAGGGGCGCCCGACGCTGCGGCTGGAGGTGGCGAACACCGGCGATCGCCCCATCCAGGTCGGCTCGCACTACCACTTCGCCGAGGTGAACCCGGCCCTGTCGTTCGATCGCGCAAAGGCCCGGGGGTTCCGCCTGGACATTCCGGCCGGCACCGCGGTGCGGTTCGAACCCGGCCAGTCGCGCACCGTGGACCTGGTCGCGTTCGGCGGCGCGCGCGTGGTGGACGGGTTCCGCGGCGAGGTGATGGGCCCGCTGGAGAAGCCATGAAGACCATCGATCGGAGCGCCTACGCCGAGATGTACGGCCCCACCACCGGCGACCGCGTCCGGCTGGGCGACACGGGGCTCATCATCCAGGTCGAGCGTGATCACACCGTTTACGGCGAGGAGGTGAAGTTCGGCGGCGGCAAGGTGATCCGCGACGGCATGGGGCAGAGCCAGCGCCCGTCGGCCGAGGCGGCCGATCTGGTCATCACCAACGCCGTGGTCCTGGACGCCGCCGGCATCGTGAAGGCGGACGTCGGCGTGAAGGACGGCCGCATCATGCGCCTCGGCAAGGCCGGCAACCCCGACGTGCAGCCGGGCGTCGACATCGTGATCGGCCCCGGGACCGAGATCGTGGCCGGCGAGGGCTGCCTGCTGACGGCCGGCGCGGTCGACTCGCACGTTCACTTCATCTCGCCCCAGCAGGTCGAGCACGCGCTGATGTCGGGCGTGACCACCATGATCGGCGGCGGCACCGGTCCGGCGGCCGGCACCAACGCCACCACCTGCACGCCCGGGCCGTGGAACGTGGCGCGCATGCTGCAGGCGGCGGACGCGCTGCCCATGAACGTCGGGTTTCTCGGCAAGGGGAACGCCAGCCGCCCGGAGGCGCTGCGCGAACAGGTGGTCGCCGGCTGCGTGGGCCTCAAGCTGCACGAGGATTGGGGGACGACGCCGGCCGCCATCGACTGCTGCCTGTCGGTGGCCGAGGAGTACGACGTCCAGGTCGCCATCCACACCGACACCTTGAACGAATCCGGCTTCGTCGAGGACACGCTGGCGGCCTTCAAGGGCCGCGCCATCCACAGCTTCCACACCGAGGGCGCCGGCGGCGGGCACGCGCCCGACATCATCAAGGTGTGCGGAGTGGCGCACGTGCTGCCCTCGTCGACCAACCCGACCCGCCCATACACCGTGAACACCGTCGACGAGCACCTGGACATGCTGATGGTCTGCCATCACCTGGACCCGGGCATCGCCGAGGACGTCGCCTTCGCCGAGTCGCGCATCCGCCGCGAGACCATCGCGGCCGAGGACATCCTGCACGACCTGGGCGCCATCAGCATGATGTCCAGCGACTCGCAGGCCATGGGGCGCGTGGGCGAGGTGGTCACGCGCACCTGGCAGACGGCCCACAAGATGAAGCAGCAGCGCGGGCCGCTGCCCGAGGACGCGAGCGGGCACGACAACTTCCGCGTGAAGCGCTACCTGGCCAAGTACACCATCAACCCGGCCATCACCCACGGCATCGCGCACGAGGTCGGCTCGATCGCGCCGGGCAAGCTGGCCGACCTGGTGCTGTGGCGGCCGGCGTTCTTCGGCGCCAAGCCGGCGGTCATCATCAAGGGCGGCCTCATCGCGGCGGCGCCGATGGGCGATCCGAACGCGTCGATCCCGACGCCGCAACCGGTGCACTATCGCGCGATGTTCGGCGCGCTGGGCGGCGCGCGCCACGCGACCAGCCTGACCTTCCTGTCGCGGGCGGCCGTCGAGGCCGGCCTCCCGGCCCGGCTTGGGCTGCAGAAGCGGCCGGCCGTCGTGCGCGGCACGCGCGCCGTTCGCAAGCGCGACATGGTGCTGAACGACGCGCTGCCGGTCATGGAGGTCGACCCGCAAACCTACGAGGTGCGCGCCGACGGACAGCTCTTGACGTGCCAGCCGGCCGAGGTGCTGCCGCTGGCGCAGAGGTACTTCCTGTTTTGAGCGACGAGGCGGCCCTCCTGCGGCTGACCGAGCTGGTGCGCGGCGGCGCGGTCGCCGCGGTCGACGGCGTGCTGACGCTGCCGTTCGCGGACCGGCGCCGCAGCCGGTTGCGCGCCCGGCTGGACGACGGGCGCGAGGTTGCGCTGATCCTGCCGCACGGAACGGTGCTGCGTGACGGCGACCGCGTCCGGGGCGCCGAGGGCGGGCCGATCGTCACCGTGCGTGCCGCCGAGGAGACGCTGTCGTGGGCCACGGCCGTCGATCCACTGCTGGTGGCGCGGGCCGCGTACCACCTGGGCAACCGCCACGTGCCGGTGCAGATCGGCGCCTCGACCGAGGTCCGCTCGCCCGAACCGGGTTCGGCGCGCCCGGGAACGGGAACCTCGCTCGCGGCCCCGGAGCGGACCGTCGGCTACGTGGCCTACCAGCACGATCACGTTCTCGACGGGATGATCGGCGAGATGGGGCTGCACCTGCAGGTGCGGCTGGCGCCGTTCGAGCCGGAGGCCGGTGGCTATCGGCAGGGCGGGCATTTGCACGGGGGACACGCGCATGAGTCTTGAGGCTGACCTGCCCTTGCTGCGCCTCTTGCAGATCGTCAGTCCGGCGCTGCCCACCGGCGCCTTCGCCTACTCGCAGGGACTGGAGCAGGCGGTGGCCGACCGGTGGGTCACCGACGAGACCGAGGCGCGGGTCTGGCTGCTGGGGCTGCTCCGCTGGAGCTTCGCGACGCTGGACATGCCGGTGCTGGCTCGCCTCATGACCGCCTGGCGGGAGGGAGACGCGCTGGGCCTCTCCCGGTGGAGCCGCTGGTTGCTGGCCTGCCGCCCCACGCGCGAGCTGCGCGCCGAGGACCGCCAGCTGGGCGGCGCGCTGGCGCGGGTGCTGGACGGGCTGGGCCTCTCCGAGGCGGCCGCCTGGGCGCGCCGCCCCGAGGTCACGCACGCGACCCTGTTCGCGCTGGCCGCCGTGCGGTTCCAGGTGGCGCCCGCCGCGGCCGTGGCCGGGCAGGCCTTCGCCTGGGCCGAGGCCGTCACCGCCGCCGCCGTGCGGCTGGTGCCCCTCGGTCAGACCGCCGGACAGCGGGTGCTGGCGGCCGCCGGCGCCGCCATCCCGGCGCTGGCCGCCCGCGCGCTGGTGCTGCCCGACGGCGAGATTGGCGCGACCGCTCCCGGTCAGGCCATCGCCAGCGCCGCCCACGAAACCCTCTACTCCAGGTTATTTCGCTCATGAGCACGAGACTCCAGCCCCTGCGCGTCGGCGTGGCCGGCCCCGTCGGTTCCGGCAAGACCGCGCTGGTCGATGCCCTCTGCAAGAAGCTGCGCGACCGGTATCAGATCGCCGTCGTCACCAACGACATCTACACCAAGGAAGACGCGCAATTCCTGGTGCGCAGCGGCGCGCTGCCCGAGCAGCGGATCGTGGGCGTCGAGACCGGCGGCTGCCCCCACACCGCCATCCGCGAGGACGCGTCCATCAACCTCGACGCCGTCGACGCCATGTGCGCCCGCTTCCCCGACCTGGACCTCGTCATCATCGAGAGCGGCGGCGACAACCTGGCCGCCACGTTCTCGCCCGAGCTGGCCGACCTCACCCTTTACGTCATCGACGTCGCGGGCGGCGACAAGATCCCGCGCAAGGGCGGCCCGGGCATCACGCGCAGCGATCTGCTGGTCATCAACAAGACGGACCTCGCCCCGCACGTCGGCGCCTCCCTGGAGGTGATGGACCGCGACGCCAAGAAGATGCGGGGGACGCGCCCGTTCGTGTTCACCTGCGTTCGCGAGGGGGACGGCGTGGACGCGGTGGCGGAGTTCGTGATCCGACAGGGCGTTCTTCCGCGCTGAGGCCCGTGCCGTTCCGTTCGGCGGCCGGGTGACGACTCCGGGCGCCGAGAATCGGGCGCTCGGGAGCTATTCGTGGGCCAGGGCCAGGATCTCGTCGGCGCCGAGGACGCGGCCGTAGACACGGACCTGGTCGAGGGCGCCCGCCCAGGACTCGGCGTCGTTGTAGCGCGTGCCGATCGACATCGGCCCCGCCAGGTTGACGGTCGTGGAGTTCGGCCAGAAAGGCGAGCGCGCTCAGACCGTCAGGTGACGGCGCACGAGGTCGTCGGTCAGCTCCGCGATCTGGCCGCCGGCCACCACCTGGCCGCGCTCGAGGATGCGGAAGTCGCGCGCCACCCGCCGCGCGAAGGGGAGCTTCTGCTCGACCAGCAGCACCGTCACGCCCTCGGCATTGAGCTGCGTGATGACGCTGCCGATCTCGTGGACGACGTTGGGCTGGATCCCTTCACCGGGCTCGTCCAGGATCAGCAGCTTCGGCTCCAGCGCCAGCGCGCGCCCCATGGCCAGCTGCTGTTGCTGGCCGCCGGACAGGTCGCCGCCCCGCCGGCGCAGCATGTCCTTCAGCACCGGGAACAGCTTGAACACGCGCTCGGGGACCGCGGCGCCGCCGCCGCCCGGCCGGCCCAGCGCGCCGATGCGCAGGTTCTCCTCGACGGTGAGGGTGGGGAAGACCTCGCGCCCTTGCGGCACGTACCCGATACCGGCCCGCGCCCGCGCCTCGGGCGGCGCGCCCGTGAGGTCCAGCCCGTCGAACACCACCTTTCCCGAGCTGGAGGGGAGCAGCCCCATGATCACCTTCAAGAGGGTGGTCTTCCCGACGCCGTTGCGCCCCATCAGGCAGACGCACCCGCCCTTGGGGACGTCGAGGTCGACGTCCCACAGCGTGTGGCTGCCGCCGTAGAACTGATTGATCTTCTGGGCGCCCAGCATCATTGCCCCAGATAGACCTCGATGACCCGCGGATCCTTTTGGACCTGCGCCATCGGCCCCTCGGCCAGCACGCGCCCTTCGTGCAGGACGGTCACGTTGCGCGCGATGCTGCGGACGAACTCCATGTCGTGTTCGACGACCACGATGGTGCGCTGGCCGGCCAGGCTCTTCAGCAGCTCGGCGGTCCGCTCGGCCTCGGCGTGGGTCATGCCCGCCACCGGCTCGTCGATGAGCAGCACCTTCGGGTCCTGGGCCAGCAGCATGCCGATCTCCAGCCACTGCTTCTGGCCGTGGGCCAGCAGGCCGGCCGGGCGGCGGGCGTGATCGGCCAGGCCGATCAGCTCCAGGATCTCCGCGATTCGCCGTCGCTGGGCGGCGTCGAGGCGCGCGAACAGCGTGCGGAAGACCCCCTTCGGCCCCTTCAGCGCCAGCTCGCAGTTCTCGAACACGGTGTGCTCCTGGAACACCGTCGGCCGCTGGAACTTGCGGCCGATGCCCAGCCCGGCGATCTCGACCTCCGACAGCCGTGTCAGCTCGTTGAGCCGGCTCTCCAGAAACACGGAGCCGCTGGTGGGGCGGGTCTTGCCGGTGATGCAGTCCATGAGCGTGGTCTTGCCCGCCCCGTTGGGACCGATGAGGCAGCGCAGCTCGCCGCTGTCGAGCAGCAGCGTCACGTCGTCCAGCGCCTTGAACCCGTCGAAGCTGACCGACAGGTTCTCGACCCACAGCGAAAGCGGCCGCCTGGCGGGCCCGGTGACGGGGGCCGGGGGCGTCGGGGTGGCGCGCTCGTGGCTTTCCTCGGTCATGCTGGCCGTGCTCATCACCGGGGGTCCGGGGCAGGCGCCGGGGCCGGGCGGCGCGGGCGCTTCGGCAGCAGCGCCAACAGCTTGGAGGAAAGGCCGACCAGCCCGCGCGGCAGGAACAACGTGACCGCCACGAACAGCGCCCCGAACACGTACAGCCAGGCCGAGGGGAACGCCGCCGTCAGCCAGCTCTTGCCGCCGTTGACCAGCCAGGCGCCCAGAAGCGCGCCCCCCAGCGTGCCGCGCCCGCCGACCGCCACCCAGATGGCCATCTCGATCGAGTTCGAGGGCTGCATCTCGCTGGGGTTGATGATGCCGACCTGCGGGACGTAGAGCGCGCCGGCCAGCCCGCACAGCATCGCCGAGAGGGTCCAGACGAACAGCTTGTACCGGGTCGAGTCGTAGCCGCAAAACCGCGCCTTGAGCTCGGCGTCGCGAACCGCGGTCAGCACGCGCCCGAGACGGCTGGTCACCACGAACCGGCAGACCAGATAGGTCGCGCAGAGCGCGATGGCCGACGCGACGTAGAGCAGGCGCTTGGTCTCGACGGCGTGCAGCGGCCAGCCCAGGATGCGCTTGAAGTCGGTGAGGCCGTTGTTGCCGC
Source organism: Myxococcota bacterium (assembly GCA_025934105.1). GTDB lineage: Bacteria > Myxococcota_A > Polyangia > Fen-1088 > Fen-1088 > JADGRB01. The sequence continues at coordinate 11,041 of JAICYS010000035.1, read as the reverse complement.
CGAAGCCGGTGGCGTTCTGGAAGAAGAGCAGGGTGGCCGCGTAGGTCAGCGCCTGCGTGACGATCGCGAAGTAGACGCCGCGGATCCGCGAGCGGAAGGCGAACCACCCGAACACCAGCGCCAGCGAACCCGGGACGACCAGCGCCATGGCCGCCGCGAACGGGAAGCTCTGAAAGCCGGACCATGTCCAGGGCAGCTGGTGCCAGTCGAGGAACACCATGAAGTCGGGCAGCTGGCTCCGGTAAACTCCTTCGCCGGCCATCGCCCGCATGAGGTGCATGCCCATCGCGTAGCCGCCCAGCGCGAAGAAGAGGCCGTGCCCCAAACTGAGGATGCCGGCGTAGCCCCACACCAGGTCCATCGCCAGCGCGGCGATCCCGAAGCACAGGAACTTTCCCAGCAGCGGCACCATGTAGGCGGGCGCGGCGAACGGCACCGCGCCCCCCAGCAACAGCGCGCCCACGCCCAGCGCGGCCCAGGTGCGCGGCGCGTGCATCTGGCGGAGGCGCTCCCCCATGTCAGGCCTCCACGCGCCCCTTGAGCGCGAACAGACCCTGCGGCCGGCGTTGGATGAAAAGGATGATGAAGACCAGCACGGCGATCTTTCCCAGCACGGCGCCGGCCAGCGGCTCGAGCAGCTTGTTGACGACGCCCAGCCCCAGCGCGGCGGCCACGGCGCCGGCCAGCTTGCCCACGCCGCCCAGCACGACGACCATGAACGAATCGATGATGTAGCTCTGGCCCAGCTCGGGACCGACGTTGCCGAGCTGCGACAGCGCCACCCCGCCCAGACCGGCGATGCCCGAACCCAGGCCGAACACCAGCGCGTCGATCCGCCGGGTGGGGATGCCCAGGCAGGCGGCCATGGCCCGGTTCTGGGTGACGGCGCGGACCTGCAAGCCAAAGCGGGTGCGCTGCAGGATGAACCAGACCAGCGCGGACACCACGATCACGAACGCGACCACCGCGATGCGCGCCCAGGGCAGCACCAGGCCGTGCGCGATCTGGACGCCGCCGGCCAGCCAGTCCGGGTTGGCGACGGTGACGTTCTGCGCGCCGAAGACCAGGCGGACGGTCTGGATCAAGCCCAGGCTGATTCCCCAGGTCGCGAGCAGCGTCTCCAGCGGGCGGCCGTAGAGGTGGCGAATGACCGTGCGCTCCAGGATCACGCCCACCAGGCCGGTGGACAGGAAGGCCACCGGGACGGCCAGGAACAGGTAGGCCGGCGAGCCGTGCAGGGCGGTCTGGACCGCGTAGGTCGCATACGCCCCCAGCATCAGCATCTCGCCGTGGGCCATGTTGATGACGCCCAGCAGGCCGAACGTGATGGCCAGTCCCAGCGCGGCGAACAGGAGCACGCTGGCCAGCGAGAGGCCGTGCAAGAGGTCGCCGACGAAGCTGATGAACTTCTGGTGGGAGACGACCGCGTCCAGCGCCGAGCGCGCCGCGGCGCTCACCCGCGGGTTCGGGTCGCGGACCGTCTGCCGCAGCGCCGAGATGAATTCGTCGTCGCCGCTGTCGCCGATGACGGCCAGCGCGGCGATCCGCGCGGCGGGGGCGGTGCTTTGCAGGTCCACCCGGGCCACGGCCAGCCTCAGCGCCTGCAGCACCCGGGCGTCCTTCTCGCGGCCGGCGGCCTTGCGCAGCAGGGCCGCGGCCTCGGGCGAGCCGCCTTTCGACAGCTCGGTGGCCGCGGCCAGCCGCACGCCGGCGTCGGGCGCCCCGAGCTGCAGCTGCGCCAGGATCGGGAAGGCCACGCGCCGGATCTCGTTGCTGACCTCCACCTCTTTCAGCGGGCGGGGCGGAGCGCTGACGATCTGGTTGGTGAGCGGGCGGCGTGCCTCCCGAACCTTGGCGTCCCAGATGTACGGGTGACCGTCGGAGCCGACGCGCAGCCGGTCGTCACAAAGGGCGTCCAGCACGCCGATGGCGCGCGGATCGTCGAGGGCGGCCAGCTTGTTCACCGCCGCTTCGATCTGGTCGTCCGAGGACGCCGCCAGACCGTCGACGGCGTCCTCCAGCGGGCCGGCGTGCGCCAACCCCGGCGCGGCCAGCACCGCCGCCAGGACGATCCCTTTGTGGACGACCCGCCTCATCGCGCTACTTCGCCGCCACCGTTCGGGCGCCGCCGAACTTGGGCGCGGTGCAGTTGCCGCAGGCCCATGGATAAAGCCAGTTCGCGATCTTGCCCTTGTCGTCGGGGATGTACGGGCTCCAGGCATCGGCCTTGATGGGACCGTCGGTCTTCCAGACGACGTGGAACTGGCCGTCGGCTTTGACCTCGCCGATGTAGACCGGTTTGTGCAGGTGGTGGTTCTCGGCGTCCATGGTGATGTCGAACCCGTCGGGGCCGGCGAAGTGCTGGTACCCCACGGCCTGGCGGACGGCGTCGACGTTGGTGGTGTGCGCCTGCTCGACGGCTTGGGCCCACATGTGGATGCCGATGTACGTGGCCTCCATCGGGTCGTTGGTGACGCGCTTGTCGCCGCCCGGCAGGTTGTTCTTCTTCACGTAGGCCATCCACTTGTCGATGAAGGCCTTGTTGACCGGGTTGTCGATGGACTCGAAGTAGTTCCAGGCGGCCAGCTGCCCGACCAGCGGCTTGGTGTCGATGCCGCGCAGCTCTTCCTCGCCGACGGAGAACGCCACCACCGGGATGTCGGTGGCCTTGATCCCCTGGTTGCCCAGCTCTTTGTAGAAGGGGACGTTCGAGTCGCCGTTGATGGTCGACACCACCGCCGTCCGCTTACCGGTGGCGAACTTCTTGATGTCGGCGACGATGGTCTGGTAGTCGCTGTGCCCGAACGGCGTGTACTTCTCCATGATGTCGTCGTCGGCCACGCCCTTGGCGTGCAGGAAGTAGCGCAGGATCTTGTTGGTGGTGCGCGGGTAGACGTAGTCGGTCCCCAGCAGCACCCAGCGCTTGGCGCCGCCGCCCTTCTTGCTCATCAGGTACTCGACGGCCGGGATCGCCTGCTGGTTGGGCGCGGCGCCCGTGTAAAAGACGTTCCAGGACGATTCTTCACCCTCGTACTGCACCGGGTAAAACAGCAGGCCGTTCAGCTCCTCGAACACCGGCAGCACCGACTTGCGCGACACCGACGTCCAGCAGCCGAACGTGACCGCCACCTTCTGGTTCTGCAGGAGGTCGCGCGCCTTCTCGGCGAAGAGCGGCCAGTTCGAGGCCGGGTCGACCACCACCGGCTCCAGCTTGCGGCCCAGCACGCCGCCCGCTTGGTTGATCTCTTCGATGGTCATGAGCGCGACGTCCTTGAGCGACGTCTCGCTGATCGCCATCGTGCCCGACAGCGAGTGCAGGATCCCCACCTTGATGGGGCCCTTGTCGTCGGCCGCCGCCGCCGGCGACGCCGGGGCGGAGGCCGCGCCGGGCGCCGGGGTCTCCGCCGGCTTGTTGCAGGACGCCGCCAGCAGGCCGGCGAACGAGAGCGCTACGAGTGTCTTTCGCATGATGAATCTCTCTCCTTCACGTGGGTGGTGTCGTCCCGAATCAAAAAAAGATGGCCTGCGCGCCAAGCTGGACTGAGTTGGCGTTCGAGTTGGTGATCGCCGTCGTGGCCGGATCCAGGTTCAGCAGCCGGGTGTGGCTGTACGTCGCCAGCACGCGCAGCGCCGGCCCCTTGATCAGGTAGGAGAGCCCGACGTCGACGTTCCACGGGTTGGTGGCCGGGTTGTCCTTCACCTTCTCCCACTGGTAGCGCACCATCGGCTGCAGGCTGCCCACGCCCACCGTCGGCGTGGCGTACGCCAGGAGCGCGTACATCGAGTCGCTGACGCCGCCGCTGTCCTGGTTGAAGTGGTAGTAGGCCGCTTCGCCGGTGACGAAGCTGCCGCCGCCGAGCTTCTTTTCGATCAGCACGTCGGCGTTGACCTCGGCGTAGGTCTTGTCGCCGGCGAGCGTGCCGTGCTTTTGCGCCTGTCCGCCGACGTCGACGGACAGCATGTCCTTGTCGCCGAAGTAGCTGCCGTTGCCCCAGAACCCCGGCTCGGGATCCCACAGCGCCAGCCGCAGCTTGCCGGAGAACAGCGGGCTGGTGGTGACGTTGCCGTTGTCGAAGGCGCCGGCGAAGTACGAGAACCTGCCCCCGGCGACGTCGCCCCAAACGACGGCGCCGTTGTTCCGGCCCGAGGGCCCCTCGGCCGGCGCGCCGACGAACGCGCCCGAGAAGAATCCCGGGTAGTTCCAGGGAATCATGAAGAACGGCCCGGAAGCGTTCGAACGGTCGACCGGGACCAGCAGGCGGCCGGCCCACAGGTGAAACTGGTCGTAAAAGTCGAACGAGATGATGGCGTCTTCGAGCGCCACCAGCGATCCCGCCGAGGGCACTCCACCCGGCCCCCAGGACAGCATGTTGGCGTTCAGGTTCAGCGTGACGCCGACGTTCTTGTGGACCTTGCCGCCGGCGTGCAGCTCGACGTAGGCGGTGTCCATGTGCCAGTCGCCGAGGCTGTTGGGGTCCCCGGGCTTCTGGAACCTGCTGCCCGCGCGGATCCAGGCACCCACGTCGATGGGGGGCAGGGCGTCCGGCCGGGTGGCGGGCATCGCCTCCGTCGAGGTGGGCGGCGTGGGGACGGGCGGCGGCGTGGCTTCGACGGCCGGCGGCGGCGGCAGCGGCGGCGCTGGCGGCACCTCGGCGGCCGGCGGCGGCGCCTGCGGCGGTATGTCGGCTGGCGTGGCCTGGGCCCACGCCCAGCCGGTCATCGTCGTCAGCGTCAGGAGAGCCAGTAAAGACAACCCTCGTCGCGCACCTGCGGCGTGCTCTTTCATCGGTTCCCGTCTCGTGATTGCGGCTCCGGCGCCGCCGAGCCCCCCTCGCGGCGCCGTCAACGCCGGCGCAGGCAATCACTGTGTCCGCGCCCGGCAACCTGTTGTTGACGGGCCGACCATATCGAACGGGTGTTAACCGCAGATTTCGTGGCCAACTGACTTGTGTTACTTCGCCACCATCGAGGAAGACCGGGTGGCCGCGATCCCGCGCGAGACACCCGTCAGGAAGATGCCGCGGCCGGCCTCCTTTCCAGGGGTCGACATTGGCCGCGCAGCCTCGCAGAAATGGCGGCCGCGCGAAGGAGTCGGGCGCGTGCGCGGCCACGACGGCGCTCTCCCACTTCGCGGCCGCCGCCCGCGGCGGCCCGGCCTCAGAAGGGAAACGCCAGCTGCCGCCGCCGCCGCCGGACGCGATCGTCCATGACCGTCCGTCCCCCCAACTCTGCCTTGGCCGCCCACTCGCGCGCCACGCCGGCCTCCAGTTCGGCGGGCGTGGTCGCGGCGGCGTCGATCCGGCGCGCCTGATCGTCGAGGCGCCGGATGGCCGCCAGCCGTTCGCTCTGCCCCAGCTTGGCGCGCGCCAGGGCGTCCTTGAGGACGCGGACGGTTTCGTCGTAGACACGCAGCGGGACGGGGAAGGGGTGGCCGTCCTTGCCGCCGTGAGCCAGCGAAAACCGCGCCGGATCCGCGAACCGGCTGGGCGCGCCGTGAACCACTTCCGCCACCAGCGCCAGCGCGAACACGGTCCGCGCGCCGACGCCCGGGACCAGCAGCAGGTCGGCGAAGTCGCGCGGGCCGCGCTCGGCGACCGCCGCCAGGGTCTTGCCCAGCCGGCCAAGGTCGATGTCTTCGGCGCGCACGTCGTGGTGGGCCGGCATCCGCAGGCGCCGCAACGTCGTGACCGTCCCGCCGGGACCGGCGTCGGCCAGGCTGACGATGCCGCCCCGGGCCGGCGCCGCCCGTCGATCCGTCAAGTTCACGATCTCGCGGGGCGGCTCGCGATCGCCCGGACCGAGCCCCGCGGCCCTCGCACCAGGCGGCCTCGGCAGCCCGTCCGCGGCGCCGGCGTCGACGATGGCGGCGTGCGGCTCGTCGAGGAACCCGACCGCGCCGGCGCGGTCCCAGATCCAGTGATAGCGGCGCGCTTGCCGGCGGGCGCCGTTCATCCCCTGCTGCACGATCACCCAGGCGCCGTCGGCGGCGACGATGAAACCGTGCAGGTACAACTCGAATCCGTCCTGCACGGCGGCGCTGTCCACCTTGGCCACCAGTCGGCTGGCGGCCACCAGCGCCGGCGCGTTCAGGCCGCACCGCTCGCCGAGCGCCGTCAGCTCGTCGGGCGTCCGGCGCGAATGCCGTCCTCGCCCGCCGCACACGTAGAGGCCCAGTTCGTCGGCCACCGGCGCCAGGCCGCGCTTGAGCGCGCCGATCACGCTGGTCGTGATTCCCGACGAGTGCCAGTCCATCCCCATCACCGCGCCGAACGACTGGAACCAGAAGGGGTCCGACAGCCTCCGCAGCAGCTCGGTGCGCCCGTATTCGTGGGTGATGGCCTCGACGATCACCCGCCCCAGCCGGGCCATGCGCTGGGCCAGCCAGGCCGGCACCCGCCCGCCGTGCAGCGGCAAGTCGGCGCTCCCGGTGGCGGCGGGCATGCGCGCGAGTTTGCCACGCCCGCGGCCGCGCCGCTCACGTCCAGTCGGTCAGACCCTCACGGGCGTAAACCTCCTTGAACGACGGCCGCGCCTTCATCCGCTGCGCGTACGCGTGCAGGACCGGCCAGTGATCGACCGGCTTGGGCATGTTGCGGGACCAGCGCATGAGCATGGTCAGCAGGAAGTCCGCGACAGACAGCCGCGCGCCGAGCACGTACGGTCCCCCGGCGCTGAGATGGCGCGCGACCTCTTCCCAGGCCCACTCGATGCGGGCGCGCGCGGCCCGCCGGCTGGCTTCGACGTTCTCGGGCCCGGCCGGCTCCGCCGGGTAAAACCAGGCCCGATAGGCGGGTTGCAGCGTGTTGGCCATGAAGAACATCCAGCGGAGATACTGGCCGCGTTCGGGCGTGCCGGGTGGGGGCGCCAGCTCGCGCGCGGCCGCCAGGTCGCCCAGGTGCATCACGATGGCCGCCGCCTCGCAGATCGCCTGGCCGTCGATCACCAGCGTGGGGACGAGGCCCGCCGGGTTCAGCTTCAGGTACTCGGGCGTCTTGTGTTCGCGTTTCTCGAGATCCAGCGAGCGAACCTGGTGCGGCCACTCCAGCTCCAGCAACAGCCAGTGGACGGCCAGCGCCGCCGTCGAGGGAGCGTGATAAAGCGTGATGTCCATGCGCGGACAATACGCCAGAGCGCCGCGCCGATCAGAAGCGGAACGTCGCGCCGCCCAGCGGCAGCGCCGCGTGGAAGGGGATGGTGGGCTCGGCGGGCGGCAGCCCGACGCGCTGGCGCAGGTCCTCGTTGAACGCGCGGGTGGCGTCGGGCGCCAGCGACAGGCCCGAGATGCGCGCGATGACGTAGGTGACGCCGGCCGCGACCAGCAACGAGATGGCCGCGCTCTCTTCCAGGTTCAGCGCCACGCCGCCGACGCCGCTGTCGTGCTCGCCCTCGAGGTGGAGCAGCCAGAACGCGCCGCCCACACCGCCGCCGATGGCGACGACGCTGAGCACCGCCAGCGCCGTGGCCTTGTCGCTCTCGCCCGCGTAAAAGCAGCCCGCTCCGGCGATGGGCGAGAGCGCCTCCAGCGTGATGGCCAGGCCCACGTTCTTCTTGTCGCGGTCGAAGCGCTCCTGCGCGCCGGGGGCCGGCGCGGCGCGGGCGGTGCCGGCCCCCGTCAGGCAGAGCAGCAGGATCGAGAGCGCGCGCACCCCGACAACCTAACACTCGCCGCGCCAGGGCCTATTGTGGCGGCGGTGAATACGGGTAGAGGTCGGCCTCCGGCAGACCCAGGTCGCCAGCCAGGCGGCCCCAGAAGTGCGCCGGGAAATCCGACCCACCCAGATGGATCGTGAGCCGATCAGAGGTTGGTGCCAATGTTGCCGATGGTGATGCTGGGGCCGAACAGCAAGGACCAGTGAGTGGGGGTGAACGACGTCCCGACGCCGTTGGGTGGCGTGTAGATGTAGTCGTCGCGAAGCTCGTAAGCGCCCCAGAGGTGCAGGTTCACGGAAGCCTGGCTGGCCTCGCCCCGGTTGCCGATCGGGATGCTGACGCCGATGCCGCCGATCACCGCCAGCGTCGGCGGAAACGTCGTGGTGCCGACGGTCGACGCAAAACCGATCCCCATCGCGCCCAGCTCGAGGCCGACCAGGCCTTCATGCCCTTCTCGATCGAGCCAGGTCAGGCGTGACAGCGCGCCGAAGTTCAGCACCAGGACGCCGCTCGGGGCCGTGATGTGAAACAGGCCGGTCGGGATGGCGGCCGTCGCGTAGAAACGGAAGTGTCCCTCGCCGACGACCAGCGTCCACTGGACCGCCGGCAGCGACGTGCGGGTCTCGGTCGACCCGACGTAGCGGACGTCGTCGGCGACGTGCGCGATCCGCACCGTCACCCGATCGAACTGCCCTTTGACGCCCTTGATCCAGACGATGCGCGGCTCCGAGGCGGGGCGCAGCACCATGCGTTCGTTCACGTGCGCGTCGGCCCGCGGGCTGTCGTCGACCTTGCTGACCTCGATCTCCAGCGTCAGGTCCTGCGTGCCGTCCTCCGGCTTGAAGCGCTCGCGGTGGATGACGACGCGGCAGCCGTCGCGGCGCGAAAACGGGATGGCCGTCCGCTTGCCGGGCGGGATCCGCTGGGCCTTGCCGTGTCCGTCGGTGCAGACCAGCTCGACCAGCGGGTCCGGGCCCAGCGCCGACGGCCCGATCGGGGCCGGCACGCTGGCCTCGCGGATGGGACGCTGAAGCTGTTCGCTGACGATGGCCAGGTCGGTGTCGGCGAAGGGGGACGGCAGCCCCTGCACGCGGTAGCCGAACCGCAACGCGACGTAGCCGCCCACACCTTCTTCGCCACGCAGCCGCGTGCCGTTGGCGTCCGAGGTGACGTGATACGCCCCCTCGACGGGCAGCAGCGCCAGCCGCGCCGCGCCGCCCACCGGCGCCACGTGCACGGTGGCGTCGCGGTTGGTGGGGACGAAGTCGATGATGCCGTAGCCGGGCAGCTCCAGGCTGGCGCGCGGCAGCGGCGCCGGCCGGGTGGCGGCCCGCGCGATCGCGATGACCGAACCGTCGGGCTCGGGCCGGGTGGCGGTCACGGTCAGCGTCGCGTCCTCGACGTCGCCGACGGAGATGAGGGCCAGCACCGCGTCGTTCTCCTTGGCGACGCGCACCACCTGGGCCGGCTCGCCGTTGGCCGTCCAGCGCAGCGCGTGCGGATCCCCGCCGCAGCGCGCGTCCAGGCGCACCACCACGCTGGTGGTGTCGGCCCGCCGCAACGGCGCCCCCGAGACGATGCTGGCCGGGCAGTGCAGGACCGCTACCGACTGCGTGAACGTCGACTCGAACGCGTCGCCGCGCAGGACGAACACGTGCGGCGCCAGGTGGGCGTGGACGGTCAGCGTGGTCGCCGAGCCGGACAGCGCCGCCACGTCGACCGCCGCGTCCTCGATCTCGCAGCGGGCCTGCGCGCAGTCGACCGCCGCGAGGGCTTGCGGGTGCGCCAGGGGAAGCCGCCCGTGGCCGCCGGTGAGATCCAGCGCGGTGGTCGCCGCCGGGAACACGCGGTCGATGATCACCCGCGCCGGGCGCAACGGGACGAAGGCGTCGGGCGCGGCCGCCGCGCCGGCCGGCGGGGCGGCCGGGGCCCAGGCCAGCGCGACGTCCAGCGGAAGGTTGTGCGGCAGGCTGAACGCGCAGCGTTCTCGCTTCCCGGAAGGTTTGGGCGTCAAGCAGACGTCCGAGCCGGGGCCGCTGGGGCCCTTCCACTGCACCCGGACGTTGCGCAGGTCGTCCCCCTCCAGCTCCAGCCGCCCCTCGTCCAGGTACAGGATGACGCTGGCGGGATCGATGGTCGGGCCAGCCGCGGCGGCGGCGGTTCGACCGAGGGCGAGCAGCAAGGCGAACACCACGGCCGACGAAGTCGAGCCGCGAATCGAAGACGGCACGCGGGTTGCGCGCACGCCGCGATGGTATCAGCCCGGCGGGACGCCGCGCAGTTCAGTCTCACGCCCTAAGGCCCGTCCTGGAGGGCGGCGGCATTGACGGCCCCGGCCGCGGGCCCAGCTTGACCGGGTGCCGTCGGAACCAGATCGCGCTGATGGTCTGGCTGCTGCCGGTCGCGCGCGGCAGCCGCCTCCCATCCCGCTGACCCGCGCCAACAGCCCGGGAGTGGCCGACGGGGCGACGACGGCGGTGACCAACTCGTTTCCCAAGTGGGCGCCGTTCATCCAGAAGCTGGACGAGACGAACAGCCTCATCTGGTTGACGTTCTCGTCGACGCGCCAGTCCGGCCTGCGCACGCCGCCGGCCCCGGCCGACACGGGCGAGACGACCAAGGGGACGTTGATCTGGATGGTGGGCATCAACCCGGGGGTGGGGGACGGCGGCCCCAGCTACACGGCGTTCTGCCTGGCGTTCCAGGACATCACGACCTCGAACCGCGTCGCCCAATGGGCCAAGTACTTCATCACCGGTCCGGGGTAGTGCGGCCGCCGTCGAGACGGCGGCAACGCGAAGGTCGGCCGGCGCGCCGCCCGCCAGGCGCGACGACGACGAGGACGGCCCGGAGGTCTGGTGAGGAGGAGCAACGAAGCGGCCGGCGGTCGTTTCGTCGCATCGCCCGGGTGAGCGCGCCCGCAAGGCGCGCGTGTACCTGGTGGTTGTCCTGGCCGCGGCCGCGAACGGCTCGTGCGGCCGCCGATTGGGGCGATTGAACCGTCGAGCGGGCGCTTGGGCCGGTGAGGATGTTCGCCTCGCGCTCGCCGGGGAGCGGTCCGCGCTGGCAGCGACCGCCCGCGCGACGCCACCGCCGGGGTGGCGGTGGCATCGGCGCAGACTGCTGGTGGTCAGCGCCGCCGGCGGCGGCGGGTGGCGGTCAGGACGGCGGCCATGGGCACCAGCCAGAGCAGCGAGCCGTTGCCCGGCGCCGTCGCCACGGCGCAGTCGCATCCCGAGCCGGACGCGTCGGAGGCGCTGGACCCGCCGGCGCCCGCGGGACCGGAGCCGGCGCCGCCCCCGGTGGCCGTGCTGCCGCCCGCGCCGGCCACGCCGGCGCCGCCCGCTCCCGTGATTGAGCTCCCGCCGCTGCCGGTCGCGGCGGTGCCCGT
>JAICYS010000021.1 GCA_025934105.1 Myxococcota bacterium | reverse complement strand
TTCCTCGAAGAACCTTGCGGCGGCGGTTAGCGCTGCTGTGGGGGCGATCGCCACGGGGCGGGGCAAGTGATCGATCTTCATGGGGTTTCAGCCGCGATTCCTTAACCGACCAGCATTGCTCCTAGAGGAGACTGTTCGTCATGGACCAGCCCGTTTATCCGCCTGGCACACCGGAGCTCTCACACAGGCGACATGAGCTCGCCCCTGCCATCGACGATGCCTTTCGAGCATTTTCGAAGCAGGTGTTTGCCGATGGCGCGCTGCCTTCCAAGATGAAGCAGCTCATCGCGGTCGCCGTGGCCCACGTGACCCAATGTCCCTACTGCATCCGAGGCCACACCAACGCGGCGCTGCGGGCCGGTGCACGGCCGGAGGAATTGATGGAAGCCATCTGGGTCGCGGCTGAAATGCGCGCCGGGGGTGCATTCGCCCACTCGACCATTGCTCTGTCCGCGATGGCCGAGGCGAATCACTCGAGATCTGGCGAGAGCAAGTAGGTCTCGTTCCTCGGAAGAAAGAAGAACGACGGCGCCCGCGGCCGCTCACGCCTGTCCGGGGTCCGCCCGATGGCCGCTGGACGCTGTCGTTCTAGGAGGGCGTTGCCGTAAGGCAACGGTGAGCGGCAGCGAACCATGCCCGACGACGTGCCGCCCGGAGGCGGTCTAGCTAATGCGAGACCTTCCCGGCTTGTATCCGCGCGGCGCGGCTGACAGCATGACGGGCCACAGTGGAACGCGGCCCCGCGATACGCTCCGCCGGCATTCTGGTGGCCGTCACCGCCAGCGTGGTGGTGACGTTCCTGGTGGCGACGATCGCGGCCGAGCATCACGCCTCGAACATTACCGGACGGGTCGGCGACATCGCGGGCAACGCGATGCCCAGCGTGCAGCTTCTCTCGCGCGCCCGCGGGGCGGTGATGAAAATCATCGTAGACATGGACGAGATCGACGCGCACCCCGAGCGAGCGGCCAGGCCGCTCGCCGAGATCCGGTCGGGCGAGGAAGAGATTCGAGCGTCGGTGGCCGCGTACCTCGCGCTGCCGTTCTTCCCGACCGAGCGATCGCTGGCCGAGCCGCTCCACGCCGCGGTCCCCGCGTTTGCAGAGGCCGTCCGGACTTTGCTCGACGGCGCGATGTCACGGGGCGGCGCCATGGCGCCGAGTATCGACGACCACGTGGTCCGGCTGGCGCGGCAGCGCGCGCTCGAGCTCGACGCGTCGCTTGGCAGGCTGGTCGAGTTCGACGCCAGCCAGGGACAGCGCCTGGGATTGGACATCCTGGCCACCCGCAGCGCTGCCCGGGCCTTGCTGATCATCTTCGACTGCATCGCAGTCGCTCTCGCGATCCTGGCCACCTTCCTCGCCGCCCGCTTTCTCCAGCGGACGCTCGCCGGTCTGAATCAAAGCCGGGTTCACGCCGAACACCGCGCCTCGGAGTCCGAGCGGCGGACGCAGGAGCTGGACCAGTTCTCGGGCAGGGTCGCGCATGACTTGCTGGGCCCGATGTCGATCGCGGCGATCGCGCTGGAGACCGCGCGTCGCGGCTACCCTGACGACGCAAAGCTCGTACGCCTGGCGGGGCGCGGCCTCACCGCGCTGGTGCGCGTCCGCGCCATGGTGGACGCGCTGCTGCGGTTCGCGCGCGCCGGCGCTCGGCCGGAACCAGGCGCTCATACGGAGATCTGCGCCCTCGCGTCCGACCTCGTCGACGGGTTGACGTCGGAATCCGAGAGCGCGCACGTGGAGATCACGCTCGAACCCCTGCCGCCGGTCGAAGTCACGTGCAGTCCGGGCGTGCTCATGAGCATCCTCGGGAATCTGGCCCGGAACGCGATGAAGCACATGGGATCGAGCGAGGTCCGGCGTGTCACGCTGCGCGCGATCGAGGTCGGCCCCGAGGTGTTGCGGTTCGAAGTCGAGGACACGGGGCCCGGCGTGCCCGAACAGATGCGGTCGCGGATCTTCGAGCCCTACTTTCAGGGCGGCGCGGACACCATCGGCATCGGGCTGGGACTGGCGACCGTCGAACGCTTGGTTCAGGCCCATGGTGGCCGCGTGGGCGTGAGATCCGCCGTCCCTCGCGGCTCGATCTTCTGGTTCGAGCTGCCGGTGGCGACGGCCCTTTCCCCGATCGCGATGGACTCGGCCAAACGCCCGACCGTACAGGGATGACGCATTCTCCTTTCTTCGCCGTCGATCGCGTCGTGTGATCGTGTCCGTCAGGCGCGCGCGTATCGCAAATGACGTCGTCGCCGGTTCATGACGGTCATCTTCTCCGTCGCCGTGGAAGTGCCTGCAATCAATGGTCTTCGGCGCCCAGAATAGCTGCAGAGCAGCGGCAAGATAGCTGCAGGATAGCCCGGAGAAGCGGGCGTCGCGCGAAGCCGACCGCGATCCGCGGTCCAGGAACCGCCATCCTCAGTCGAGCCTCGACAATGATCGACAACGATGGCGGAATCGCGCGGCCAGCCTTACTATTGCCGCGCGTTGCCTCCGACCACTCGTTTCGCGAAACGAACACGAAGGTGGCTTCGTTTGGTGGGAGCCGTATGGGTGACGTTTGCCCCCGTCAATGTCCACGCGCAGTCTGCTTCGTTGCCCGCGCCTGCCGCCATCCAACGGGGCGAGCGCCTGTTCAGCGGGCAAACGTCGTTCACTTATGGCGGCCCCGCCTGCATCGGCTGTCACAGCGTGGGTGGGCTGTCCTTTCCGAACGGGGGCACCCTGGGGCCGGACCTGACCCAGGTGGCAGTCCGGATGGGCGACGAAGGGATCCAGTCGGCGCTGAAGACACTGTACTTCCCGGCGATGGTGCCGCTGTACAAGACTCGGCCGCTCACCCCTGACGAGCAGCAAGACGTCGCGGCCTTCCTGCATCACGCGCAGGCCAGCGCGCCGCCCGCCGTGACTCCGCAGGTGGCGGCGATCGGCGCTGCGATCTTCCTGCTGTTCGTGTTGATCGCCTGGCGAGCGGGGCGCGGCCGCTTGCGCGGCGTGCGGCGCCGGCTGGTGGAGACGGCGCGCGCGGCGGCGGCCGCGCCGAAGATTGCCGAAGGAGATCCCCGGTGAGCTGGATTCAAGACCTGGTCAATCCCAAGCTGCGAAGCTGGGAGGACTTCTATCGCAACCGCTGGCAGCACGATTCCGTGGTGCGCAGCACCCACGGGGTGAACTGCACGGGTGGCTGCTCCTGGAACGTCTTCGTCAAGAACGGCATCGTCACCTGGGAGACGCAGGCGCTCGATTATCCCAAGCTCCATCGGAGCCTGCCGGCCTACGAGCCACGGGGGTGCCAGCGCGGGATCGTCTTCTCCTGGTACATCTACAGCCCCATCCGGGTGAAGTACCCTTACGCGCGCGGCGTGCTGCTGGACCACTGGCGGGCGGCGCGGGCGCGGCACCACGATCCCGTGGAGGCGTGGGCCGCGGTGATGGACGATGAGGAGGCGCGCAAGAGCATCCAGCGGGCGCGCGGCAAGGGTGGATTCCGGCGCGCATCCTGGGACGAGTGCCTCGAGATCGTCGCCGCCTCCCTGCTGCACACGATTCGAAAGTACGGCCCGGATCGGGTGATTGGGTTTTCGCCCATCCCGGCCATGTCGATGCTGAGCTATGCCGCCGGCTCGCGCTTTCTGCAGCTCCTGGGCGGGGCGCTCCTGAGCTTTTACGACATGTACGCCGATTTCCCGCCGGCCTCACCCGAGGTGTGGGGCGAGAAGACCGACGTGGCCGAGAGCGCCGATTGGTTCAACAGCAAGTACATCGTGGTGGCCGGCAGCAATCTGTCGATGACGCGCACGCCGGACGTGCACTTCCTGGCCGAGGCGCGCGGGCACGGCGCCAAGGTGGTGGTGCTGTCGCCCGACTTCAGCCAGGTGGCGAAATTCGCCGACTGGTGGGTGCCCGTGAACGCCGGGATGGACGGCGCGCTGTGGATGGCCGTCAACCACGTCATCCTCACCGAGTTTTATCACCAGCGTCAGGTGGAGTATTTCCAGGACTACCAGCGGCGGTTCTCGGACGGGCCGTTCTTGGTCGAGCTGACGCCCGCGGCCGACGGCGCGTACGAGCCGGGGCAGTTCTTGCGTGCGAATCGCGTGGCGCGCTACGCGACCGTCGAGCACGGTGATTGGAAGCTGCTGGTCTGGGACCGGAGCAGCCGGCAGCCGCGCATGCCGCTGGGCGCGGTCGGGTTCCGCTGGCAGCAGCAAAAGGGCCGCTGGAACCTGGAGATGAAGGACGGCGTCGACGGCGCCGAGCTGGCACCGGAGCTCACCCTGCTGCCGGAGCACGACGCCGCGTTGCCGGTGACCTTCGTCGAGCACGGCAGCGAACAGCGCCGCCTGCGGAAGGTGCCTGTCCGTTACGTGGACACGGCGCAAGGGCGCATCCCGGTGACGACCGTGTTGGACCTGTTGATGGCGCAACACGGAGTGGCGCGCGGGCTGGATCCTGGCGACGAGGCCGCCAGCTACGAGGACGCGACCCGGCCCTACACGCCGGCCTGGCAAGAGCAATACACCGGCGTGGGCCGAAACACGGTGGTGCAGATGGCGCGCGAGTTTGCCGTCACGGCGGAAAAGACGCGCGGCAAGTGCATGGTGATCATCGGCTCGGGGTTGAACCACTGGTACCACAGCAACGTCTACTACCGCTCCAGCATCACCTCGCTCCTGCTCTGCGGCTGCGTGGGCGTGAACGGCGGCGGGCTCAATCACTACACCGGGCAGGAGAAGCTGACCCCCATGGCCTCGTGGGTGACGCTGGCCATGGCGCTGGACTGGAACAAGCCCCCGCGGCTGCAGAACGGACCGTCGTTCCACTATGTGCACAGCGACCAGTGGCGCTATGAACGAGGGTTCCCCGAGCCCGCGCCGGCGACGGGCCCGTTCGCGGTGGACCACACCATGGACGTCCAGGCGCGGGCGGTGCGCTCCGGGTGGCTGCCGTTCTATCCGCAGTTTTCGCGCAACCCGCTGGAGGTGGTGCGCGAGGCGCGGGCGGCGGGCGCCGACGACGCCGGGGTGGTGAAGCAGGTGGTCGAGCAGCTCCGGCGCGGGCAGCTGCATTTCGCCGTGCAGGAGCCCGACATGGCCGTCAATTGGCCGCGCGTCTGGCTCATCTGGCGCGCCAACGCCATTCACAGCAGCGCCAAAGGGCAGGAGTTCTTCCTGCGGCACTATCTCGGCACCCACGACAACGCCATCGCCGACGAGGTGGCGCGCGAAGCGGTGCACGACATCACGTTCAAGGACGTCGCGCCCACCGGCAAGATGGATCTGGTGGTGGACCTGAATTTTCGCATGGACACCTCCGCGCTCTACTCCGACATCGTCCTGCCGTCGGCGAGCTGGTACGAAAAGAACGACCTCAACACCACCGACCTGCACAGCTTCCTGCATCCGTTGAGCGCGGCGGTGCCGCCCTGCTGGGAGTCGAAGACCGACTGGGAGATCTTTCGCCGGCTGGCGGCCAAGGTGAGCGAGCTGGCGCCGGCGCACTTCCCGCAGCCGGTCGAAGACCTGGTGGCGACGCCGCTGCTGCACGATACGCCCGACGAGCTGGCGCAGCCGCAGATGCGCGACTGGATGCTGGGCGAGTGCGAGCCGATCCCGGGCCAGACGATGCCGCGCCTCACGCTGGTCGAGCGCGATTACGTCAACCTGGTCCATCGTTTCAGCGCGCTTGGACCTGGCCTGCGTCAGGACGGTGTCGAGGATCGGGGCATTCACATGCCGGTCGCCGATCTGTACGACGAGTTCGCGCGCACGCAGCCCGCCTACGAGTGGAACGGCCAGCGCTATCCCTCGCTGGTGGATCCGGTCGACGCGGCCAACGCGGTGTTGTTCTTCGCGCCCGAATCGAACGGCGAGATCGCCTACCGCGGGTTTTTGGCGCGCGAAAAGGAGACCGGGCAGAAGCTGGCCGACCTGGGCGAGCCGGGGCGCGCCGTGCGCTACGACTTCGCCGCGCTGGTCACGCAGCCCTGCCGCGAGCTCACCTCGCCCTGTTGGTCGGGCATCACCAACCACGGGCGTGCCTACACCGGTTACGCGCAGAACGTCGAGCGGCTGGTGCCCTGGCGGACCCTCACCGGCCGCCAGAGCCATTACCTCGACCATCCCGCCTACGCGGCGTTTCACGAGGGGCTGGCGACGTTCAAGCCGCCCATCAGCCTGGAGAACAGCCTTCATCTCGCGCGCAGCGGGCAAGAACCGGCCGAGCCGGGCGAATCACCCAAGCTGACGCTGGCGTATTTGACCCCGCACGGCAAATGGCACATTCACAGCACCTATTCGGATGATCTGCGGATGTTGACGCTCTCGCGCGGCATCGAGCCGCTGTGGCTGAACGATCAGGACGCGGCGGCGCTGGGAGTCTTCGACAACGATTGGGTCGAGGCTTACAACGACAACGGCGTGGTGGTGACCCGCGCGGTGGTGAGCGCCCGCCTGCCGCGCGGCATGTGTCTTTTCTATCACGCGCCGGAGCGCACGATTGCCTTCCCCCGCTCTCCCAAACGCGGGCATCGGGCCGGCGGTACCAACAGCTTGACGCGAATGCGGCTCAAACCACTTCTGATGGTGGGCGGTTACGCCCAGCACACCTATCGATTCAACGATTACGGTCCGCCCTCTACAGATCGCGACAGCTACGTGCTGGTACACAAGCTGGCGGCCAAGCCGCCCATGGACTGAAACGATGAACGTCCGCGCCCAACTGTCGATGGTGTTCCACCTGGACAAGTGCATCGGGTGCCACACCTGTAGCCTCGCCTGCAAGAACCTGTGGACTGACCGCCCGGGGACCGAGTACATGTGGTGGAACAACGTCGAGACCAAGCCCGGTACCGGCTACCCGACGCTGTACGAAGATCAGCAGCAGTACCGCGGCGGTTGGGAGCTGGAGGACGGCAAGCTCAAACTACGGCTGGCGGCCCGCGCGACCGAGCTGGCCAACCTGGCCTTCAACCCACGCCTGCCGTCGCTGGACGACTATTACGAGCCCTGGACTTACAGCTATCGAGATCTGTTCGACGCGCCCCAGGGCGCCGAGCAGCCGGTGGCCCGGCCGGTCTCGATGATCAACGGCCGCGACATGGAGATCGAAGCCGGGCCGAACTGGGACGACGACCTGGGCGGGTCGAACATCTACGCCGCCAACGATCCGAACCTGAAGAAGCTCACGCCGCAAGAGCAGCAGGACTTTTTCGGCCTGCAGCAGCTCGTCTACTTCTATTTGCCGCGCATCTGCAATCATTGCCTCAATCCAAGCTGCGTGGCCGCCTGCCCGTCGGGGGCCATCTACAAGCGCGGCGAAGACGGCATCGTGCTGGTCAGCCAGGAAAAGTGCCAAGGCTGGCGCATGTGCGTGTCCGGCTGCCCGTACAAGAAGGTCTACTTCAACTACGAAACGGGCAAGGCGGAGAAGTGCATCCTCTGCTACCCGCGCCTGGAGAGCGGCTACGCGCCGGCTTGCTTCCACACCTGCCCGGGTCGGATCCGCTACCTGGGCGTGGTCCTCTACGACGCCGATCGCATCCACGAGGTCGCCAGCCTCCCCGACGCGGAGCTGGTGGAGGGCCAGAAGTCGCTGCTGCTCGATCCCGACGATCCGGCGGTGATCGCCGAGGCCAAGCGGAACGGCATCGACGACAAGACCATCGACGCCGCGCAGCGCTCGCCCACGTACAAGTACGTGCGGCGATGGAACCTGGCGCTGCCGCTCCATCCCGAGTGGCGCACGCTGCCCATGTTGTTCTATGTGCCGCCGCTCTTGCCCGTCCTGGCCACGGTGCCGAGCGGGGCCTACGAATTGGCCAGCGACTTTTTCACGTCGCTCGAGAGCGTGCGCTTGCCGATCCGCTACATGGCCAGCCTGTTTTCGGCCGGCGACGAAGAAAAGATCGTCGCCGTCTACCGCAAGCTGATGGCCGCCCGCATGACCCTGCGGGCGGAGAGCGTCGGAGACGTGAGCGAGGCGACGGCGGCGGAGGCGCGCGACACCGCGGGGATGACGCGCGCCGAGGTGCAGGAGATCTACCACCTGACCTCGATCGCCGACGAACGCGAGCGCTACGTCATCCCGCCGTTCTTACGCGAGCAGGCCATCTCCATGCTGGAGGATCCGCAGGAGGCGCAGCAGCATCGCGGCGCGGGCCTGGTGCAGATCGGGAAGCGAGGTCTGTAGGCTTGGACTACGCGGCCTTCGCCGAGCTCTTCGACTATCCCGCGGCGGGCCTGCCGCGGCCGCCCGAGGCGATCGCGTCCTCGGCGGTGCGCGGCCTCTTGGAGCAGTTCACCCGGCGAGCCACGGCGCTGCGGCCGAACGGGCTCGAGGAAGTCTACGCGCACACGTTCGACCTACAGCCGGACTGCACGCTCAACCTCAGCCACCACCTCTTCGCCGACGAGTGGAAGCGGAGCGCGATGCTGATCGAGCTGAAGGCCTTGTTCCAGCGGCACGCGCTGGACCACGGCAGCGAACTTCCCGACCACCTCTGCTGGCTGCTGCGGTTGATGGCCGCCGCGCCGGACGACGGCGAGCTGCGCGAGCTCCGCGCCCACTTCCTGCTGCCGGCGCTGCGGGCGCTGAGCGAGCGGGTGCGCGACGATAGCAACCCCTACGTTCCCTTGCTGGAAGCGCTGGTGCTGGCGGCTGGCGAGGAGGAGGCCCCCGCGTGAGCGTGATGTTCTTCGTGGTGTTGCCCTACGTGGCGCTGGTGCTGGCGATCGGCGTGGGCGCCTATCGCGCCTACGCGCGCCCCTTCACCTACTCGAGCCTGTCGTCGCAATTGCTCGAGAACCGCAAGCTGTATTGGGGCTCGGTGCCGTGGCACTGGGGCATCACGCTGGTGCTGCTGGCGCACCTCGGGGCGGGGCTCTTTCCCGGCCTGGCGCACGCGATCCTGGGCAACCGCGTGCGCCTCTTGGTGCTCGAGTGCACGGGGATCGGGCTGAGCGTGCTGGCGCTCATGGGGCTGGTCATCCTGATCGCGCGGCGCCTGGGCTATTCGGCGCTGCCACGCTCCGTGACCTCGACGATGGACGGCCTGGTCTTGGCGCTGCTGCTCGTGCAGGTGGCGAGCGGCCTCGCGGTGGCGCTGTTCAACCGGTGGGGCGGGCTCTGGTACCTGCACACCGCCGTGCCGTGGTTCTGGTCGCTGGCCAGCCTGCATCCCGACAGCAGCAGTGTCGCCTACCTGCCGGCGCTGGTCCGGTTCCACTTCGCGGTGGGCTTCCTCCTGATCCTGGTGTTTCCGTTCAGCCGCCTGGTGCACATCATCAAATTCCCGCTTCAGTATTTGTGGCGCTCCTATCAACGTGTCGTCTGGTATCGACATGGCTGAGCCTGACGGTGGGGAGTCGCCCGCGGCGGTGCCGCCCGGTGCCGGTCAGCCTTGCCAGGGCTGTCTCAACGAAGCCCGACGCCGGTTCCTCACGCGCATCAGCATCGCGACGGGCTCGGTGGCGGCGGCGGCGGTGGCCATCCCCAGCGTCGGATTCCTGTTGGGGCTGCGGCGCACACCGCGGCTTTGGCGGGACGTCGGTCCGGTGGCGCAGTTCGCGCTAGGGGCCACCGTGCAGGTGGCCTTCGCGGATCCCTCGCCGCTCCCCTGGGCCGGGGTGACCGCGCAGACGGCAGCCTGGCTGCGCCGCACCGCCGAGCAGGAGTTCGTGGCCTTCTCGGTGGACTGCACCCACCTCGGGTGCCCGGTGCGGTGGCTGGCCGACGCCGACCTTTTCATGTGCCCCTGTCACGGCGGAGTCTTCTATTCCAACGGGGAGGTGGCGTCCGGCCCCCCGCCGCGGCCGCTCAGCCGCTATCCGGTCCGGGTGGCCGACGGCCGGGTGCAGATTCTGGCCAGCCCGCTGCCCATCACCTGAGCCTTCCCATGCTGCGACGCGCTTGGAATTGGTTCGACGACCTGACCGGCCTCTCCGCCATGTTGCGGCCGCTGCTGCTGCATCCCGTGCCCAAGGCGCGCAAGGCGGCGTGGTTGTACGTGCTGGGCAGCGCCACGCTGTTCGTCTTCCTGCTGCAAATCGTCACTGGCGTCGCGCTTTCCAGCGCCTACGTGGCGAGCTCGGGCCAGGCGTATTCGACGCTGCTTTTCATCAGCAGCGCGCGGTTCGGCTCCATCGTGCGCGGCATCCACTATTTCGGCGCCTCCGCGATGGTGATCCTGATCGGCGTCCACGCCATCCGCGTGTATTTGATGGCCGCCTACAAGTACCCGCGGCAGATGAACTGGCTGACCGGCGTGGTGCTGCTGTTCCTGACCCTCGGCATGGCCTTCACGGGGCAGCTCCTGCGCTGGGATCAGAACGGGTTCTGGTCGGCGGTGGTGGCGGCCGAGCAGGCCGGGCGCAGCCCCGGCATCGGCAACTGGCTCGGGCACTTCATCCTGGCCGGCGACACGGCGGGGGGGGCGACGTTGAGCCGATTCTTCGCCGCCCACGTCTTCTTCATCCCGTCGCTGATCTTCCTGATCCTGGCGCTGCACCTCTATTTGGTCGTCCACAACGGCATCTCCGAGCCGCCCAAGGCGGGCCAGCCCGTGGACCCTCGCACCTATCGCGTCTGGTACAAGATGCTGCTGGCGCGCGACGGCGAGCCGTTCTGGCCCAACGCGGCCTGGCGGGACGCGGTGTTCGGCAGCTTGGTGGTGCTGGTGATCGTCGGGCTGGCGATCGCGATCGGACCCGAGCCGCTGGGGCGGCCGCCCGACCCGACCCTGATCGGCGCCTCGCCCAAGCCCGACTGGTACCTGCTCTGGTATTACGCGCTGCTGTCGGTGATTCCGCGCTGGAGCGAAGACGCGGTCATCATCCTGGCGCCGCTGACCTTCGCCGTGCTGCTCATCTTCCTGCCGTTCGTCGCCAGTCGGGGCGAGCGGAGCCCGCTGCGGCGGCCGTGGTCGCTGGTGATCGTCGCGGCGATCGTGCTCACCGTGTATCACTTCGGTCGCATGGGAGCGAGCGCCCCCTGGTCGCCGCGGCTGGCAGCGGCCCCGCTGCCGGCGGCGGTGGTGGGGACGACCACCGGGCCGGTGGCCGTGGGCGCCAAGGTCTTTTACGACAAGGCCTGCGAGTTCTGTCATACGGTCGACGGCTACGGCGGGATTCGCGGCCCCGACCTGAGCGACGCGGGCGACCGCATGAACGCCGATCAGATCACCACCCGCATCTACAGCGGAGCGACCAACATGCCCTCTTACCGCGGCAACATGAGTCAGGCGGATCTGGCCAGCCTGATCGCCTTCCTGGAATCGCGCCACAAGATTCCCCCGGCCGCCGGCACGGCGCCCGTGAAGCGGTAGCATCGGCGTCATGACGCCAGATTGGAACCAGGCTTCGCTCGCCGAGCTGACGGCGCACATCGTCGCCGTCCACCACAGCTTCTGCCGCGAGCAGATGGCGCGGTTGGCGGCCGAGTTGGTGTCGGCCGCCGCCGAGAACACTCGTCAGGCTGCCACGCTGGCCGGCCTCAAGACCGGGTTCCAGCGACTCTCTCGCGAGCTCACCGGCCATCTCTCCAAAGAGGAGACGGTGCTGTTTCCGCTGATCGAACGCATCGAGACGGCGCGGCGAAACGGCACGCCGCCGCCCGCGTCCAGCTTCGGCAGCGTCGCCAACCCCATTCGCATGATGATCCTCGAGCACGGCGAAGCGGAGAGGGCGCTCGAGCAGATGCGCGCCGCCAGCCACGGCTTCCAGGCGCCCGAGGACGCGGGCCCGCGGGTGCAGGAGCTTTGCCGCGCGCTGCAGGCGTTCGACGCCGATCTCGCCTGCCACGTCGAGCTGGAGGACAAGATTCTATTTCCACGAGCGGTGGCCATGGAAAGGGAGGCCGCGCGCCCAGGATGAAGGCCCGCCTCGCACCATTCAGCTCACCCGGAAAAGGAGGATGACGACATGACCGAGCCAGCACCGACCGGACCGGGAGCACGCTTTGACCTGGGCGCCGTCGATCGTGAGATGCGGAAGGAGAGCGCCTACCTGCGCGAGGGCCACACCGCCCGAACCCTGGTGCGTGAGCCCGATCTACGGGTCGTTCTGGTCGTGATGAAGGCGGGCGCCCGGATGGCCGAGCACCGCGCCGACGAGACGGCGTCAGTTCAGACGCTGAGCGGGAACATTCGCCTGAAGCTGCCCGACAAGACCGTCGACCTGCCGCCTCGAGGGTTGCTGGTCCTCGAAAAAGGCCTGCGCCATGACGTGGAGGCGAGCGAGGAGAGCGCGTTCTGCTCACCCTCGGGTGGAAGGGGCGATGAGGTCGCGCGGGGCGATCGATGCCCGGAGCCCGTCGCAGCCGGTCGGGCCGAGCCGCGACGGCTGATCGCCGGGATCCGACCGGACGGCCGCATGCCCGTCACCAGGTGAAGAGGATGGCGAGGTAAGTCTGAGCGCGCTGGTCGTTGCCGAACCAGGGCCCGCCGGAGGCGAGCAGGTGCGCGTGCTCGGACAGGTCGAGGACCAGGCCGAGATCGAGCTGGAGCTGCGCCGGCTCGCCATCGAGCGGGAACGTCGCGTACGCCTCGGCGCCGATCGCCAGCGCCTTCGCCACCTGCCGTTGCAGGAGCCAGCCCAGCGTCAGCGCATCGTGGCCGCCGCTGGTCCAGGTGAAGGCGCCGCCGCCGTACGTGAGCCAGTCTCCGAAGCCCTCCTGCAACCAGAGGGGCAGGAAGACGCGGACCTCGCCCGAGCCAAGACCGCGAGCCTCGGAGCCGGTGGGAAGATCGACCAGCGGAAAGGTGCCGACTTGAAACGTCTCGTCCGTCCCGAAGAAGCGGTACTTCGCGCCCACCTCGATGTCGCCCAGGCCCCAGCTGGAGCTGCCACCGCTGGTCCAGGCCAACGCCGCGGGGACGATGAGGTGCAGTTGAAGGCCCGGCGCCGCGCCGTAGTTCGCCTCGACGTGCGGCAGCGTGGCGATGCCGCTGTCGGATGCGATCGCGGACTGCGACGCGACGTACAGCTCCCAATGATGCAGCGGCACCGGTTGGGGATCGTCGGTGAGGAACGGGGGACCGGCCCAGGCGCGCCCCGCCATGCCGAGCAGGCCACCGAGGATCAAGAGGCGAAGGTGGCCTCCGCACTGTCGCTGGGTCAGGGGCCGCATTCAGCAAAGCGTATGAGAGGATTCCATCTCCACGTCAAGCGCGGGGCTCGTTCATCCTCCGCGCGGTGGTCGCGATCCACGCAGTCGCCCGGCGCGACTTGCCGGGACCGCCGACGCCCAGGACTTGCCGAGGAGGCGCCGCGGTCTGGTCCGTGCGATTGGGGGCGGCCCGAGCGCGTCGCGACCATCGCCGCGGGCGCACGTTCCACGTCATCCGCGGGCCGCTCATGCCGACCCGGTTCGCGCGCGAACGCTGATTAGGTTGAGGCCATGGCCTCTCCGATGCGGGGTATGCGGGCGGGTAAGATCGCAGGGATCGAGGTGCGCCTCGACTGGAGCCTGATCGTCATCTTCTGGCTCATCCTCGTGAATCTGAGCAGGGGGGTGTTCGCGTATGCCCACCCCGGCTGGTCTGCGGGGCTGCGCTGGGGAACCGCCGCCGTCGCCGCGGTGCTGTTTTTGCTCTCGATCCTGGCGCACGAGCTCGCCCACGCCCTGGTGGGACGAGCGCAAGGCGTGCAGATCGCCGGGATCACGCTGTTCATGTTCGGCGGCGTCGCGCGCACCAAGGGTGAGTCGCGGTCCCCGCGGGCCGAGCTCCTCATGACGCTGGTGGGCCCGCTCACCAGCATCGTGCTCGGCTTCATTGCGCTGGTGCTTGGGATGCGCGCCGCGCCCGCCGGCACGCCTCTGAGCCTCGACGAGCCGATGCGCACTTTCGCCGGGATTGGTCCGCTGCGAACGCTGCTGCTCTGGCTCGGGCCGGTGAACATCGTCCTCGGAATCTTCAACCTCGTGCCGGCCTTTCCGCTGGACGGGGGGCGCCTGCTGCGGGCCGCCCTGTGGGCGGCGACCGGCGATCTCCAGCGGGCGACGCGCTACGCGGCTGGCATCAGTCAGGGATTCGCCCTGCTGTTCATCCTGGCCGGCCTCAGCATGATCTTCGGTGTCCGGATCCCGTTTTTCGGGCAGGGCTTCGTCTCCGGTCTCTGGATCGCGTTCATTGGCTGGTTCCTTTATCGAGCCGCCACGGCCAGCTACCTACAAGTGGTGGTCCACGACCTGCTGGAGCAGATCACGGTCTCGCGGCTCATGCACCACGGCCCGCTGGTGACCGTCCCGCCCGATCTCAGCGTGTCCAGCTTCGTCGAAGAGCGGCTGATGTCGGTCGAGCAGCGGGCCTTTCCCGTGACGGACGGGGATCGGCTGCTGGGGATGGTCACCGTGGCCGATGTCCGCAAGCTCCCTCGCGCCGAGTGGAGCGACAAACGAATCCGGGACATCATGACCGACCGGCAGCAACTCGCGGTCACCGCACCCGACGAGGACGCCACCTCGGCGTTCGAAAAGCTGGCCGCTCGAGACGTCGAGCAACTGCCGGTCCTCGATCAGGGACGCTTCGTAGGTCTTTTTCGGCGTCGTGACGTGCTCCGCTGGCTCGATCTGCAGAATCGAGGCTTGCCCTCGCTCCGCCAGCGCCAAGCTTGACGAGCGGTGGGCCGAAGCCCGACCCGCGAACGACCGTGACGCTCTTCCCAAGCCATCGATGCGCCTTACTACGTCTCGCAAGGGAGGGCGACATGTCGAACAGGCGCTTGGGGAAGATGTATTCGTGGATGCTCACCGGGGTCGTCACAGTCGCGATGACCGCGGTGGCCGCGACGTCGCAGGCCGAGACGACCGGCACCCAACAGGCAGCTCAGGGCGGGAAGCTGTTCGCCGACCATTGCGCCAAGTGCCACGGCGCCGAGGGCCAGGGCACCAAGAAGGCACCGCCCCTGGTGGGCAAGGACGCGCTGCCGCTCGATCCCCGTCCCTCCCAGAAGGTCCGCAAGGGACAGTTTCACACCGCCGAGGACGTGGCGCAGTTCGCTTCCACCAAGATGCCGCCCAAGAAACCGGGCAGTCTGACCAGCGAGCAATACTACGACATCATCGCGTTCGCCCTGAAGGCCAACGGCGTCGACGTGAGCAACAAGAAGATCGACGCGGCCACCGCCGCCGCCATCAAGCTGCACTGACCGATGATTCCCGTCGTCCGGCTGGTGACCATCCACCCGGTCCTCACGCATTTCACGATCGGCGGGTTGCCGCTCATCGTCATCGCGTACACCGTCGCGGTGTGGCGGCGCTCGCCGTCGTGGACTCTGGTCGGCGACGCCGCGCTGGTCGTCACGGCGGCCCTGACGCTGCTGACGGTGGCTTTCGGCCTGGTGTCGAATTTCGTGCTGCCGTGGCCGGGCGGACTCGAGACCTGGCGCTGGGTCCACCTCGGGTTCGGCGTCGCGACGGCGGTCCTGCTGGTGACGCTGGCGGCCCTGCGGCTCGCGTATCGGCGCGCCGACAGGGCCGCGCGCGCCCCGGTGCTGGTCGTCGCCGTGGTCGCCGCCGGCATCGCTCTGTTCACGGGCTGGATCGGCGGCGAAGTGCTGGTCTTCCAGTCCGGCATGGCGGTGCGCGCCGCCGGCGACGGGGCGCTGGCACCGCCTCTCGGCCACCCGGCGCCGAAAAGCTTCCTCGAGGCGATGCGCCAGGTGCGCGCCTCGTGGGCGTCGATTCAGACGCACCTGGCGTGGATGCTGGTGCACCACCCGCGCGAGGAAGACTTCCGGCGGATCGAAGCCGACGCGCAACGAATCGAGGAGCTGGCCCGCCCGATGGCAGACTTCGGCGGCAAGGGTTCGAAATCTCCAGACACGCTGGCGTCGATGTCCGAGGCCCTCGGAGGCAACGCCGACGACATCCTCACGGCAGCGAAGAAGAAGAGTCTTCAGGAGATCGCCCGCGCCATCGGCGAGACGAGCGGGACGTGCGCCGATTGCCACGAAGCGGTGCGCTGGAAGTGACGATGGCGGCAGGCCCGGCGCCGGCCCGCCACGACGGCTTCTCGTGTCGAACCTGAACGCGACGGCCATCCTCAGGGCGGCGCCGGCCGCCTGCCGCCCCGCGGACGGTCCCGTCGGCGTCATGACCGAAGCGGCGACGGGCCCGCCGCCCCGAGACTCGGGCATCGCCACGGTCCGCTTCTGTGACCCAGCAGCCCCCGATGGAGCGACCTCCTAAAGAGCGCGCGATCGGAGCCTCGCGCCGCCGATGCGAGGCATCGGGCATCTTCGTAAATTTGTCTTCGGGCTGCTCGCACGTGCCGCTCGCCCAAACCACCGATCCGCTCCGGAACCCGCGGCGTCAGCTCGTCGGTGTGTAGCGAAGCGGTCGGCACGGGTACGATCGCTCGGTGCGGCGCCCTGCTTGACACCCTCGTGCCGGCTCCTAGCTATTAGCGACATGACCGCCACCTGGCCGTTGGGGCTTTATACGGCGCTGGTCGTTGCCCTTGCCTGCGCGATGCTGGCCGCGTCCTACGTTCTCGGGCAGCGCCATCGCGAGCTCGGGACCGACAAGCCGTATGAGTCCGGCGCCGCTCCGACGGGCGGGGCGCGGCTTCGCTTCTCCGTGGGGTTTTACGTGGTCGCGGTCGCGTTCGTCGTGTTCGACCTGGAGGTCGTGTTCTTGTTTGCGTGGGCCGTCGCCGCATCCCAGCTCGCCTGGGCCGGCTATGTCGAGGCCATGATCTTCGTCGGCACTCTGGTGTGCGCGCTCTTGTACCTGTGGCGGCGCCACGCGCTCGACTGGGGCCCGTCGGCCCAGCACACGGCCAGCGAGACCATCTGACCATGCCCTGGTCCCGCGCCGACGCCGTGCCATCTCGCAGACGAGATCACGCGCCCACCGACACGGTCGAAGAGACCGTCCGGCGAAGCCTCATCCTCGGCCGGCTTCAAGATCTCGTCGCCTGGGGACGCAAGAACTCGATCTGGCCGTTCAACTTCGGCCTCTCGTGCTGTTACGTGGAAATGGCCACCAGCCTCACCAGCAAGTACGACCTCGCGCGCTTCGGCGCCGAGGTCATCCGCGGCACGCCGCGCGAGGCCGACGTGATGGTCATCGCCGGGACCGTATTCATGAAGATGGCGCCGATCATCAAGCGCCTCTACCACCAAATGATGGAGCCGCGCTGGGTGATCTCCATGGGCTCGTGCGCCAACTCCGGCGGTATGTACGACATCTACAGCGTCGTGCAGGGGGTCGACACCTTCTTGCCCGTCGACGTCTACGTCCCCGGCTGCCCGCCGCGGCCCGACGCCTTCATGGAAGGCTTGATGCTGCTGCAACGAGCCGTTGGCCAGGAGCAACGGCCGCTCAGTTGGCTGGTGGGACCGCAGGGCGTCGAGCGGGCGCGCATGCCCTCGCAACGCGACGCCAAACGGAACGGGCGCCAGCTCGTCACGGACCTCCGCCCTCCCAACAAGGTGTAGGCGGGCATGCAAGCGCAATCTCCGCTCGTCGACGACCTGCGCGCCGCGCTCCACGTCGAGCCGACCCTGCAGGCGACGCACGACAGTGTCCCGACGATCTGGGTCAAGAGCGACGAAGCACCGAGGGTCCTTCGCCATTTGAAAGAGGGCGTCGAGAAGCCCTATCGAATGCTCTACGACCTCACCGCGATCGACGAGCGCGTCCGCACCAGGCTGCCGGAGCAGCCGGCCAGTGACTTCACCGTCGTTTATCACCTCCTCTCGTATGAACGAAACGCCGACGTTCGCGTCAAGGTGCCCCTCGTCGCCGAGTCGCCGTCCCTGCCCACCGCGACGAACCTCTGGCCGGCGGCCAACTGGTACGAGCGCGAGGTGTGGGACATGTTCGGCGTCCGGTTCGACGGTCACCCCCACCTGCGTCGCATCTTGATGCCGCCGGGCTGGAAAGGGCACCCGCTCCGGAAGGAGCACCCGGCGCGCGCGACCGAGACGGGCATCTTCCAGCTGGCCGACGATCAGGCGGAAGACGACGAGGACGCCTTGCGCTTCCGTCCGGAGGAGTGGGGTCTGACGCGCAAGTCCGACGGCACCGACTTCATGTTTCTCAACGTCGGCCCACAACACCCCGGCACTCACGGCATCTTGCGCATCATTCTTCAGCTCGACGGAGAACGCATCGTCGACGCCGTGCCCGACATCGGGTTTCACCACCGCGGCGCCGAAAAGATGGCGGAGCGGCAGACCTGGCACACCTTCCTGCCGTACACCGACCGCATCGACTACCTCGGCGGCGTGATGAACAATCTCGCCTACTGCCTGGCGGTGGAACAGCTGGCCGGCATCGACGTCCCGCCGCGCGCGCAGGTCATCCGGATCATGCTGGCGGAGATCTTTCGCATCGCCAGCCATCTGGTGTGGTACGGGACGTTCGCGCAGGACCTGGGCGCGCTGTCGCCGGTGTTTTTCACGTTCAACGATCGCGAGCGCGCCCTCGAGATCATCGAGGCCGTCTGCGGCGACCGGATGCACCCGAACTGGTTTCGCATCGGGGGAGTGGCCGAGGACCTGCCCGAGGGGTGGGACGGACTGGTCCGAGGTTTCGTCGACTACCTGCCGGCCCGGTTGCGCGAATACGACGAGATGGTGATGCGCAATCGAATCTTCAAGGCCCGCACCAAGGGCGTGGGCGCGTACACGCTGTCGGACGCCATCGAATGGGGCGTCACCGGGCCGGGGTTGCGCGCCTGCGGCTTCGAATGGGACTTCCGCAAGAAGCGCCCCTACTCCGCGTATGACCAGTTCGAGTTCGAGGTTCCGACCGCCCAGCACGGCGACTGCTACGACCGCGCGGTGGTTCGGATCGAGGAGATGAGGCAGAGCCTGCGCATCATCCAGCAGTGCGCCGACCACATGCCGGCCGGTCCCTACAAGTCGCTCCATCGACTGGCCACGCCGCCGCTCAAGGAGCGGACGATGCATGACATCGAGACCCTCATTACCCACTTCTTGAGCGTGAGCTGGGGGCCGGTCATTCCGCCGGGGGAGGCCTTCTTCTCGATCGAGGCCACCAAGGGCAACAACGGGTACTACCTCATCAGCGACGGCGACACGCGCGCCTATCGCGCCCGCATCCGGACGCCGTCGTTTCCACACCTCCAGATGCTGCCTCTGATGTGCCGCGGCCTCTTCGTGGCCGACCTGTTCGCGATCTTGGGCAGCATCGACTACGTGCTGGCGGACGTGGATCGCTGATGCTCACCGCCGGCGAAAAACGTGAAATCGCCGAGGAGCAGGGGCGCTATCCCGATCGGCGCGCCGCGTGCGTCGAGGCGCTCAAGATCGTGCAGCGCAGCCGGGGCTGGGTCTCCGACGACAGCTTGCGCGAGCTCGCCGAACACCTGGGCATGACCGCCGACGAGCTCGACGGCGTTGCCACATTCTACAACATGATCTTCCGCCGGCCGGTCGGGCGGCACGTGATCCTGCTTTGCGACAGCGTGAGCTGCTGGATCATGGGGCTGGAGGAGCTGCGAGCCCAGCTCAAACAGAAGCTGAACGTCGACTTCGGCGAGACCAGCCAGGACCGCCGCTACACGTTGCTTCCGGTTGCGTGCCTGGGCGCCTGCGACCACGCCCCCGCTCTGTTGCTCGACGGCGAGCTGCACGGCGACGTGGACGCGGAGAAGCTCGACGCGCTGGTCGGGCAGCGGGGCTGACCCATGCAGGCTCTTGCCACGGAGCGGCCTCTCACCGGCGATCTGCGCGGCGACGGCGCGCCGCTCGACCTTGGCGCTTACGAAGCGGCTGGCGGCTACCGCGCCTTGCGCAAGGCGCTGGGCGAGCTGGCGCCGAGCGCTCTGACCGCGATGGTCAAGGCGTCGAACTTGCGCGGGCGAGGGGGCGCCGGCTTCCCGACCGGCGTCAAATGGCAGGCGGTCCCGATGGGACCGAAGGCGCGGCGTCCGAAGTACGTCGTCTGCAACGCCGACGAGATGGAGCCTGGCACCTTCAAGGACCGGCTGCTCCTGGAAGGCAACCCGCACCTGGTCCTCGAAGGGATGATGCTCGCCGCTTACGCCGTCGAAGCGGAGGTCGCTTATGTCTTTTTGCGGTGGGCCTACCGGCGCGCCGAGGCTGCGATGCGGGCCGCCATCGCCGAGGCGTACCAGCACGGCTACCTTGGCCGCAACATCCTGGGCTCGCCGTTCAGCCTCGAGCTGCACCTGCATACCAGCGCCGGGCGCTATATCTGCGGCGAGGAGACGGCCCTCCTCAACTCGCTGGAAGGCTCGCGCGCCATCCCGCGGGCGAAGCCGCCGTATCCCCAGACCAGCGGTCTTTGGGGCAAGCCGGTGCTGGTGCAGAACGTCGAGACGTTCGCCAACGTTCCGCCCCTGGTGCAAAGGGGCGTCGCCTGGTACCAGGGGCTGAGCCGCACCGACGACCAGGGGGGCACCAAGATCTATGGCGCCAGCGGCCGGGTGAAGCGTCCGGGGGCCTGGGAGCTGCCGATGGGGACCACCATCCGCGAGATCCTCGAGCAGGCCGGGGGCATGCGCGACGGCTTTCGCCTGCGCGGCGTCATTCCCGGCGGCGCCTCCACCGACTTCGTGACCGAAGAGCATCTCGACGTGAAGATGGACTTCACGGCGCTGGCGAGGGTCGGCAGTCGGATGGGGACCGGGACCATGATCGTCCTCGACGACCGGACCTGTCCGGTCGGGATGGTGCTGAACCTGGAGCGGTTCTTCGCCCGCGAGTCGTGCGGCTGGTGCACGCCCTGCCGCGAGGGGTTGCCCTGGACAGCGCGCACGTTGCAGGCGATCGAGCTCGGGGAGGGGCAAGACTCCGACCTGGAGCTGCTGGCGCAGCAATGCCGGCTGCTCGGACCCGGCCACACGTTTTGCGCGCTGGCCCCCGGCGCCGTCGAGCCGCTACAGAGCGCGCTGAAGTATTTCCGCGACGATTTCCAGCGCCACATCCGGGAGCGGCGCTGCCCGTGGGAGCACCGGAAGACATGAAGGCGGCGACGGTCCACATCGACGGCCGCGAGCACCGCGTCGACGCCGCGCAGAACCTGCTGCACGCCTGCCTGACGCTGGGGCTCGATCTGCCCTACTTCTGCTGGCACCCGGCGATGGGCTCGGTGGGGGCGTGCCGGCAATGCGCGGTCAAGCAGTTCCGCGACGAACACGACACCCGCGGCAAGATCGTGATGGCGTGCATGACGCCCGCCGCCGACGGCACGCGCATCTCGATCGAAGACCCGGACGCGCGTGAATTTCGCGCCAGCGTCATCGAATGGCTGATGGTCAACCATCCGCACGATTGCCCGGTGTGCGACGAGGGGGGCGAGTGCCACCTGCAGGACATGACCGTCATGACCGGCCACGACTATCGCCGCTACCGGTTCACCAAGCGCACCTTTCGAAACCAGGACCTCGGACCCTTCGTCAACCACGAGATGAACCGCTGCATCGAATGCTACCGGTGCGTGCGCTTCTATCGTGACTACGCGGGCGGGCGCGACTTCGACGTCTTCGGCAGCCACGACGACGTCTACTTCGGGCGGCACAGCGACGGCCCTCTCGAGAGCGGGTTTTCGGGCAACCTCATCGAGGTCTGCCCGACCGGTGTCTTCGACGACAAGACGCTGAAAAAGCACTTCACGCGAAAGTGGGACCTGCAGACGTCGCCGTCGGTGTGCGTGCACTGCGCGGTCGGCTGCAACACGCTGCCCGGCGAGCGGTACGGCCAGCTGCGGCGCATCCGCAACCGCTACCACCAGCAGGTCAACGGGTACTTCCTCTGCGACCGGGGTCGGTTCGGGTATCAGTTCGTCAACAGCGCCGAACGCGTTCGCACGCCTCTGCGGCGCGAGCGCTCGGACGCCCGGCCGGAGCCGATGACGGGTGCGGCGGCGATCGCGCTGGTGGCGCGGCTGTGCGCCGAGCCCTCGCGGGTCATCGGCATCGGCTCGCCGCGCGCGTCGGTGGAGGCCAACGTCGCGCTGCGCTCGCTGGTCGGCAAGGAGCGGTTTCATCTGGGCGTCTGCGAGCAAGAGCGGCGGCTGTTGGCGGGCGCGCTCTCGGTCTTGCAAGGCGGCCCGGCGCGCTCGGCCAGCCTGCACGACGTCGAGACCGCCGACGCTGCGTTGGTCGTCGGGGAAGACGTGGCCAATGTCGCGCCGCGGCTGGCGCTCGCGCTCCGCCAGCTGGTGCGCCAGGCGCCGATGGAGATCCCCGACGCGCTCGGCATCCCGCGCTGGCTGGACGCCGCCGTCCGGGAGTCGATTCAGAACGACAAGGGGCCGCTGTTCATCGCCGCCACCGGGGAGACGCTGCTCGACGATGTGGCGGCCGCGACGTATCGAGGCGCGCCCGACGACCTTGCCCGATTGGCTTATGCCGTGGCGCACGAGATCGACGCCGAGGCGCCCGCCGCCGGCGGCGCCAGTGACGGCCTTCGGGCGCTGGCGCGGCGA
This sequence comes from Myxococcota bacterium, assembly GCA_025934105.1. Lineage (GTDB taxonomy): Bacteria > Myxococcota_A > Polyangia > Fen-1088 > Fen-1088 > JADGRB01. The sequence continues at coordinate 15,463 of JAICYS010000021.1, read as the reverse complement.
ATCGCCGGCGCTCTTGCCGCCGCCACGCGGCCGATCATCGTGGCCGGCACCACCGGCGGATGCGAGGCGGCGCTGCAGGGCGCGGCGAACGTCGCCTGGGCGCTGAAGCGTCGGGGCAAAGACGCGCAGCTTTCGCTGGTCGTTCCCGAGTGCAACAGCGTCGGCGTCGCGATGCTCGGGGGCGGAAGTCTGGAAGATGCGCTGGCGGCGCTCACCCGCGGAGCCGCCGATACGGTCCTGGTCCTCGAGAACGACCTCTTGACTCGCGTCGACGAGGAAATGGCCGCGGCGCTGCTGGGCGGCGCACGGCACCTGGTGGTGATCGATCACCTCTTGACCGAGACGGCTCGCCGCGCCGAGGTCGTCCTGCCGGCCGCCACCTTCGCCGAATCCTCGGGGACCTTGATCTCGAGCGAGGGCCGGGCGCAGCGCTTCTTCGATACGTTCGCCCCGGCCGGCGAGGTTCGCGCCAGCTGGCGCTGGCTGAATGAGCTGGCGGCTGCGCTGGGTCGCAAAGAGCGCTGGTCCAGCCTCGACCAGGCTCTGGCGGCGGTCGCCGAGGACGTGCCGGCGCTGGCGCGCGTGACGGAGGCCGCGCCTTCATCCGGGTTTCGCGCCGCCGGGCAGCGGGTTCCGCGCGAGACCCATCGCGCCAGCGGGCGCACCGCCGTGCTCGCGCAGATCAGGGTCCACGAGCCGCCGCCCCCGGTGGACCCCGACTCTCCTCTCGCCCATTCGATGGAGGGCTACCCGGACCAACCGCCGCCGCCGCTTCAGCCCTTCTTCTGGTCGCCGGGCTGGAACTCGATTCAATCGCTGAACCGGTTCCAGGAGGAGGTGGGCGGCCCGCTGCGCGGCGGTGATTCGGGCGTGCGCGTCCTCTCTCCGAAGCCGGAGGCGGCGGTCTACTTCGCCGCGCCGCCCCCGCCGTTCTCCGCCGTGGCGGGGAAGTGGCTGGTCGTCCCTGCCTACAGCCTCTTCGGGTCGGAAGAGCTGAGCCGGCTCTCGCCGGGAGTCGCCGAGCGGACGCCGGCGGCGCGGCTCGCCTTGCACCCGGATGACGCCGGGGCGGTCGGCGTCGTGGCGGGCGGGCAGGTCGTCCTCACGCTGGGCGACCGCGCCTGGTCCCTGGCGGTGCGCGTGTCCCCCGCGATTCCCCGCGGCGTCGCCGGCTTGTCGATGGTCCTTCCCGCGGTGCGGGGGGTCGTGCTTCCGGCCTGGGGCAGCATCGCAGGGACCAGGTGACGCCGTGAATCCGCTCGCGCATGGCCTCGTGAACGTCATTGGCGTCCTCCTGGTCGCCTTGTCGATCGCGGCCGGCCTCATCTGGGTGGAGCGGCGGCTCCTGGCGCTGTGGCAGGACCGATACGGGCCCAACCGCGTGGGGCCGTTTGGCCTGCTGCAGGTGGTCGCCGACGCGATCAAGCTCCTGACCAAAGAGGACTGGATCCCTCCGTTCGCCGATCGGCCGGTGTTCGTCATGGCGCCCGCGGTGATCGTGGTGACGGTGCTGCTGTCGTTCGCGGTGGTGCCGGTCGCGCCCGGGATCGGCGTCATCGACCTCAACGTCGGGCTGCTGTTCTTTCTCGCCATGTCTTCGCTCGGGGTCTACAGCGTGGTGCTGGGAGGCTGGGCCTCGGACAGCAAGTACGCGCTGCTCGGCGGTCTGCGCGCGGCAGCTCAGATGCTGAGCTACGAGGTGTTCATGGGCCTGTCGCTCATGGGCGTGGTGCTGATCGCCGGCTCTTTCAACCTCCGCGCGATCGTCGAGGCGCAGCGCCACCTCTGGTTTTGCATCCCGCAGGCGGTGGGGCTGGTCATCTTCCTGGTCGCCGGCGTCGCCGAGACCCGCCGCTTGCCGTTCGATCTCCCCGAAGCCGAGAGCGAGCTGGTGGCGGGCTTCCACAGCGAATATTCGGGGATGAAGTTCGGCCTGTTCTTCGTCGGCGAGTACCTGGGGATCACGCTCATCTCGGCGATGATCACCACCCTCTTTTTTGGAGGATGGCTGGGGCCCTGGCTGCCGCCGCTGGTCTGGTTCCTTCTCAAGACCTTCGCGTTCATCGCGTTTTTCATCCTGCTGCGCGCGGCGCTGCCGCGGCCCCGCTATGACCAGCTCATGGCCTATGGCTGGAAGGTGCTCTTGCCGCTCAGCCTGTTGAACCTCTCGGTCACCGCGGCGGTCGTCATCGGGTTGAAACGTTAGGAGGCGTCGATGTTCAGCCAGTTGCGGTCCCTGTGGCTCGTCTTCCTTCACATGTTCCGACGTCGGGTCACCGTGCAGTATCCGGAACACAAAGCGCCGCTGCCGCCGCGCTGGCGCGGCAGGATCATCCTGTCGCGCGATCCGGACGGGCAGGAGCGCTGCGTGGCCTGCTACCTGTGCGCCGTCGCCTGCCCGGTCGATTGCATCGCCCTGCAAGCGACCGAGGACGATCACGGCCGGCGCTACCCGGACTTCTTCCGCATCAACTTTTCTCGCTGCATCTTCTGTGGCTATTGCGAGGACGCCTGCCCCACCTACGCCATCCAGCTCACGCCGGACTACGAGATGGGCGAGTACCAGCGGGCGAATCTGGTCTACGAGAAGGACGACCTCCTCATCAGCGGGCAGGGGAAGTATCCCGGCTACAACTTTTATCGCATCGCCGGGCTGGCCATCGGCGGCAAGGACAAGGGAGAGGCCGAGAACGAGCGCCCCCCCGTCGACGTTCGGAGTCTCTTGCCGTGAGCGCGACGTTCTACGTGGCCGCAGCGATCGCGCTGGTGGCGACCTTCATGGTCGTGACCCGCGCCAGCGCGGTTCACGCGCTTCTCTACCTCATCATCTCGCTGCTCGCGGTTGCGATCATCTTCTACCAACTCGGCGCGCCCTTCGTGGCCGCGCTGGAGGTCATCATCTACGCCGCCGCGATCATGGTGGTCTTCATCTTCGTGATGATGATGCTCAACTTGGGTCCGGGCTCGGTCGAGCAAGAGCGCGCCTGGCTCACGCCGGCCATCTGGATCGGGCCCGGCGTACTCGCGGTCATCCTGGCCGCCGAGCTGGTCTACGCGGTCGCCACTTCGGCGTCCGTCGAGGCCGGCTTCGGCCTCGTCACGCCCAAGCAGGTCGGCCAACGGCTCTTCGGCGTCTATTTCATCGGCCTCGAGCTGGCTTCGCTGCTGCTGCTGGCGGGGCTGGTCGGAGCCCTGCACCTGGCGCGCCCCCCACGCGCCGCCGATGCCAAGGGAACGATCTGATGCTTGCCGTCCCGATGGACACGGTGCTCGCCCTGGCCGGCCTGCTCTTCGCGATGGGCCTGGTGGGCGTCCTCGTCCGTCGAAACGTCATCTTCATCCTGATGTCGATCGAGATCATGTTGAACGCCGCGGGACTGGCGTTCGTGGCGGCCGGCGCTCGCTGGCACGCGGCGGACGGCCAGGTGATGTTCTTGTTCGTCCTGGCGATGGCGGCGGCCGAGGTGTCGGTGGGCCTGGCGCTGGTCCTGCGGCTGCACCACCAATGGAGCACGCTCGACGCGGACATCGCGTCGAACTTGCGCGGCTGAGATGCTCCGGCTCCTGTGGCTCATCGCCGCGCTTCCCCTCGCCGGCTTCGTGGTGCTGGCGCTGGCGGGCTTCCGGATGCCCCGCCGCGCTGTCGCCACCGTCGGCGTGGGGGCGGTGGCCCTCTCGGCGGCGACCGCGCTCGCCGTCGCCGTTCGATTCGTGGCCGCGCCCCCGGCCGGCCACGCTTATTCGCAGACCCTCTGGCGCTGGATCTCGGTCTCGACGTTTCGACCCACCATCGGCCTCCGACTCGACGCGCTCTCGCTGGTGATGATGGTGGTGGTCGCGGTGGTCTCCTTCCTCATCCACCTGTACGCGTCCGCCTCGATGGAGAACGAGGAGGGCTACGCGCGGTTCTTCGCGTACATGAACCTGTTCGTGGCCTCGATGCTGACGCTGGTCCTGGCCGACAATCTGCTGCTCCTCTATCTGGGCTGGGAAGGCGTGGGCCTGTGCAGCTACCTCCTGATCGGGTTTTGGTACAAGGACCAGGTCAACGGCCGGGCGGCCCAGAAGGCCTTCATCGTGACGCGAATCGGGGACGTGTCGCTGGCCGTCGGGATCTTCTTCTTGTTCACCCGGCTCGGGACGCTGGACCTCCAGAAGATGTTGGAGGCGGCGCCGCAGGTCTGGCTGAAAGGCAGCGGGGCGCCGCTCGCGGCGGCGCTGCTGCTGGTCGGCGGCGCGGTCGGAAAATCCGCTCAGCTCCCCCTGCAGACCTGGCTTCCCGACGCGATGGCCGGCCCGACCCCAGTCTCCGCGCTGATCCACGCGGCGACGATGGTGACCGCGGGCGTGTACCTGATCGCCCGCACACACACGTTGTTCGAGCTCGCGCCGGCCGCCGCGCTCGCGGTCGCGATCATCGGCGCCGCCACGCTGCTCCTCGCCGGCGTGAGCGCGCTCTTCCAGCGCGACATCAAGCGCGTGCTCGCATACTCGACCATGAGTCAGATCGGCTACATGTTCCTGGCGCTCGGCGTGGGCGCCTGGTCGGCGGCCATCTTGCACTTCATGACTCACGCCCTCTTCAAGTCGCTGCTGTTCCTGGCAGCGGGCGTGGTCATCGATGCACTGGGACACGAGCATGACATCTACAAGATGGGGGCGTTGCGGCGCTCGTTGCCGGTCGCCTTTTGGACCTTCCTTATCGCCGGCGCGTCTCTGTCCGGGTTCCCGATCGTGACCGCCGGCTTTTACAGCAAGGACTGGATCCTCGACGAGACGTGGACAGCCGGCGCCGGTGGCCACTGGCTCTGGGCGGCGGGAATCGTCGGCACGCTCCTCACCGCCATCTACACCTTTCGCGTCGTCTTCCTGGTCTTCTTCGGCCAGGAGAAGACAGCGCCGACGGTGGCGCGCCGGGGACGCCTGCTGGTGCCGCTGGTGATTCTGGCGATCCTGTCGGCCGTCGGCGGCCTCGTCGAGGTACCGCGCACGCTGGGGAACCTCCCGGTGTTTTCGACGTTCATGAGATCCGCCCTGCCGGCCGGCCGCGAAATGGGCGTCGGCCTGGAGGCGCTGCTCGAGTTGATCGCCGGGGCCGTCGCCCTCGGCGGGATTGCGATCGCCTGGGCCGCCTATCTTCGCTTCCCGAGGGTCGTCGCCGTCCTGCCCCGCGGGCCCCTCACACGCCACCTCGCCCGGTTCTGGTCGGCCGACTGGGGCTTCGACGTTCTTTACGGCTGGCTCATCGAACGTCCCTATCGCTGGTTTGCGCGCGTCGATCAAAGCGACGCCATCGACCAGCCATTTCGCGGCGTCGCGCTGGGGACGCGCGGGCTCGGCCGCATGTTGAGTCGCAGCGAAACTGGTCACCTGCGCTGGTACGCGATGAGCATCGTCGCCGGCGCGGTGATCGTCATCGCCATCGTGCTCTTCGCATGATCCTCGCGGCGCTCATCCTGATTCCGCTCGCCGGCGGTCTCCTCGCCTGGGCGCTGGGCCGCCACGGTTCGGCACCGCGCTGGATCTGTGTGGGGACGTTGCTCCTCGATCTGGTCCTGGCCGTCGCCACGTTGGTCCCGCGCGCCGGCGGCTGGACCGCGCAGCTCGATCGGCCCTGGATCCCCGAGCTGGGCATCCGCGTCCATCTGGCCGTCGACGGCGTCAGCCTGCTGATGGTGCTCCTGACACTGGTCCTGGGGATCGTGTCGGTCCTGGCCTCGTGGACGGAGATTACCGAGCGGGTCGGGTTCTTCCACCTGAATTTGATGGGGAGCCTGGTCGGCGTGCTGGGCGTCTTCCTGACGCTCGATCTGTTCCTGTTCGCCTTCTTCTGGGAGCTGATGCTCGTGCCGATGTACTTCCTCATCGGCATCTGGGGTCACGAGCGCCGCACCTACGCAGCCATCAAGTTCTTCATCTTCACTCAGCTGAGCGGGCTGCTGATGTTGCTCGGCATCCTCGGCCTCTGGTGGGTGCACCACGCCGCCACCGGCGTCTACACGTTCGATTACCTGGCGCTGCTCGGCACGCCCATGGCCGCGCCGACCGCGCGCTGGCTGATGCTGGGCTTCGTCATCGCGTTCCTGGTCAAGCTGCCGGCGGTGCCGCTTCACACCTGGCTGCCCGACGCCCACACCGAGGCGCCCACCGCGGGTAGCGTGATCCTCGCCGGCCTCTTGCTGAAGACCGGCGCCTACGGCCTCTTGCGCTTTGTCGTGCCGCTGTTTCCCTCCGCCGCCAGCGCGTTCGCGCCGATCGCGCTGGTGGTGGGCGTGGTCGGGATCCACTACGGCGCGGTGCTCGCGTTCGCGCAGCCAGACCTGAAACGGCTGATCGCCTACACCAGCGTCAGCCACCTGGGCTTTGTCCTGGTCGGGATCTTCGCCGGCAGCACCATGGCGTTTCAGGGCGCCGTGATGCAGATGATCTGCCACGGCCTCTCGACCGGCGCGTTGTTCATGCTGGCCGGCTCCCTGCAGGAGCGGCTGCACACCCGCGAGCTCCGCAAGATGGGGGGACTCTGGAGCGCCGTCCCCAGGATGGGCGCCGTCGGGATGTTCTTCGCCATGGCCTCGCTCGGCCTGCCCGGCCTCGGCAACTTCGTGGGGGAATTCCTGGTCCTGGCCGGAACCTGGCCCACCCATCCGATCATCGCCGTCGTCGCGGCAGTCGGGCTGGTGCCGGCGACGATCTACTCCCTCTGGATCGTGCAGCGGGTCTTCCACGGGCCGCGAGGGAAAGCCTGGACGACGCGCGATCTGTCGGCCCGAGATGTGACCGCCCAGGCCGTGCTGGTGGTGGGCATCCTCTGGCTCGGGCTGTACCCGCAGCCGGTCCTCGACCGCGTCACCGGCGCCCTGGCGCATCTGCCCCCCTATGAACGCGTCACGACAGTCTCCGCCTCGCCGCGAAGGGCGGGGCAGAGGCGTCTGCCGCTTCGCCGCTCGCGTGACGACCTCGGCGCGTCGGCGCCTCGCCCCGCCCCGACGGGCGCGTGTCGGCTCGGTTCGACTTTCGCCACGGGCTGCCATGCGAGCCGGAGTCGGCCGTGAGTCACCCGCAGGTGGCCGTCCTGGGTCCGCTGCTCCTGGTCGCGCTCGCGGCGGTGGCCGATCTCGTGCTCATCAGCTTTTCGCGCAGCGAGCGCGCCGCCGCGATCCTGGCGTTCGCGGGGTTGCTCCTGGCCTTCGCCGCGCTGCCCGTCGCCGCCAGCTACGCCCCGCGCTCGGCCAGCCCGCTGCTGGTCGTCGATCGTTACGCGCTGTTCTTCATCGGCTTGATCCTGGTCGCCGGCATGGCGACCGTCGCGCTGTCGTACGGCTACCTGCGAGAGAGCGGCTCCGGCGAGATCTACGTCCTCTTCCTGCTGGCCACGATGGGCGCGGCGGTGCTCGCCGCGAGCGACCACTTCGCGTCGTTCTTCCTGGGGCTCGAGATCCTGAGCGTGTCCCTTTATGCGCTGATCGGCTATCGGGCGCCAAGGACGGCGCTGGGACCAGCCGGCATCGAGGCGGCCCTGAAGTATCTGGTGCTGGCGGGCGCGTCGGCCGCGATCCTGCTCTTCGGGATGGCGCTGGTCTACGCCGCGCTGGGCACCCTCGACTTCGGCAAGATGGCCGAGCTGATCGCCAGCGGCAAAGGCGCACACGGCGCCGTGTGGCTCACCGGCCTCGCGCTCGTCGTTGCCGGAGTCGGATTCAAGCTGGCCCTCGTGCCGTTTCACCTGTGGACGCCCGACGTCTACCAGGGCGCGCCCGCGCCGGTCACCGCCTTCGTCGCCACAGCCTCGAAGGGCGCCGTGTTCGCCGTGCTCTTGCGCTTCTTCATGCAGGTCCACGCCCAGATCGTCCCGTCGCTGGCGCTGGTCATCAGCCTCATCGCCGTCGTGTCGATGTTCGCAGGCAACCTCCTCGCGCTCAGACAGACGAACATCAAGCGCATCCTGGCCTACTCGTCGATCGCGCACCTCGGCTATCTGCTCATCGCCTTGCGCGCGCGCGGTCCCCTGGCCGTCGAGGCGATCGGCTACTACCTCGCGGCCTACGTGCTCACCATGCTGGCGGCGTTCGGCGTCGTCACGGTGCTCTCGTCGGGGGAACACGAGGCCGAGGAGCTCGACGACTACCGAGGGCTCTTTTGGCGCCGGCCCTGGCTCGCCGCGACCCTTTCGACAGCGCTGCTGTCCCTCGCCGCCATCCCCCTGACCGGGGGCTTCGTCGGCAAGTTCTACGTCGTCGCCGCCGGCGCGTCCTCGTCACTCTGGCCGCTGCTCATCGTGCTGGTGCTAAATAGCGGGATCGGCCTCTACTATTACCTGCGAATCCTGGTCGCCATGTATTCGACGGGCGGAGAAGCCGCTCCCTTCAGCAGACCCAGAGTCTCCGCCGCCAGCGGTGTGGCGCTCGCCGGTCTCGTCGCCGGGGTGCTCTGGCTCGGCATCTATCCCGCCCCCCTCGTTCGGCTCCTGCGCTCCGCCTCTCCCGCCGTCGCCACGGCGATTCGTTAGCTCCGGCCGGCGCCGCGACAGCCGCTCAGGCTCCGCCTCCGCGCCAACCCCTTCGAGGCCCTGCCCGGCGGTCGCACGGGGATTCCCGCCTGCATCGCGGTGATCGACAAGGAGGGGCGCACGGTCGCAAGGGCATTGTCATGATCGACCGCCGGTGCGAAGGCTGGGCTGAGCTCAGTCAGGTACCCGCACGCGAGATGTCCGACGACATCGGCCGCCGACAGCAACACCCGTCCATTTCCGTCACGCTGCATGGCTTTGCCATTGTAAACCGGCAGGCTCCCGTTGTGCTCACGGTCGGCAGCCAGCGTACGGCACCGGATGTGTGGTGATAGGCTGTGATGCCAATGCTCGTGCCTGTCGTTCGACGGACCATTGGATCGCGGTGGCGCTTCGGCCAGGCGCTGACACCCGTCGCGGCCATCCTCGGCATCCTGGCTCGACGGACTGAAATCACCCTCTTGTACGTCACCGCATTCGCCGCCTTGCTCGCTGCCGGAGTCGCCTTCCTGTCGGCGCGGCGCACCTTTCGCGGCGTCGAGATCCGGCCGAACGGCCACAAGCTCGTGGCGATGGTCGCTGGGCAACCGGTTACGATGCGTGCGGATTCTGGCTGGACCCTCGATGGCGATACGGCGCGGGTCTACGATCGGCACGGTGGGTGGATGCTGCAGGATGCTGACGGCAGCGTGCTCGGCGCTCTCCTGACAAGCCTCCTTGGCCCGCCTATCAGGTTACGCCGGCGCGGCTCGCCGCGGGCGCGCACGGCAGCTCTCTCTGTCGCGTGCATCGGCGCCTTAAGCACCGCGACCGCCTTCGGAGCGCAGAGCGTCCCACTTGCGCTGGCAGGCATCTCGCTCTTCGGGCTCGGCCTCGCGTTCTTCGGCGCTCTGTCGCAGAAGGTTGTCGACGGGCCTACTTCGTCGAACGAACGACCCCGGCGTCGAGCAGATGAATGACGTAATTCACGGAGCCGCTGGCGCTTCCGGTCAACGACGCGGGAGTCGCACTGGCGCCGACGACAGCGGTGCCGGTCAGGACGTCCCGGAGTGATGCGGACAGTCGCTTCACCGTCTCGTCCGAGATGACCCGCCTCAGCGCCTCCGCGTGACGGACGGAGATTCCGGAGCCCCGCTGCAATGTCTTCGACCCGATCCCGGCCGAACGTGCGGCCTCGACCAGTGCCTTTCGGCCCTCTGGCGTCTTCGCGGCATCTTCAAACACCTCTGAGAGGGCGTGTAGCCGCTCGACTCGGTTCATGCCGCGAAGGGATGCCAGGCTGAGCCCCTTCGCCATGAAAACGCGTTGACGCGAGAGAACGGCGAACAGGTTTCGGGCGGCGGCGGGCAATGTGGCGATGCCGCTTGCAACGCCGATCGCATCCACGAGCAGCGACGCGGACGAATACGTCAGCGTCGAGTCCCACCGCTGTAAGCTATTGTCGTCAAGTGCTGCGAATGCAGCGCCGACCCGAACCAATCCATTGAGGCATTGGAGACCTCCCATGGTTATTCCCGTCCATGCGGCCACGACCAGGAAGGACGAAGCACCGCCTGTCGGAATCTCGCCAGCGACACCTGCGATCATGCCCAGCGCCGAGACGATGGTCAGGCCACAGCTGATGCCGCCGCCGGCCATTTCGGATCCGACACGGCTTCGATTCGAGACGTAATCCGTCGCGCGCGTCGCTCCCGGAGGCGCTTTGGCCACAGACTGCAGTTCGCGGAGGCCGGCGGGATCGTCATCCTCGACCAGCTCGATGACGATCGCGACGCACCGGTAGGTCGACGACACGGGTCTGGCCTTCACGAGAACCCGGCACTCACCGTCGCCTTGGAATCCGACGACGCATCCGTCGAACTCCCGAAACAGCGAGATTCTGGAAATCATCGCGAGCAGAGTCGAATCCGATGTCATGTGGCTCGAAAGAGACTAGTGCACCGCCGTCGAAATCGCGTCAACGCCGAACGTGACGCTATTTCGACGGCGGTGCACTAGCGCAAGTCGCGGGCGCGGAGGGCCAGGCCAGATTGGCTAGAACTCGCGTATAGGCGGCTCCATGTTGGCTCCCCCTGCGGCAGTTACAAGAAAGCCCATGGTCAGCGGGTTGCGCGAGCTCAAGTCGAGGGCGGCCGGGAGGTGCGGCGGGCGCTCGACCACTACAACGTGCACGTGAATCCTGGCCGTCGGCTACCGCGAGCCTCGGCCCGACGAACGATCGCGGCAAAAAGTCGTCGACCTCGGCCCCGCGTCGGCGCTCCCCGAACAGAGTTGGTGAGCACGTACCTGTTGGACCTCGCAGGGTCCGGTGGTCGCAGCGAAGGAATAGCGACGATGGCCGCGGCCACGCGAAGCAGAACCGGCGGGCTGCTCAGGCCGGCGGCGGCGCCGCCGCCGTGGCGGCGGTTTGCGCTTCAGCGCGCGCGACCGGGAGGGTGAACCGCATGGTGGTTCCGTGTCCGGGCGTGCTCTCGATCCAGATCCGGCCGCGGTGAGCGTCGACGATCCCCTTGGCGATGTACAGCCCCAGGCCGCTCCCTCGGCGATCCGAGTCGCCTTGCTGCCAGTACCTTTCGAAGGCGTGAGCGGCCTGCTCGGCCGGGATGCCGGGCCCGCTGTCCGCGACGGAGAAGAGGACCTGCCCGGACTGCGGCTCTGCTCCGACCGACACGGACGAGCCGCTGGGGCTGAACTTGATCGCGTTTCCGATCAAGTTCGCGAGGACCCGCAGAATCAGGCTGCGCTCGCAGGCCACCAGCGTGGCGGTCGCCGGAGGGACGGCGACGAGCTGAATGTCCTTGTCGGCCGCGATCATCCGAAGCAACTCCACGGCGGACTCGATGAGGAACGACGCGTCCTCCGCCCGCGGCGCGGTCCGCAGCGCGCCAGCTTCGATCTTGGCGGCGTCGAGCAGATCGCCGATGAGCCGAGACATGCGTTCCACCGCCCGATCGATTCTCGCCAGCGACTCCGTCACCCGCTCACCCTCCACCCGCCCGGCCAGCGTTCGGGTGGACAGGCGGATCGTGTTCAGCGGATTCTTCAAATCGTGCGAAACCGTCGCGAGCAGGTCCTCGCGGGCGCGCTTGGCCGCGAGCGCGCGATTGTAAAGGCCGGCGTTCTCGATGGCGACGGCCACGAACCCCGCCAGCAGGTCGGCCGCTCGCTCGTCCTGCGCGGTGAACGGAGCTTCGCCGGTCGCGCGCGCCAGGAAGAGGTTGCCCACGTTTTGACCGTCGCGGAGGATCGGCACGCCGATGAACGCGCCCAGCGGCGGGTGCCCTTTCGGGAGCCCGCGGAACAGGGGATGTCGTGTCACGTCGGCGAGGCGGATGGACCGCCGATCGTGGACCACGTCGGCGAAGAGGCCGTCCGGACGCGGCGGCCGACCGAGCTCGGCGATGGTGCTGGCCGGCACACCGGACGAGACCCACGGTTGGAACGGCCGATCGCGGTCGGTTCCGCAACCCACGGCGGCGTAACGCGCCCCGGCCACCACGCGCGCTTGGTCGGCGATGAGCTGAAAGACCCTCATGGGATCGCTCGACGACGTGATCGCGCCGGCGATGTCGACGCAGGCGCCGATGATCGATTCCAGCTTCGCGCCGAACTCGGCCACGCTGCGCGCCTGATCGTCGGCGGTGCGCCCCTGGGCCTGCACCATTCGGGTGTAACGGCGCGCGCCGAGGACGACCAGCGCGGTCAGCACGAGCCCGAGCACGCCGGTCAAGAGTTGCAGCAGGAAACCGACCGTCGCCGCCCGCCCGCGCTCTGCGGGAATCTCGATGGCGAGCTGATGCTGCTGCTGGGCGTTGAACGACGTCAACGCGGCGATCCCGGCGTCGGTGTCCATCGCGCTCGGCAGCAGCTCCGCCGTGAGCGCCGTCGAGGCGCCGCGCCTGTCGCCCGCGCTGACCAGCGCCGAGAACCTGGCCAGGCGCTGCTCGAAGACGTTCACCTTGCGTTGAACGTCCGCGTAGAGGATCTCCTCTCGCGGGTAGAACGGCAGCTCGCGATACGCCGACAGATCGCGATGAAGCAGCGCCAGAGGACGCGCCAGCTCCCCAGGATCGAAGCGGGCCCCGTCCGTCGACCGCTCGACCGCCTCCGTCGCGGCGACGGTGATGCGGAGGATCCGTTCCCGCACCGCGGACAGCTCCTCGATGGCCGGCGAAGCATCCGCCGCGATGCTCATCGCGGCGCGGTCCAGCCTGGCGGCGGCGCGCCTCGAATACACGCCGGAGGCAATCAGCGTCAGCACCGTGCCAATCAGGACGCCCAGAATGACCCCTGCCGACTGGCGCGACCTGCGCCGCTCGCCCGGGCCGGGCGCGCTGGAGGCGTTTGCTGCTCCAGGGACGCCCGCATCAGCACGCATGTCGTACCTGAGACTACCCCACGCGACCGCTTGGGCAAGCGGAGTGAGTGGCGTGCGGGCGCAGGGTGGGTCAGCACGAGCGCGACACCGCGCACGCGACGGCATGCGCGCACGTTCGGTCCTGCGGTGATTGTGCGCCGCCGGTGCCGGTCGCATGCTTGTCCTCCGACGGAGAAGAGCGCCGCCGCGCCAGCGGGAGGACCCGATGATTGACGTACGCCAACCGCAGGAGCTGCCCGCCGGGGGCGCGCCTGTCGATTCGACTCGCCCGCCAGACGCGCTGGCGGAGCCGCCCTTCGCCCAGCCGAGTCGTCGCGGCGGGGCCAAGGAAGCCTCCCTGCAGACCGGAGCCCCGTTTCACCTGGAGGCCACGGTTCGGGTGCTGCAGCGGCGGCCCACCAACCTCGTCGACGTCTGGGAAGACGGTCGCTACCTGCGCGTCCTCACGACGCCGGACGGTCCGGTGCTGGTCGAGGTCGTGAATCAGGGGACGGTCGCGCGGCCCCAAGTCCGATGTCGCGTGCTCTCGGGCGGCGAGTCCCGCCACAGGCGCGCCGCGGCCGTGCGGATGGTGCGCACCGTGCTTGGACTGGACGTGGATCCGAAGCCGTTGCAGCGCCTGCTGGAAGGGGAGCGCAGGCTCGAGGCCGTGGCGCTGCCGTTGCGCGGGATGCGCCCGCCCCGGTTTCCGGGCCTCTTCGAAACCTTCGCCAACGTGATTCCGTTCCAGCAGCTGAGCCTGGACGCCGGCGTCGCCGTTGTCCGCCGGCTGGTGGCGCGCTTCGGAGGGACGGTGGTCCACCAGGGTCGAGAACGCCATGCGTTTCCGGCCGCCGCGGCAATCGCCGGTGCCCGGCTGGGCGCGCTTCGAGCTTGCGGGTTGAGCGCGCGGAAGGCCGAAGCGCTCCGCGGCGCCGCCGTCGCCGTCGAGGCGGGCGACGTGACAGAGGCAAAGCTCGTGCAACTGAGCAGCGGGGAGGCGCTCCGGTTACTCGCGGACCTGCCCGGCATCGGCCCGTGGAGCGCGGCCGTGATCCTGCTGCGCGGCCTGCGCCGGCTGGACGTGTTTCCGCAAGGCGACGTGGGGGTGATCCGCGGACTCACCGGCTTGATGCACGTCCAGCCAGGGGCTCCGCTCGACCGCGTCATCCACCGCTTCGGCGATCGGCGCGGCTATCTGTACTTCTGCTCGCTGGGCGGCGCGCTCCTGGCCAAGGGTCTGATTCATCCAACCGCGACGGCTCGGCCGCGCCCGACGGCACGAGCGCGAACGCCGCCCCGCCTGGGGCACGCTCGGCTTCAGATGTAGCGCCGACGAGGAGGCCGGTGCGACGACCCTCGCAGAGGCCGGCGAGGACGCTCTGATCTGGTACCGCTTGCACGAGGCCATGGGCCGGGCGGTCTACTGGCCTTCGGCGAATGCCAGCAATGCCGGCGCGGCTTTGTCGCCGAAGTCCAACCTGCTCCGACCGCCCGTCATCATCGGAGAGGGAGGCGACGGCCGTCCCGGAAGCGCTGGAGCGCGACCCGAGGAGTCCGGCCATAGCCGATGGCGTTCGTGGCCGGCGTCCGATCGAGGACCTGCTTGCCGTCTGCCTCGCGCCGGTCGAAGGAAGCGTCGACGGGTCCCTCGGACTCGGCTCGCCGGGTCTGGCCGCGCACCCCGGGCGGCGCGGCGGCGGCCTCGCGCTCGATCCCAAACAGGCCGCCGGCGTACGCCAGCGCATGTCGCGCGAGCGCGAGATCGGTCTCGAGAGCTTGCGGCACACCTCCAGCGCCTGCCAGGCAACCACGTTGGCAGGGGCAGGCCGAGACCCGTCCCTACCACGACCGATGTTTCCGAACCGTCAGCGCACGCGGAGCGAACGGCGGGTGGGCCTCCTCGGCGCGACGGCCGGTGACCGCGTCGTCGCGCGGTGGAGCGTCACCAACGTTCACGACGTTCGAAATTTCGCTGGTCTCGGTTCGAGCGCCGTCCGAGCCAGCGCCCTCGAAGCCGTCGATTCCGGACTGATGTCGGGCTTCTGCATCGGGCTTTCTCTCGCTGGGTAATGCTTCAGGCTCCGTCTGCTTTGTAACGCAAGTGACGAATTCGCGGTCCGCTATCGAGTTCGGTCCCCACGGAACGCGAGCGGTTCGCGCGGCGATCAACGATCCGTTCGTCGTTCCCGCGACGAGTTCGAAGAGCCGCCGCCCCTATTCGGCGACCGCGCTTCCCGAGGCCGATGTGGCTTCCCGAGCGGCGAGGCGCGCGTCGCCGCTCGGCCCGATGTGGAGTGAATCGGGAAGAACCCTGTGCGGCGAGCGTTGAGGGTACGCGCCTCTGGTGAGCGTGGCGTTCGCGCGCGACGGAGAAAGACGACATATGCCGCTCGATGTGACCGCTGCAGACATTCTTTTGCTCGTGAATGCCGGCGGCATTCTGGGACGGCGGCTTCAACGTGGGTTTCGCGCGTCCCGCGTAGCGACGGCGTGAGTCCGAGGACAGGAATAGCGAAAAGAGCTTGAAAAAGGCTCGGCGCGAGCGCTTGTGGTTGGTGTCTATGCAAACACGACCACCCACGCCGAGCACCCAGAAG
>JAICYS010000100.1 GCA_025934105.1 Myxococcota bacterium | reverse complement strand
GTCTTCGTCGGCGGGGGCGTCGACCTGGCCTTGATGGTTCCGCTGGACGAGCCGGTCTACACGCATGACGGCAGGGTCGGCTACGAGGACCCGATGTTCGCCGGCGACGAGGTCTACGTCTCGATGACGCTGGTCTCGACCTACGACGGCCACGTGCTCTGGCACGCCCGCCAGGCGCTGGACCTGGAGGCCGATCGTCCCGAGGACGTCGGCCGCCTGGTCGACGACTTCCTGAGCACGCTGCCTCCCGCGCTTCCGCCGGCGCCGCCCCAGCCGCCGGTCCCCCTGCAGGCGCCGCCCGCCTCCCCGGCGCCGCCCCCCCCGGCGCCGTGACCGAACCTGCGCAGGCAAAGCGCGGCCAGCCGCCCGGGCTGTTCCTGCTGTTCCTGGTCGAGATGTGGGAGCGCTTCTCGTTTTACGGGATGCGCGCCATCCTGGTCCTGTTCATCGCGGACAGCGCGCGCGGCGGCATGGGCTGGTCGCAGGCTTCGGCCAGCCGGCTGTTCGGCTGGTACGGGTTCTGCTCGTACGCGCTGCCGGTGCTGGGCGGGGTCATCGCCGACCGCTGGTGGGGGACGCACCGGTCGCTGGTGGTGGGGGGCGCGATCATCGCCGCCGGCCACTTCTGCATGGCGGTCCCCACCACACCGACGTTCTTCGCGGGGATGGCGCTGGTGGCGATCGGGACCGGTTTCTTCAAGGTGAACGCTTCGACGATGGTCGGGCAGCTCTACGGCCAGCGCGACCCACGCCGCGACGGGGGCTTCACGATCTTCTACATGGGCGTGAACCTGGGCGCCCTCCTGGGGCAGCTCGCCTGCGGATACCTGGGCGAAAGCCCGCGCTGGGGCTGGCACTACGGGTTCGGCTGCGCGGGGGTCGGCATGGTGTGCGGCCTGGTGCTGTACCTGCGGCTCAAACGCCGCTATGTGGGCGACATCGGCGACGAACCCAGCCGCGCGCAAGCCCAGGACCGCGCCGCCGCCGGGCCGCTGACGCGCCAGGAACGGGATCGCTTGATCGCGCTGGTGCTGATCATGGCCTTCACCATCCCGTTCTGGGTGGCGTTCGAGCAGGCGGCGTCGTCGATGAACTTCTTCGCCCAACAGCGCACCGACCGCTGGATCGGCCATTTCCAGGTGCCGGCCTCCTGGTTCCAGTCGATCAACCCGGCGATCCTGATCCTGGCCGGGCCGCTGTTCGCGTCGGCCTGGACGGCGCTGGGGCGGCGCGGCCGCGAGCCGAGCACGCCCGCCAAGATGACCGCCGCGCTGGTGCTGCTGGCCGTCGGGTTCGGTTTCATGGTCGAAGGCGCCCGCCGCGGCGACCACGGCGGCCTGGTCAGCGCCTGGTGGCTGACGGCGGCCTACGCCTTCCACACCTTCGGCGAGCTGTGCCTGTCGCCCATCGGCCTGTCGCTGGTGACCAAGCTGACGCCGCTCAAGCTGTCGGCGCTGATGATGGGCTTCTGGTTCTTCGCGACCTCCATCTCCGAGCTGGTCGCCGGCCAGCTCGCCGCGCTGACGGACCGGGTGGCGCGGGGCGAGCTGTTTCACCTGTTCGGCGGGCAGGCCGACTTCTATTTCATCTTCGTCGTGATGGGCCTCGGCACGGCCGTCCTGCTGGCCGCCCTCACCCCGCGGCTCAACCGGCTCATGCACGGGCTGGATCTGTGAAAATCGGCGCCGGCGCGCATGCCTTGCTACTGTGGTCACTCGTGAGCGCCTCGGATCCCTTCGCCTGGCTAGAGGACGGTGACGCACCGGCCGTCCAGCAATGGACGGCGGCGCAGAACGCCCGCACGCGCGGGTTCCTGGACCGGCTGCCGGGGCGCGCGGCGCTGGGCGAGCGGCTGCGCGGGCTGTTCGGCATCGGTTCGCTGGGCGTGCCGCTGTCGCGCCGCGCCGGGCAGCGGCTGTTCTACACGCGACGCGAGGGCCGCCAGAACCAGCCCGTCCTTTACGTGCGGGACGGCGACGGGCCGGAGCGCGCGCTGGTCGACGTCAACCAGGGCCGCCCCGACGGGACGCGCGCCATCGACTGGTGGTTCCCGTCCGAGGACGGCGGGCGCGTCGCGTACGGCACCAGCGACGGCGGCAGCGAAGAGTCGACGCTGCGCGTCCGCGACGTCGCCAGCGGCCAGGACCTGCCCGACGTCATCCCGCGGACGCGCGCCTGCTCGCTGGCCTGGATGCCCGACGGCGGCGGCTTCTACTACACGCGCTACCCGCGCCCCGGCCAGGTTCCGGCCAGCGAGGAGCCGTATCACCGGGCCGTCTTTCAGCACCGCCTGGGCGACGACCCCGCCGGCGATCGCAAGATCTTCGGCGACGGGCGCGATCGGACCGACTGGCCGGGCGTCGATCTGTCGCCGGACGGCCGCTGGCTGGCCATCACCGTCAGCCAGGGCTGGACCAAGAGCGAGCTGTGGCTGCTGGACACGCGCGCGGCCGGCGGCCCGGTGCCGGTCGCCACCGGCGAGGACGCGCGGTTCGAAGTGGTCGAGGCGCGCGACGATCGACTGTACGTCCTGACCACCAGCGGCGCGCCGCGCGGGCGCATCGTCAGCATCGACCCGCACCACCCCGAGCGGGCGGGTTGGCGCCTGATCGTTCCGCCGGGCGACGAGGTCCTGCAGCACGCCGTCTACCTGCAGGGGGGCCTGGCGGTGGCGTCGCTGCACGACGCGGCGGCGCGGCTGCGCCTGTTCGGGCCCGAGGGCGAGGCGCGAGGCGAGCTCCCCCTGCCCGGCCTGGGCGCGCTGACCGGCCTGACCGGCGCGCGCGATCGCGCCGAGGTCTACTTCGGGTTCACCAGCTTGTTTTCGCCGACGACCATCTACCAAGCCCGGGCGGGCCACGCGGCGCGGGTGTGGCGCGCCCTCCCCTCGCCGGTCGACGGCACCGCGTTCGAGGTCCAGCGCGTGATGGTCACGTCGCGCGACGGGACGCGCCTGCCCCTCTTCCTGGCTCATCGCAAGGGCGCGCCGCGCGACGGCGACCGCCCGACCCTGCTCTACGGCTACGGCGGGTTCGGCATCAGCATGCTCCCCAGCTGGTCGCCGTCGGTGATTCCGTTCCTGGAGGCCGGCGGCGTCTATGCGCTGGCGGTCCTGCGCGGCGGCGGCGAGTACGGCGAGGAGTGGCACCGCGCCGGGATGCTGGATCGCAAGCAGAACGTGTTCGACGACTTCCTGGCCGACGCCCAGTGGCTGATCGACAACGGGGTCACGCAGCCCCGCCGCCTGGCCATCTCGGGCGGATCCAACGGCGGGCTGCTGGTCGGCGCCGCGCTGACCCAGCGCCCGGACCTGTTTCGCGCCGTCGTCTGCAAGGTCCCGCTCTTGGACATGCTCCGCTACCACAAGTTCCGCATCGCGCAGCTCTGGATCCCCGAGTACGGCTCGCCCGACGATCCGGAGGCGGCGCGCTGGTTGGCCGCCTACTCGCCCTATCAGCACGTGCGCGACGGCGTGGCGTACCCGGCCGTGCTCCTGCAAACGGCGGAAAGCGACACGCGCGTCGATCCGATGCACGCGCGCAAGATGGCCGCGCGCCTGCAAGCCGCGACGGGCGAGACCGGGCCGGTCGCGGTGGTCCCGGGAGCTGCCGCGACGGCTGCGCCGGCCGACGCCCAGGTCCGCCACGGCGGGGGCGGCCCCATCTTGCTGGAGGTCCAGAGCCGGGCCGGCCACGGCGCGGGCAAGCCGGCCGACAAGGTGATCGCCGAGGCGGTCGACACCTGGAGCTTCGTGTTCGCCGAGCTGGGTATGTCCGAGGAGGAGAAGAAGCCGTGAGCAAGACGCGTGTCGTGATCCTGTTCGGCGGGCGTTCGGCCGAGCACGAGATTTCCCTGCTGTCGGCGCGCAACGTCTTGAACGCGCTGGATCGCGATCGGTTCGAGCCGATGCTGATCGGGATCGATCGCCGCGGCCAATGGCACCTCGAGTCCGAGCGGACGCTGGCGGGCGCCACCGGAAACCCGCGCGGGCTGGCGCTGGATCCGGCCGCCCCTGCCGTCGGCGTCGAGGCGGCGCTGGTTCAAAGCGCGCCGGCCGCCGCCGAGAGCGGCGACACGGTGGTGTTCCCGGTGCTGCACGGGACCTTCGGCGAGGACGGGACGGTTCAGGGCCTGCTGGATCTCGCCGACGTCGGCTACGTCGGCGCCGGTGTGCTGGGGTCGGCCGTCGGCATGGACAAGGAAGTCGCCAAGCGGTTGCTGCGCGACGCGGGCATTCCGATCGTCGACTTCGTGCTGGTGACCGCCGCCGGCTTCGCGCGCGACGCGCAGGCGGCGCTGGCGCCGGCGGCGCGGTTCGGCTTTCCGGTCTTCGTCAAGCCGTCCAACGCCGGCTCGTCGGTGGGCGTCACGCGCGTGCGCGACGGCGACGGTCTCGGGCCGGCCGTCCGCGCGGCGCTGCAGTTCGATCGCAAGGTGTTGATCGAGCGCGCCGTCGACGCCCGCGAGATCGAATGCGCCGTGCTGGGCAACGACGACCCGCAGGCCTCGATTCCCGGCGAGATCCTGGTCCATCACCCGGACGGCTTTTATTCGTACGACGCCAAGTACGTCGACGCGGCCGGCTCCAGCTGGAAGATCCCGGCGGACATCCCGCCGGCCACGGCGGCCCGCGTGCAGGAGCTGGCCGTGCGGACGTTCCGCACCCTGGAGCTGTCGGGGATGGCGCGCGTCGACTTCTTTCTCGAAAAGACCGGCCCCTCACCGGCGCTCTACGTCAACGAGGTGAACACCATCCCGGGGTTCACGGCGGTCTCCATGTACCCCAAGATGTGGGAGGCGTCGGGTCTGTCGCAAAAGGCGCTGCTCACCCGCCTCATCGAGTTGGCCCTCGAGCGGCGAAACGCCCGCCGGGTGCTGAAAACGGGTACGTAAGTGCCGCCAGACTCCCGCCGCAGGTCAGATTTTTTGTTTTCCGTGTATCCGCGGATAGGGGGTGGTCGTACATAGGGGCGTGGACGAGGAAACTGCTGCAACGAAGCGGAGCGTCGGACGGCCGTCAAAAGCCCAGCCATTCCGGCGATTTGTCATCGATCTGCTGCTCGAGCAGCCAAACCTGAGATCGCTGGAGATCGTCCGGCGCGCCCGGGAAGCTGGCTATCAGGGCGGCAAGAGCGCCCTTTATTCGTTGATCGCCAGCGTGCGGCCGCGTCGAAGCCGGCCGCTCAGCGAGCACGAAAAGGTGCCGGGCGAAATCGCGCGCCACGGGTTCGGGCAGGTGGACGTCACCTTCCGCGACGGCCGCACGCGTCCGGTGACCATCTTCCTCTCGCGCCTCG
This sequence comes from Myxococcota bacterium, assembly GCA_025934105.1. Lineage (GTDB taxonomy): Bacteria > Myxococcota_A > Polyangia > Fen-1088 > Fen-1088 > JADGRB01. The sequence goes on along the minus strand of JAICYS010000100.1, from coordinate 13,956 downwards.
AGTACTCGCGCTTCTCGGTGGCCTCGGTGGTCCCCGACCAGTCGATCGAGACCTGCGCCCGCACTCTGGTCGCCCACTACGGCCTCATGGGGGGCGTTCCGCTGCTGGCGGCGTTCGACCGCGTGCGGCCGCTGGGCCTGGGCTCGGACAAGGACGGCAAGGTCACCGAGTGGGACCCCGCCTTCGCGTACGTTTCGCTGCAGTTGGGTTTGGGCGTCGAGGTGCGCGCGCGACGGGGCGCCGATCGCGGGCCCGGCACCAACCTCGGCAACTGGCTGAAGCTGGGCTTCTTCAAGGATGCCGCCTTCGCCGACGAGGCGGACCTGGCGCACCAGCTGGCCGGCTGGGTCCGCGACCAGAACGATCTGCCGCAGACCGAGGCCGGCGGCCGGTCGGCGTCGGTCCTGCTGGCCGAGGAGCGCCAGCGGCTGCGCCCGTTGAAGGTCGAGCCGAACGAGCTGGCGCTGCGTTTCCCGGTGCTGGTCGGTCCGCGAGGCGCCGTCGTCCACGACGGCCAGGCCTACGCGATGCCGCCCGAGTCGGTGGGGCTGGCGGGCGCGCTGTACCTTTATCCGGACCGAGTGACCATCGTGGTGGGCCGCTACCAGTCGACGCACGCGCGGCACCCGCAGCCGCGCTTCGCCGAGCTGCTGGGCGCGCCCGCCGGCGGGCCGGGCCCGACGTGGGGGCCGCGGATCAGCGTCCCCCTGGCCGCGCGCGGCGCCTGAGCGTCAGCGCGGGCGCGCGTTGTCGTTGGCGGGGCGCTGCTGCGTGGACTCGCGCACGGCGGCCTGGAACGCGCGCAGGTTGAACGGCGCGGCCAGCGCGACCGCGCCCAGGTCGCGCGCGCGGCGCTGCAGGTCCGCGCTCTCGGTCAAAAGGACGAAGCCGGTCGATTCGTCCCGCACGCGCAGCCCGGCCAGGACGCACAGCCCCGGCATTCCCGGAAGCTGCTGCTCGCAGACCACCAGATCGAACGGACGCCGGCGCGAGTCCGCCAGCGCGCCGGCCAGCGCCTCCAGCAGCTCGCTGCCGTCGCGCGCCTCGGCGACCTCGTGGCCGTCGCGGCGCAAGATCAGCGACAGCAGGTGCCGCAACGTCGGATCGTCCTCGGCGAGCAGCACGTGGAGCGACGCCTCTTCTTCGGACAGGCGGATTTCGTGGGCCAGCGATTGGTTCATGTCGACCTCCCTTTCAGGTCGACCCACCGCATTGCATCCGGGATGCCACGCCGCGCGCGCAGGAAACATGCGGAGATCGCTCCGGGATCTCCGTCACGGGCTGCCAATCCGGCAGGGTCGCGAGCCGGGACGAAAACCGAACCGGCGCCGACTCCGCGTCGGTCTGGCGGGGCCGCCTGCGGGCGGCAGGTCGTCGGGCCTGGTTCGCTGCCGCTCACCGTTGCCTTCGGCAACGCCCTCCTAGCCGTCTTTGCCGCGGCCGATGCCGTAGTACTTGAAGCCGGCGGCGCGCAGCTCGGCTGGGTCCCAGACATTGCGGCCGTCGAACAGCACCGGCGACTTCAACAACGACTTCAGCCGCTCGAACGAGGGGCGGCGGAACTCGTGCCATTCGGTCACCAGCGCCAGCCCGTCGGCGCCTTTCGCGCAGTCGTAGTGAGCCTCTTCGTAGCTGATGCGGTCGCCCAGCTGCTTGCGCACGGCCGCGATCGCCACCGGGTCGCTGGCCGACACCTTCGCGCCGGCCGACAGCAGCTGATCGATCAGCACCAGGGCGGGCGCTTCGCGGATGTCGTCGGTGCCCGGCTTGAAGGCCAGCCCCCAGACGGCGATCTTCTTGCCCTTCAGGTCGCCGCCGAAGTGCTTGAGGATCTTCTCGCCCAGGCGCTGCTTCTGGCGCTCGTTGACGGCGACGACCGCGTCCAGAACCTCCAGCTTGTAGCCGACCTCGCGGCCGGTGCTGATGGCGGCGCGCAGGTCCTTGGGAAAGCAGCTTCCGCCGAAGCCCGGGCCGGCGAACAGGAACTTGGGGCCGATCCGGTTGTCCGAGCCCATTCCCCGTCGCACCAGCTCGATGTCGGCGCCCAGGATCTCGCACAGGTTGGCCAGGTCGTTCATGAACGAGATGCGCGTCGCCAGCATCGAATTGGCGGCGTACTTGGTCAGCTCGGCCGAGCGGCGATCCATCACCAGCATGCGATCGTTGGTGCGCGTGAAGGGCGCGTAGAGCGCGCGCAACGTCTCGATGGCGCGCTTGTCGCTGGTGCCGATGACGACCCGATCCGGCTTCATGAAGTCCGACAGCGCGTCGCCTTCCTTCAGGAACTCGGGGTTGGAGGCGACCGCGAATTCATGCTTGGCCCGCTTCGCGACGATGGCTTCGATCTTGTCGCCGGTGCCGACCGGAACGGTGGACTTGGTGACGATCACCGCCCAGCCGGTCAGCGCGGCGCCGACGGTCTCGGCGGCTTTCATGATGTACGACAGATCGGCCGAGCCGTCGGGCCCGGGCGGCGTGCCGACGGCCAGCAGGACCACCTCGGCGCCGGCCACGCCGCTCGCGACGTCGGTGGTGAACGTCAGGCGCCCTTCCGCGGCGTTGTGCGTGACCAGCTTGTCCAGCCCGGGCTCGTAGATCGGCATCACGCCGCGCTGGAGGCCGTCGATCTTTTGCGCGTCGACGTCACAGCAGACCACGTCGTTCCCCATGTCGGCGAATCCCGCCCCCGCCACCAGGCCGACGTAACCGGTCCCGATCACGCAAATCTTCATGCCGATCGCATACCATGAACCGACATGCCGAGGGGGCGCGCGTGAACATCTCCGTCATGCTGCTGGCAGCCGGCCGGTCGACGCGTCTTGGCGCGCTCGGGCTGGCGCTGCCGAAGCCGCTGGTCCCCATCTGCGGCTACCCCGCGATCACCTTCGGGCTGCACGCGGCGGCGCGGGCCGGCGCGCGCCGCGTGGTCGTGAACGTGTTTCACCGCGGCGACCTGGTCCGCGCGGCGCTGGGCACCGGCTGGCGTGGCGCGGCCGGCGCGCTGGCGGTCGAGTACGCCGTCGAGCGCGAGCTGCTGGGAACGGGCGGCGGTGTCGCCAACGCGGCGGCGCTGCTGGGACCCGGGCCCGTGCTGGTCATGAACGCCAAGGTGGTCGCCGACCTCGAGCTGGGGGCGCTGGTGACGGCCCACGACGGCGGCGCCAGCGCGACGATGCTGCTGCGGGACGATCCCGACCCGCGCCGGTGGGGCGCCATCGGCGTCGACGCCACCGGGCGGGTGGTCAGCATCCTGGATGCGGTCTCGCCGCGGCCGCCGGAGGGACCGGTCACGCTGCGGATGTTCACCGGCGTTCAGGTTCTGGGGCCCGCCCTGCGCGAACGGCTGCGGCCGATCTTTTCGGATCTGATTCGCGAGGCGTACATCCCGGCGCTGCTGGAGGGTGAGACGATCCGCGCGGTCACGCTGCGCGGTTATTTCGCGGAGCACTCGACCCCGGCGCGATATCTGGCCGGCAACCTGGCGCTCTTGCGCGAGCCCGATTTGTTGCGCGACCCGCCGGGGCCGCTGGCCGCGGTCGACCCCTCGGCGCGCATCGCGCCGGGGGCGCGGCTCGTCGGGCCCGTGCACGTCGGGGCCGGCGTCGAGATCGGGCCGGGCGCCGAAGTCGGGCCGGAGGTCGTGCTGGATGCAGGGGCGCAGGTTGCTCCCGGCACGAGGTTGCAGCGGGCGGTGGTTTGGTCCGGGACAGTGGCGAGAGGCGCGATCGCCGACGCGGTCGCGACGCCGGCGGGGATCGTCCTGGCGGGGGAGGACGCGAGCTGATCACGTAACCCGGCGCCGCTCGCGATCCCGCGCGCTTGCAGGGCGGCATGTCCTCTCGGCCGAAGCGGTCGTCGGCAGATTTGCCCCGAGGCCGACGGAGCGACCGATCGAAGGATCGAGCGACTGAGCGACCGACCGAGCGACCGCGCGATCGATCGATCGCGCGCGCCGGGATCGAGCCGGCGCAAGTTTCTGGGTGTTCGGCTAGGAGGGCGTTGCCGTAAGGCAACGGTGAGCGGCAGCGAACCATGCCCGACGACGTGCCGCCCGGAAGCGGCCTAGGCGGGTTCGACGCGGACGGCGACGACGGTGATGTTGTCGGCACCGCCGTTCTTGTTGGCTTCGGCGATCAACGTCTCGCACAGCTTGTCGAGGTCGGCCTCGCCGTCCGCGATGGCCGCGATCTCTTCGTCCTTGACCATGCCCGAGAGGCCGTCGGAACAGAGAAGGTAAAGGTCGCCGAGCTGGGGCTGCTCGACGTGCACGTCCACCTGCACCGTGTCCTTCATCCCCAGCGCCCGCACGATCACGTTCTTGTGCGGAAACGACGCGATCTCGTCGGGCGAGAGGTTCTTCATCTTGATGTAGTCGTTCAGCAGCGAGTGGTCTTCGGTCAGCTGCTTGAGGTCGCGGTCGCGCCGCCGATAAAGCCGGCTGTCCCCGACGTGACCGATGATCAGCGCCCGGTCGGCGAACAGCGTCGTGACGACCGTGGTCCCCATCCCGTGGCAGCGCGGGTCCTTCTGCGCCTGCTCGTGAATCTTCAGGTTGGCCAGCTTGATCGCCGTGACCATCCGGTTGGTCTCGTAGCGATTGCCGTGGTCCATCTTGAAGGGCCAGGTCATCTGCTGGTCGTCCTGGGTAGCCTTGAAGAAGCCGACGATGGTCTCGACCGCCATCCGGCTGGCCACTTCGCCCGACGCGTGGCCGCCCATCCCGTCGGCCACGATGGCCAGGCGCTCGCTCTCCGGCAGGTAGAACGCGTCCTCGTTGTGGGCGCGCTTCATGCCGACATTCGAATCGCCCGCGAACCGGACGCGCATGCCGTCCATCGGGAACGACGAGCTCATGGCGTGCGCACCATGGTATCGCTCCGAGAGCCGACGATCAACGCGCCGGCCGGGCGAACGAACAGGATCGGCGGACCCATCGAGATGGTCAGGGTTCCCTCGCCACGGTAGAGGTCGCCGTCGATCGTGTACGACATGCTGCCGTCCTTGGGGGTGATCCGGAGGGTGGAGGCGACCGCGCTCATGGCGCGGCTGGGCGCGATGCCCCGACCGGCGTGGACCGGCACGAAGTCCGGGATCAGCGCCACCGCACGCGCATGAATAGCCAGGAAGCCAAACCGCTCGGGGTCATCGTCGGCGCGGTGATTCAGCTTGAACCCCAGGCCCACCTCCCGCACGGTCGCGGCGCCCACGCCCACGAACGAGGTCCGCTCGAGCACCTGGCCGTCCAGCTCCAGCGTCCCCTCGAACCGCTTGAACAGCTTCTTGACGAAGGCGCCCCCGATCATCGCCGAGCCGAACGCCCGCAGCAGCAGCCAGGCGGCGCGCGACGGGCCGTACTTGCCGGTGCCGTAGTACTCGCCCAAGGAATTTGCCATCAACCCGTTGCCGAAGATAAACCCCAAAAAATCGCCGATTCTGAGGCAGCGCCGCCGCAAGGTCTGCAAGCTGGCCCCCGCCCGCGCCGACTCGACCAGCTGCCGCACGAACGCGACGGCGGGTTCGCGGATGCCCAGCGACGCGCCCACCACGTTCATCGTTCCACCGCCCAGGATGGCGATCGGCGGGATCGGTTGGTCGCCGAAGGCTCGGCCGAGCGCGGTGACCACCTTGTGCAAGGTGCCGTCGCCGCCGTGGACGGCGATCACGCCCGGGCGCTGATCGAGCACCGAGCCGGCGGCCTCGTCCAGCTCCTCCAGCGTCTTCGTCGCGTAGACCCGTCCGTCGTTCCCGACCAAGGCCTGGAACTCGGACGCGATCCGAGGATTGCGCCGGTTCGCGCGCGAGCGCGGGTTGACGAAGATCGCGATCGAGCTCAGTCGGTTTCGTCCGCGCCGTCCTCGCCGGCGTCGGCCTCTTCGCCGCCGCTGGCGGCGGCCACCTCGGCAATTTTGGGATACCAGCGCTCGAAGACTTCGGCGATCTGGCGCGCCTGTTTTTCGTTCGAGATGTTGAACGAGGACTGCTTGCGGTAAGAGCCTTTCGACTTCTTGAACCGCACGATCGCCATCTTGGGCGGCCGGAACTTTCCCTTGGCGCGATCCAGCTCCTGGAACAGGAACATGATGGTCGCCCAGCTCCCCTTGGTCAGCACGGCCCGGTCCAGCTCTTTGCGGACGAGGGTGCCTTCGTCCTCGTAATCGTAGGTCAGTTCTTCCAGGGTCTCGGCCATCGCTCTGTCTCTTTCGGATCTGTTCTCGGCAGCTAGGACGATCGCGTTTCGATGGCCGCGCGATCTTCGGCCCGCAAATCGACGAACTCGATTCCCATGCCGGGCGGGCGCTCGCTCCGTCCGCCGCCGCGGGAGACTCTGACCACCCGGCCCTGGGTGTGGACCTGGTGACCGTCGGGGAGCTGGAACTCGAGCACCAGCACCTCGCCCACCTCGAACAGGATGTCGGCCCGCACGAAGGCTCCGCCGCCGGACAGATCGACCGACGACAGTCGGATCGGCCGGCGCACCCGCCGGGCGGCGTCCGAGATGGTCACGACGATCTCCAGCGGCCGGCGGGCGTAAACGCGGGTGTCGCGGCGGACGGGGCTGGTGCTCACGGGCGCAGCTCCGCCGCGATCGCAGAGCGCACCTCGACCGAGATGCGGGCCCCGCTGGGCGCCAGCGGCTCGCGGGCGCGCACCCGCCGCGCCACCTCGATCGACACCGAGACGCCCCGCCGGCCCCGCGCGCGCGGCAGGTGCACCAGCAGAGCCCGCGGGATCGTGATCAGCGCCTCGGTCGACGCGTTGGTGGGGACCGCGCAGCTCACCGCCACGGTGGCACCGAAGGGGCGCAGCTCGATGAGGGCCCCCGCGCCGTTCGCCACGGTCAGGGTCAGGCCTTCGCCCGTTTCGATCTGCATGCCGGCCACCGGCGCCTTGCCGTTGGCGGCCAATAGCCGCGGCAGCGACGGGACGGGCAGCTCGGCGACCGGCAGCTCGGATTCGGCGCCATAGACGCTGAGGTGGTCGGGCAGGGCGGCCAGCGCTTGCGGCGCCGACTCGGCCACCACGCCGCCCACCACGCCGGCCACGTCCGGGAACAGCCGCGGGAACGGGCGGACCAGCGGCTCGCCGGGGCCGAAGCCCACCCCCACGCCGGACAGCTCCTCGAGGTCGATGGTCTCGCCCCGCGCGCCCAGCGCGCTGGCCTCCTGATCGACGTCGTGCAGGGCGCAGCCCTGATCGGGAGCGCTGGCCCAGAGCGGATCGACCACGCCCAGGACGTCCGGCGCGTTGGGGCCGGCGACGGCCGCCGCCCGGAACCCCAGCACCGAGACCGACGGCGGCCGGGCATCCGCCACGTCGAAGCGAATCGACAGCTCAGCCGAGGGGACGGTCACGCGCGCCGCGGCTTCGGGTGGGCGGGGCTCGCCTTCGCACCCGGACGCGAGCATCCCCCCGACCAGAACGGCGGCTGCCACAGCACGGAGACCAAGGCACGGGCGAGGCATGACGGTTCAGGCCGGGACTGATCACTATAACGTCAGGCCCGCCCGCACGCCAATTGGCAGGGTCCGGGCTTGGCTTCCGTGTTATGACGGGCGCGCCAACCATGTCACGGATCACTGCCGAAGAGGTGCGCGAGCTGGCGCTGCTGGCCCGCCTGGCGCTGTCGGATGAAGAGGTCGCGCGGATGACCGGTGACCTGGCCGCGATCCTCAATTACGTCGATGCCTTGCGTGAGCTGGACACCGCCGGCGTCGACCCGATGACACACGCGGTCCCCTTCGATTGCCCGCTGCGCGAGGACCGGGTCGCGCCCTCCCTGTCGGTCGACGAGGCGCTGGCGAACGCTCCCCGGCGCGAGGCCAACTTCTTCCAGGTGCCGCGCATCGTGCCCGGTCCGGGTGGCGGTCCGGCCGAGGAAGACCTTTGACGATGGAGGTTCGGGGCGCTCCGGCGCTGGCGATCGCCGACGCGGTGCGGGCGGGCAAGCTCCGCGCCCGCGACGTGATCGAGCAATTCTTGGACCGAGTGGCCCGCCTCGACGGCGCCCTCGGCTGTTACCTGCTGGTCGACGGCAACGGCGCCCGCAAGCGGGCCGACGCGATCGACGCCGCGGTGAAGGGCGGCCGCGACCCCGGGCCGCTGGCGGGCGTTCCGCTGGGGATCAAGGACATCTTCTGCACCAAGGGGATCGAGACGACCTGCGCGTCGAAGATCCTGCGCCGGTTCGTCCCGCCCTATGAATCGACGGTGACGGCGCGCCTGGGCGCGGCCGGCGCGGTGACGCTGGGCAAGCTGAACATGGACGAGTTCGCGATGGGCTCGTCGACCGAGAACAGCGCGGTCAAGCCGACCCGCAACCCGTGGTCGCCGGCGCACGTGCCGGGCGGCTCGTCGGGTGGCTCGGCGGCGGCGGTGGCGGCCTCGCTGTGCGCGGGCGCCACCGGCACCGACACCGGAGGCTCGATCCGGCAGCCGGCCTCGCTGTGCGGGATCGTCGGGATGAAGCCGACTTACGGGCGCGTCTCGCGCTACGGGGTGGTCGCCTTCGCGTCGTCGCTGGACCATCCGGGGCCGTTCGGCCGCACCGTCGAGGACGCGGCCGCTCTGCTGGAAGTCATGGCCGGCGTCGACCCGCTGGACGCCACGTCGATTCCGGCGCCGGTGGGGGCGTACCGGCAGGCGGCGCGGGCCGGGCGCGAGGGGCTAAAAGGCGTGCGGCTGGGGCTGCCGGCCGAGTATTTCCAGCCCGGCCTCGACCCCGAGGTCGAAGCGGCCGTGCGCGCCGCGATCGACGAGCTGGCCAAGGCCGGCGCCACGGTGGTCCCGGTCTCGCTGCCGCACACGAAGTACGCGATCGCGACCTACTACCTCATCTGCACCGCCGAGGCGTCGTCGAACCTGGCCCGCTACGACGGGGTCAAGTACGGCCATCGCGCCGCCGACCCGCGCTCGCTGGAAGAGATGTACACCCGGACGCGCGGCGAAGGGTTCGGCGACGAGCCCAAGCGGCGCATCATGCTGGGCGCCTACGTCCTGCGCGCCGGCTACTACGAGGCGTACTACGGCAAGGCGCTGCGGGCGCGGCGCAAGATCGCCGACGACTTCGCGGCGGCCTTCACGACCTGCGACGCCATCGTCACGCCGACCTCGCCGGTGCCCGCGTTCAAATTCGGCGAGCGCGCGAGCGACCCGCTGCAGATGTACCTGGCCGACATCCTGACCGTGGCGCCGAACCTGGCCGGCGTCCCGGCGATCTCGCAGCCGTGCGGGTTCACGAAGGCCGGCCTGCCGATCGGGTTGCAGACCATCGGCCCGGCGCTGGGCGAGGAGATCTGCTTCCGGGTGGCCGGCGCGTTCGAGTCACGCACCGACTGGCACAAGCAAACGCCTCCGGAGGCCGTGTCGTGAGCGACGTTTCGAGGGACCGTGAGCCCGGCTCGCGCGAGCTACCCGCCGGCGGGGCGGGAGGCTCCGGCGCTGCCGGCAAGACCGACTGGGAGGTCGTCATCGGGCTGGAGGTGCACGTCCAGCTCGCCACCCAGTCGAAGATCTTCTCCTGGTCGTCGGCGGCGTTCGGCGCGGAGCCGAACGCGTCGACCGATCCAATCTGCCTGGGGCTGCCGGGCGCGCTGCCGGTCCTGAACCGCGCGGCGGTCGAATCGGCGGTGCGTCTGGGGATGGCGGCCGGCTGCACCATCCGCACCCGCTGTCGCTTCGCGCGCAAGCACTACTTTTATCCGGATCTGCCCAAGGGCTTTCAGATCTCGCAGTTCGACGAGCCGATCTGCGAGGGCGGCGCGATCAAGTTCCGCCTCAAAGGCGAGCCGCGCGCGATCCGCTTGACCCGCATTCACATGGAAGAGGACGCCGGCAAGAACCTGCACGCGGCGGCCGGTGTCAGCTTCGTCGATCTCAACCGGGCCGGCGTGCCGCTGTGCGAGATCGTCAGCGAGCCGGACCTTCGCTCGGCCGAGGAGGCGGCGGAGTACGTGCGCGCGGTGCGCACGCTGGTGCGTTATCTCGGCATCGGCGACGGCAACATGGAAGAAGGCTCGCTGCGCTGCGACGCCAACGTGTCGCTGCGGCCGCGCGGCTCGGACAAGTTCGGGACCAAGACCGAGATCAAGAACATGAACTCGTTCAAGAGCGTCCGCGACGCCATCGAGCACGAGGTCAAGCGGCAGGCGGCGCTGCTGGACCGGGGCGAGCGCATCGTTCAAGAGACGCGGCTTTGGGACGCGGCGCGCGGCGTCACGCAAGCGATGCGATCGAAAGAGCAGGCGCACGACTACCGCTATTTCCCCGAGCCCGACCTGCCGCCGCTGGTGGTGGACGAGGCGCAGCAGGCCAAGCTGCGGGGCTCGCTGCCCGAGCTGCCGGAGGACCGCTTCGCCCGTTACAGCGGGCCGGTCGGCCTGACGCCGCAGGACGCCGGCGTGCTGGCGGCCGAGCGCGAGATCGCCGACTACTTCGACGCCGTCGCCGCCGCGGGCGCGCCCGCCAAGCGCGCGGCCAACTGGGTGATGAACGAGGTCCTGGCCCGGGTCGACGACCCGCGCCGGCTGGGTGACGCCGACCTGCCCGTGCCCGCCGCCGCGCTGGCCGAGCTGGTCAAGCTGGTCGACGACAACACGCTGTCCGGCAAGCTGGCCAAGGACGTCTTCGCCAAGATGTGGACCGAGCGCCGTCGCGCCCAGGACATCGTGGCCGCCGAGGGGCTGGCCCAGGTCTCGGACGGCGGCGCGCTGGAAGAGGCGTGCCGGCGGGTCATCGCCGCGAATTCCGAACAGGCGGCCCGCTACAAGAGCAACCCCAAGCTGATGGGCTTCTTCGTGGGCGCGGTCATGAAAGAGACCGGCGGCAAGGGAAATCCCAAAGCCGTCAACGAGATCCTGCGCAAGCTCCTCGGCTAGTTCTCATCGGCCGCCGACAAACCGGCCGCGAACCGGACCGGAGTCGCCGGGCTCGACGAGGCCCGAAAGCGCCGGCCCGGAGCCCGCGATCGCCCTCGTCGCCTGCGCCGGCGGCGGGCCGGCGCGGCGATGATCCGGCGGGCGCAGAAAGCCGTGAGCCTGATTGGACTTGACAGGGGGGCCGCGCTCTTTAAACTACGCCGCTTCCGGGAGGCCTAGTCAGATGTACGCCGTCATTGCGTCAGGTGGAAAACAGTACCGTGTCGCCGAAGGGGAGACCTTTCGCGTCGAGAAGCTCGCCGGGCCGGCGGGCACCAAGGTGACCTTCGATCCGTTGCTGTTCGCCGACGACGCGGGCGGGGTTCAGGTCGGCCAGCCAACCGTCGCCGGCATCACCGTCGAGGCGGAGATCGTCGAGCAGGGGCTGAACAAGAAGATCATCATCTTCAAGTACAAGCGCCGCAAGAGCTACCGCCGCAAGGCCGGTCACCGTCAGCCGTTCACGGCGTTGAAGATCACGTCCATCCGCGCTGGAGCGAAGGCGTAAACCATGGCGCACAAAAAAGGTCAGGGGAGCTCGCGGAACGGCCGCGATTCGAACTCGCAACGCCGCGGGATCAAGCGGCACGCGGGGCAGGACGTCCAGGCCGGCAACATCCTGGTCCGACAGGTCGGCACCGTCGTGCACCCGGGGCCGAACGTCGGCATGGGCCGTGACTTCACGCTGTTCGCGCTCAAGAACGGCACCGTGAAGTACGCCAAGTCCGGCTCGCGCACGATCGTCAGCATCGTCGCCGAAGGCCAGCAGGCCAGCGCCTAACCGGCGATCGCCGGGGCGGGCGCGCGGGAGGCGGCGCCGTGCAGTTCATCGACGAGGTCGCGATCCGCGTGCAAGCGGGCGCGGGCGGCAACGGCGCCGTCGCGTTCCGGCGCGAAAAGTTCGTCCCCAAGGGCGGTCCGTCGGGCGGCGACGGCGGCGACGGCGGCAGCATCGTCCTGGAAGTCGACGAAGGGCTGTCGACGCTGCTCGACTTTCGCTACAAGAGTGAGTTCATCGCGCCGTCGGGGCAGCCCGGCGCCAACAAGGACCGCTACGGGCGCGCCGGTCAGGACGTCGTCCTGCGGGTGCCGCCCGGCACCCAGGTGTTCGACGACGCGACCGGCGAGCTGCTGTGCGACCTGCAGACGCACGGCCAGCGCTTCGTCGCCGCGCAGGGGGGCCGGGGCGGCCGGGGCAACATGCACTTCGCGACGCCCACCGACCGCGCGCCCCGGCGGGCCGAGCCAGGCACCCCCGGCGAGGAGCGCACCATCCGCCTCGAGCTGAAGCTGCTGGCCGACGTGGGGCTGCTCGGGTTCCCGAACGTGGGGAAGTCGTCGCTCATCGCGCGCATCTCGGCGGCGCGCCCGAAGATCGCCGACTACCCCTTCACGACGCTGGTCCCGAATCTGGGAACCGTGGGGCTGTCCGACGACCGCAGCTTCGTGGTGGCCGACATCCCCGGCCTCATCGAGGGCGCCCACGCGGGCGCCGGCCTGGGCGACCGGTTCTTGCGGCATCTGGAACGCACCCGGCTGCTGGTCCACCTCCTGGATCCCAGCGCGTCGGAAGGGACGGACCGCACCCCGCTGAAGGATTTCGACACGACCAACCGGGAGTTGGCCCTCTACGACGCCGGCCTGGCGAGCCGCCGGCAGATCGTGGTGGTCAACAAGATCGACCTGCCCGATGTCCGCAAGCGCCTGGCCACGCTGAAGCGCGCCTTCGACCGGCGTGGAGTCGAGGTTCACGCCATCAGCGCGGCGACCGGCGAGGGCCTTGCGCCCCTCCTGGAAGCGATCTGGCGCGCGCTCCCGCGGCGCGAACCGGGCGAGCCAGCTCTGCCGCTTGGCGAACCAGGGTAGCGACTTAGGTTGCAGGTTGGCGGCGTGGGGACTTTCAAAGGGGCGAGCCAACATGCCGCCGCCGCAAAAACAGGGGATGACCCCGACGGAACGGTAAGGCGGAAAAGTCGGAAGATTGACGGCACTTGCAAGCCCTGATATAGAAAATCGGCTTCGACGCTGCTCCGCGCCTTCGGGTCTCCCCATACGCCCTTCCAACGCCTGACGGAGTTTCGACATGACATCGTTGCGGACCGGTTTTTCGCGTGGGGCGTACCGCGCCCTGGGGGTATTGGTGATTTCGCTGGTGGCGAACGCGACGGCTCGGGCTGAGACGAAGCCGGCGGCGGCTCCTGCTTCGTCGGCGGCTCCGGCGTCCAGTGCGCCGGCTCCGGCGGCGGCTCCGTCCTCGTCCGGCGGCCCGCCCGCGCCGGCCGACAACGGCGCCGCGCCCGCGGCGACCGGCGGTGGCGCGGACTCGGGCGCCTACACGGTGCGCCTCCGTTCACTGGAGAAGAACGTCAACGAGCTCAAGGAGCAGATCTTCCGGACCAAGGCCCGCCTCAACCTGCTGAAGGAGACCGTCCTCGGCGGGGCGATCGGCGCCTCGCGCGCGGTCATCCACCACAAGAACGAGATGGGCAGCTCGTTCCGGCTGGTCAAGGCGGCCTACGCGCTCGACGGGGTGCAGATCTACTCGAAAACCGACGATACGGGCGCCTTGGCGGGCATGCAGGAGTTCGACGTCTACAACGGCGCGATTCAGCCGGGCTCGCACACCCTGTCGGTCGCGCTGACGTATCAAGGCAACGGGTTCGGCGTTTTCAGCTACCTCAAAGGCTACAAGTTCAACGTAAAGTCCAGCCACACGTTCGTGGCGGGAGACTCGAAGACGACCAACATCACCGTGGTCGGCTACGAAAAGGGCAATATCACGACGCAGCTTTCGGATAAGCCAGCCGTCGATTTTCGCGTGAACGTGATCGCGGCGGGTGAAGGTGGGGCGACGGCGGCTGCAACGCCGGCGAAGAAGTAACACACGCGTGATCGATGAAACAGCGGCAGGCTCCAACACACATTCATACCCGTTCGCTTTGGCCGATCGGGTTTAAAAGGGGCCTCGCCGCGGCGTTCGCGCTCGGCGCGCTCGTCTGGACGGGCCGCGTTGCGCGGGCGGACGAGGTCGACGACGCCGTCC
>JAICYS010000093.1 GCA_025934105.1 Myxococcota bacterium | reverse complement strand
GGGAGCGCCGAGGAGGCGGCGGCCGCCCGCCTGTCGCTGGGGCGCCTGCTGGCGCGCGTGGGGCGGACCGAAGACGCCGTGCGCCACCTGCAGACGGCGGCGCGGATCCCGGCCTGGCAGGTGGCGGCCTGGCGCGCGCTGTGCGGGCCCTTGCTGGCGCTGGGGCTGCGGGGCGCCGCGGCGGAGCTGGCCGACCGCCTGCGCGCCCGCGATCCCGCCTCGCCGGCCACCCCCGACGAGATCGCCGCGCTGGAGGAGGCGCAGGCCCAGGCCGCGCCGGGCGGCGGCCCCGGCGAGGTGGGCGGCCGGTACCAGCTGCGGCGGCTGCTGGGGGCCGGCGCGGTGGGCCGCGTCTACGAGGCCTTCGACACGATGCTGGGCGCCGCGGTGGCGCTGAAGCTGGTGGCGGTGGGCGGCGGTACCGGCGACAGCGAGCGGCAGGCCTACGCCCGGTTCGCGCGCGAGGCCGAGGCGGCCGGGCGCCTCCGCCACCCCAACATCGTGGCGCTGGCCGACGCGCACGCCGGCGCCGGGCTGTTCGTGTTCGAGTTGATGACCGGCGGAACCCTGGCCGAGCGCCTGGGCGCGCAGGGGCCGCTGCCGCTGGCCGCGGCGCGCCGGCTGGCCCTGGACCTGCTGTCGGCGCTGGCCGCGGCGCACGAGCGCGGCATCGTCCACCGCGACGTCAAGCCGTCGAACGTGTTCTTCGACGCGGCCGGCAACGCCAAGCTGGGCGATTTCGGCAGCGCCCACCTGGCCGACTTCGGCCAGACGCAGACGGGCGGGTTCTTCGGCACGGTCGCGTACATGTCGCCCGAGCAGATCACCGGCGCGCCGATCGGCCACGCCGCCGACCTCTACGCGCTGGGCGCGACGCTGGTCGAAGCGCTGACCGGCGCCCCGCCGTTCCTGGGGCCGGACCTGGTGGCGCAGCACCTGGGCGAGCCGCCGCCGCCGCCGTCCTCGCGGCGGGCCGGGCTGGGCCGGCTGCACGACGAGGTCCTGTCGCGGGCGCTGGCCAAGGCGCCGGGCGATCGCTTCGCGTCGGCGCTGGAGATGGCCGAGGCGATCGCCCGCTGGCCGGTGCACGGCGGCGCGTCCGTCGCGCTGCGGGCCCCCGTCGAACGGCCGGCACGTCCCGACCCGCGGGCCGCTGCCGCGCGCCCGGACCGGGAGCTGGGGCGCACCCCCGATGGCCGCCTGCTGCTGCGCCACGACGCGCGCACCGGCCGCGACCTCTTGGTCGAGGAGCGCGGCGAGCCGGTGGACGGGCCCTCCCTCGAGCGGCTGCGGCGGCTGGCGGCCGCCGGCGGACCGCACGTCCAGCGCGTGCTGGGACTGTCCCCGGACCGGCGCACCATCTCCTACGAGGTGCTGGAGGGGGACCCGCAGCCCGTCGAATCGCTGGACGGCGACGAGCTGGCCGGCCTGGCCGACGCGTTCGCGGCGCTGCCCGACGGGCGTGCCACCCACGTGGTCCGCACCAGCGCCGGCCCGGTCATCTGGGTGGCGCCCGTCCCGGTCGCCGCGTCCGAGGACCCGGTCAGTTCGTCATCAGCTGCGTGACGAACATCGGACGCGTGCCGGTCACCTCGCGCCCGAACACCACGCCCACGCCCAGCCGGCGCGCGTGCCGGTCGAGGAGGTTCCCGCGATGCCCCGGGCTGGCCAGGAACCCGCTCTCGGCCTCGGCGGCGCCATAGGCGCGTCCGACGTTCTCCAGCACCAGCTCGGGCCGCAGGCCGGCGCGCCGCACCCGATCCATCGCCGTGCCGGTGCGGGGCGACACGTGCCCGACGAAGTCGTGATCGGCCATGTCCTGGCTGTGCGCGCGGGCAATGGCGCTCAAGCCCGGGTCGGCCGCCAGCGCCGGCAGCCCCGCCCGCGCCCGATCGCGGTTGACCAGCTCGATGAGCTGGCGCTCGGCGGCGCCCGGATCGGCCGGGCCCTGCGGCAGCGCGGCGACGGCGGCCAGGGTGCCCGGCGGCGACACCCCGCAGAACACCGGAAAATTCGCCAGCACCGCCGGCCCGGCCGCGCCGTTCCCCATGATCTCGACCTGGTAGCGCCCGTCGGCGCCGCAGCGCAGATCCACGCCCACCCGCTCGGCCAGCGCGGGGGGCGCCTCGTGCACCTGCCCGTCGGGCGTGGTCACGACCACCTGCGCCCGCCGATAACGCCGCGCCACGCGCGCCGAGATGCGCGCGCCCTTTCCGTGCGGCAGGCGCCGCGGGATCGGCGACAGCAGCTGGACGGGCGTCTCCTGGAAGCCCGCCACCACCGAGACCTCGTCTCCCTGGCGCACCACCCCCACTCCCATCCGCCCCACCGGCCCGGCGCCCAGCAGCGCGGCCGCCTGGTCGTGCGCGTGCTGGACCATCTGATCGGCCGCCGCCTCGTTTCCGCGGGTCATGAAGAGGTGCGGGGACGGTTCGATCATCCCGTAATGCGCGACCAGGAAATCGACCGCCTCGCGCGACGGGAGCTGATCGCCGCGCAGGTTGCGCGCCAGGTCGGTCGCCGCCCACTCGAGGCGCGAGTCTTCCGGGGGCGCGGCGGCACCCAGTTGGTGGGCGACCGCGCGCACCTCGGCGACGATCCGGTCGCGCAGCAGGTCGGGCGGCGCGGGCCGCACGCTCGCCGCCGACGGCGCATAGAACATCGCCGCCGGCCCCGAGGGAACCAGCCCGGCCGGCCGGGCCAACGGCGCCGTGGCGGCGCGGTGACGGCGCGGGCGCTTGCGCGCGGCCTCCGCCGCCGGGGCCGGCAGGCAGAGAGCGGCCAGCGCGAGCGCGGCGGCGAAGCGCATCGAGGCGACGAACGAGCGAACGGCTACTTCTTCTCGCGCCGGCCCGATTTGCCGCCGGCCGGCTTGGCGGCGGCCAGCTTGGCCGGGCCCGGCGGCGTCGTGTTGCCGTCGGCGTCGGCGAACACCAGCTCGCCGAAGCGCGAGAGCGCGTGAAAGTCCCCCACCATGGGGGGCGACCACCCGGCGGCCTGCTGCGGCTTGCCCTTCGGTTGATCCATCCGGTACATGTTGATGCGCCAAACGTCGCCGGGCTGCGGGGGCAGGCGCACCGCCGACGTGGCGTCCATCCCCTTGACATCCTCGAGCGGCAACGCCAGCTCGGCGGTCCAGCCCTTGTCCCGATCGTCGCGCTTGTTGAGCGTGCCGTTCACCTGCGTCTTGGCCACCAGCTTCGAGTTCCACGAAAACGGCTTCAGCTTGGGATCGATGCTGTCCTCGTAGCGGCGCACGCTGGGCAGGTAGGTGTCGAAGATGTTGCCGTTGGGGGCCACCTGCAGCTCGATGTACGTGCGGCCGTTGCCGTCGGCGTCGATCATCACCTCGTCGGCCTCCTCGGTCCAGAGCTTGTCGTCGCGTTTGGTGAGGTCGGTCCAGACGTCGTCGTCGGCGTTGTCGAACGCCAGGTAGAGGTTCTTCTTGTCCCAGAGCAGCTTGGCCTCGGTCTGGACCGACGCCGCGGCGCCGGTCAGCGTGTTCACGAACGGTCCCGTCGACGGCGCCGCCGCCCAGGCCGCGTCGTCCAGCTTGCCGTCGATCTTCGGCGGCTTGGTGGCGAGGCGCGCGACGTAGCGGCGGCGCGCGACCGCCGCGTTGGCGGCGCGGATCGGAATCGAGGCCGCCAGCACCCGCCCCTCGCCGTCGTGCGGGCCGGACTTGATCGGCATCCGGTCCTGGCCGCGCCAGAGCCCGACGTAGACCTCCAGCACCGGAAAGCTCCAGCCGTCGGGGATCCGAACGGTGTGGATGTCGCGGATGATGTCGCCCGGCTTCCAGGCGCTGACCGGGTACTTGCCGTCGACCGGCACGTGGTCGGCGTTCACGTAGTTCTGCTTGCCCGGCCCTTCGACGTGGGTGAACGTCTTCCAGCCGTCGCCCAGGCTGGCCTTCACCTTGAAATATTGGGTGAGGCGCAGGTCCTTGCCGGCTTCCGCGGGCAGCGGGTCGGCGTCCAGCCCCAGGAAGGTCACCTTGCCGTCCAGGTCGGCGTTCACCGGGTAACGCGGCGACGGCGGCGCGGACAGCAGGTTCACCTTGGCGGCCGCCAGGTCCTTCGCGTTGGGCTTGTCCTGGTCCTGCTCGACACAGGCCAGCGCCGCCGACAGGCAGCAGCACCCGACCAGCAGCCGAACCGCTTTGGGGGTCATGGCCGCGTTTCTAACCAAGCGCCCAAGGGTTTGCAACGCGGTGTGGTTCAGCGGGCGCCGGGGACGGGTCCGGCGCCGCGCACGCCGCGGACCAGCACCTCGACGACGGTCTCGGCGCGGGCCAGCGCCTCGCGCAGGGCCATGTGCAACACGTCCAGCGGATGGCGGCGGCCGTCCGACGCGGCGACCCCCACGGCGTCGATGCCGGCGCGCTCGGCCAGGTAGACGGCGCGGGGCAGGTGATAGGCCTGCGAGACGACCAGCAGCGATTTGACGCCGATCGCCGCGGCGTCGGCCATGCTGGCCGCCGTCCGGTAACCGCCGCGGTCCAGGATGATGTCGGCGGCGGGCACGCCGCGGGCCTCCAACCAGGCGGCCATGACCGCCGGCTCGTCGTAGTTCCGGTCGGGGCGGGCCTTGCCCGACACGATCACGCGCCGGGCCCGGCCGCGTTCGTAGAGCTCGCGGCCGACCTCCAGCCGTCGCGCCAGCTCGCCGC
This sequence comes from Myxococcota bacterium, assembly GCA_025934105.1. Taxonomy (GTDB): domain Bacteria; phylum Myxococcota_A; class Polyangia; order Fen-1088; family Fen-1088; genus JADGRB01. The sequence goes on along the minus strand of JAICYS010000093.1, from coordinate 15,363 downwards.
AGGGTACGCCGCCGGGGAAGACGCGGTTGCCCAACACCATCTCGTACGGGCGCGCCGGCGCGTCCTCGACCCGCGCCCGCCGCGTCCGGGTGACCGAGACGACGTGCGCGTCGGCGACGCCGATCAGCGCCACCGTCGAGACCAGGCCGACCACCACCCACCGCTGCCACCGCCGAGGCCGTGGCGCGGCGGGCTCAGACATCGCGGTAGACCTTGGCCGCGCCGATGTGCCCCAGACGGTGCCAGCGCACGTACTGGCGCGACAGGTGAAACAGGATCTCCGGCCGGGACATGCCTTCCTTGACCACGCGCTCGACCCACTCCAGCATGACCTCGCGGGCGTCGGGCGGATGGAACAGGAACGTGCGGCCGAACACCACGCGCTCGCCGTCCCAGATGAGGCGCGCCTCGAACAGGTCGCCGGGCGCCACGCCGGCGGTGTTCCGTCGCTCGAGCACCGAGAACTGCGCGCCCCCGATCAGGTCCTCGAGCTCCAGGATGCGCTCGGCGGTCGACGACAGCCGGAACAGGCTCCGGTGCGTGCTGGCCAGCGCCGCCAGCTGCCGGCGCTCGTCGGCGGGCCGGGCCGCGCCGGTCTCGACGGCGTGGAGGATCGGCACCAGGCCCCCCGCCCCCGCCGAGGGCCGCTCGAGCAGGTACCACTCGAGGAACGACGCCATCCGCCCCTCGAACAGCTCGGCGTCGTCGTCGAAGACCCGCCCGGCGCGATCGAAGTACTCGTCGCGCGCGCGCATGGCCTCCAGCCGATACTCGTTCTCGCTGTAGCGCTCGGTCAGACGATCCAGCAGCGCGTAAATCATGCTCAGCGGCGGCGGCGTTCTTCCATGGACTTGCAAAAGCGGTCGAACAGGTAGCTGGCGTCGTTGGGACCCGGCGAGGCCTCCGGGTGGTATTGCACGCTGAACACGGGCAGCTCGCCGTGCCGCATTCCCTCGACGGTCTTGTCGTTCAGGCTGACGTGCGAGAGGACCGCCTTGCCCGCCATCGAGTCGACGTCCACCGCGAACCCGTGGTTCTGCGAGGTGATCTCGACCTTCTGCGTGCCGAGGTCCATCACCGGGTGGTTGGCGCCGTGGTGGCCGAACTTCAGCTTGTAGGTCTTGCCGCCCAGCGCCAGCCCCAAAATCTGGTGGCCCAAGCAGATCCCGAACACCGGCAGCTTGGCGGCGCAGAGCTCGCGTGCGGCGTCCACCGCGTAGCCGACCGCCGCCGGATCGCCCGGGCCGTTGGACAGAAAGACCCCGTCGGGCTTCATGGCCAAGACGTCGCGGGCCGGCGTCGCCGCCGGGACCACCGTCACCTGGCAGCCCGACGACCGCAAGCGGCGCAGGATGCCGCGCTTGATCCCGAAGTCGTACGCGACCACCCGGTGCCGCACGGGCGCCGGCTCGATCGGCCCGCGGCCCGGCGCGCGCGGACCGGCCCAGATCGGCTCGTCCCAGTCGTACGGGGAAGCGGCCGTGACCTCGCGAACCAGGTCGCGTCCCTCCAGCGAGGGGTGCTTGCGGGCGCGCGCCACCGCGCCCACCGGGTCGTCCACCTTGCGCGTGATGACCGCCCGCTGCGCGCCCGACAGGCGGATGCGCCGGGTGATCGAGCGGGTGTCGATGCCGGTGATGCCGGCGACGCCGTGGGCCGCCAACAGCTGGTGCAGCGATTCCGAGGCCCGCCAGTTCGACACCACCGGCGACAGTTCGCGCACCACGAACCCGGCGCACCAGGGGCGCGCCGACTCGAAGTCGACGGGATTGACGCCCACGTTGCCGATCTCGGGCGCGGTCATGGTGACGATCTGCCCGCGGTAGGACGGATCGGTCAGCACCTCTTGATAGCCGGTGATGGCGGTGTTGAAGACGATCTCACCGGCGCCGGCGACGCCGCCGCTGTCGGCGGCCCCGAAGCCGAAGCCCCGGTAAACGGTCCCGTCTTCCATGGCCAGCAGCGCCGGCGGCAGGTCTTGCGAGCTCTGTTCTGCGATCACGCGCTTGGCTCTCCAAATTCGACAGTAGACCAGACGATAGCACCGCCCACCACGGTCATCACCGCCCGTCCGCGCAGGGCGCGCCCCGCGAAGGGCGTGTTGCGCGAGCGCGACCGCAGCTCGGCCGGATGGACCGTCCAGGGCGCCTCCGGGTCGATGACCGTCAGGTCGGCGGCGCCTCCGTCGGCCAGCGTGCCGCCGGGCAGCCCGAACAGCGCCGCCGGCGCGGCGGACAGGCGCGTCACGAAGGCGGACGGCGACAGCGCGCCGGAACGGACCAGCTCCAACACCAGGGGCACGGCCGTCTCGAGGCCGATCATGCCGAAGGCCGCCTGCTCGAACTCGACCTCTTTTTCGACCGGCGAGTGCGGCGCGTGGTCGGTGGCCACCGCGTCGATGGTCCCGTCGGCCAGGGCCGCCCGCAAAGCGTCGACGTCGGCGGCGCCCCGCAGCGGCGGGTTGCACTTGGCGTTGGTGTCGTAGTGCGCGCAGGCCTCGTCGGTCAGCGTCAGGTGGTGCGGCGTCACCTCGCAGCTCACCGGCAGCCCGCGCTTCTTGGCGGCGGCGATCAGGCGGACCGAGTCCGCGCTGCTGACGTGGGCGACGTGGTAGCGGGCGCCGGTCAGCGCGCACAGCTCGAGGTCGCGCGCCACCATGGCGGATTCGGCCGACGTCGGCTGGGCGCGGAGGCCGGCCCGGGTCGCGATCGGCCCCTCGTTCATGGCGCCGCCGGCCGACAGCGACAGGTCCTCGCAGTGCTGGACGACGGTCAGCCCGAAGGTCCGCGCGTACTCCATCGCCCGGCGCATGAGCTCGGCGTTCATGACCGGCCGGCCGTCGTCGGAGACCGCCACGCAACCCGCCTCTTTCAGCTCGGCCATCTCGGCCAGCGACTCGCCGGCCAGCCCCTTGGTGATGGCGCCGATCGGGTAGACCCGCACCACGCCGGCCTTGCGCGCCCGGTCGACGATCAGCTCGGTGACCGCCCGATTGTCGTTGGGCGGCGTCGTGTTCGGCATGGCGCAGACGGCGGTGAACCCGCCGGCCGCCGCCGCGCGCGTGCCGGTCGCGACGTCTTCCTTGTATTCCTGCCCCGGTTCGCGCAGGTGCGCGTGCAGATCGATCAGCCCCGGGACCACCCAGCGCCCGCGCACGTCGACGATCCGCACGCCGCGCCCCGCCCCGGCGGCCAGGCCCGCTCCGACGCGGGCCACCACGCCGCCGGCCAGCAACACGTCCGCCTCGGCATCGATACCGCGCCGAGGATCGATCACCCGGCCGCCGCGCAGACAGAGATCCATTCGCCGGGGCCCTTTGATAGGAGGTTGGGGCCCGCCAGTCAACCGGTTTCGGCAGCCCCGTCGGCCAGGCCGTCGACGAACCGCCGCAGCCGCTCGAACCAGACCAGCTTGTGCTGAAAACCCGGGAAGCTGGCGTTGAGGCCGCTCGGGTTGGGGACCACGAACACCCGGGCCCCCGAGATCGTCTCGGGCTTGGCGCCGGGCCCGGGCGTCGAGGCCTGCTTGCCGAAGTAGAGGCCGTACAGCGTCACGCCCACGAACGCCACCACCGCCGGCTTCCAGCGCGCGATCTTGCCGGCCAGGACGGCGCGCCCGGCCTCGATCTCGGCGCGGGTCAGCTCGGCGGCGGTGCGGGTGGTGCGCGGGCAGAGGTTCGTGAGCGCGATGCCGAACTCGGCCAGCCGCTGGTCCTGCTGGTACGGAAGCAGCACCGGCGTGAGGCCCGCGGCGTGCACCAGCCGCCAGAACGGGTTTCCGTTGCCCGCGAAATGGTGGCCGACGGTCCCCGAGTTTCGCCCCGGGTTGATGCCGACCAGCAGCAGGCGCGGCCGCCGGGGGACCACGTCCTTCAGCAGCCGCATCGGGGAAGCGGGCCCGGGCCCGCCGGCGCCGGACTTCGAAGAGGCCGGCCCGGCGGTCTTGGACGGCGCCGGCCGGCTACTCGGACGCGCCCGCTTCGCCACCGGCCAGCAGGTAGAGGACGGCCATCCGCATGGCGACGCCCCGCGAGACCTGGTCCAAAATCACCGCGCGCGGACCGTCGGCCACCGACGGGTCGATCTCGATGCCGCGGTTCAGCGGCCCCGGGTGCATGACGATCGCGTCGGGCTTGGCCATCGCCAGCCGCCGCGCGTTGAGGCCGTAGTATCGCGAGTACTCGCGCGTGTTCGGAAACAGCGCGCCGCCAATGCGCTCTTTTTGGATCCGCAGCATCATGACGACGTCGGCGCCCTCCAGCGCGGGCTCCAGGCGCTCGTGCACCGAGACGCGGCCGGCGCCCATCTCCTCGAGGCCGGGCGCCAGCAGCGTGCGCGGCGCGGCGATCCGGACGCGCGCGCCCAGCTTGGTGAGCGCCCAGATGTCCGAGCGCGCCACCCGGCTGTGGCGGATGTCGCCGCAGATCACCACGGTCAGCCCCTCGATGCGCCCCTTGTGCGCGCGGATCGTCGAACAGTCGAGCAGCGCCTGCGTCGGGTGCTCGTGCGCGCCGTCGCCGGCGTTCACGACCGCCGCCTTGATGCGCGTGGCCAGCATCTCGGCCGCGCCGGCCTGGGCGTGACGGACCACCACCACGTCGGGCGACATGGCGTCGAGGTTGCGGGCGGTGTCGAGGAGCGTCTCGCCCTTGACGGTGGACGACGCCGACCCCGAAATGTTGATGGCGTCGGCCGACAGCCGCTTGGCCGCGATCTCGAACGAGGTGCGCGTCCGCGTCGACGGCTCCAGGAACAGGTTGATGACCGTCTTGCCCCGCAGCGTCGGCACCTTCTTGATCGGCCGCTCGGCGATCTCCAGGAAGCGCTCGCCGAGGTCGAGGAGCGTGGTCAGGTCCTCGGCGGCCAGCGGTTCGATGGCCAGCAGGTGGCGGTGCGCGAAGGCGGTCACGGGCGCCGCTCCCGCAAGACGACGCGATCGACTTCGCCCCGCTCGGACAGATGGACCCGCACCGATTCGGCGGCGGTGGTGTCGACCCGAACGCCCACGACGTCGGGCTGGATCGGGAGCTCGCGGAGTCCCCGATCGACCAGCGCCACCAGCTTGACCGCCCGCGGCCGGCCGTAGTCGGCCAGCACGTCCATGGCGGCGCGGATCGTCCGCCCCGTGTAAAGGACGTCGTCGACCAGCACCACGGTCCGCCCGTCGATGGGCGCCGGCAGCTCGGTGGGGCCGATCTCGGGCTTGGGCAGGCCGTGAAAGACGTCGTCGCGGTAAAGCGAGATGTCGACCGCGCCCAGCAGCGGCTGGGGCTCGCCGGCCGACACCAGGAAGTCGCACAGGCGATGCGCCAGGTAGGCGCCGCCCGTCCGGACGCCCACCAGGTAAAGCGGCCGCTCGTCGGCGGGGACGATCTCGACGATCTCCAGCGCCATGCGGCGCAGCGTGCGCGACAGCGCGGCCGCGTCCAGCAGCTGGCGGCGTTCGATCAGATCGCGTTCGGGAGGTGGCTGGCGCGGCATCGGCGTGCTGGTTGTTTCACAAATAGTACCGAAGCGAAAGCGAGGTCAGCGCGTTCCAGGCGCTGCCGCCGCCGATCACCCCCACCGTCCAGACGTGCGCGTCGGGAGCCGCCTCGTATTGCACGGCGCCGCCCGCCAAAAGACCGATCGACAGCGCCGGAACGCCGATGAAGCCGAAGTGCAGCTCGGCCTCGACCGCGGCCTGCAGGTCGAACATCACGGTGCTGGAGCTGTGGCTGCCGGCGGGCCGGAACCAGACGAACGCCAGCTCGGGGCTGGCCAGCACCGACAGGTGGCGCCAGTTGCCCAGCAGCACGCTGACCCCGGCGATCGGGCCCACCCCGAGGTAGGTGTCCAGCGAGGCCGAGCCGGTCGATCCGCCGCCCGAGGCCAGCGCCACCGCGCCGTTGACCGCCAGGTTGCGCGACGCCCAGTAGCGCGCGCCCAGCGCGCCGACGGTCACCGTGCAGGCCACGCCGGCATCGGCGGCGCACCCCAGGCCGGGCCGCAGGGCGAGCGGGACCGGGCCCATGTCCACCCGGCGTGCGGTGATGCCCACGTGCCCCACCACCGCGTCGTGATCGGAACCGGCCGGTCCCGCGTCCGCCGTCGGGATCGGGGCCACGCGCGGTGCGGCCGGGGCCGCCGCCGCGGCGGGCGCCGCCTCCGGCACGGGCGCGGCCGGCGCTTCGAGGGTCGGGCTGGGGGCGGCCGGGGCGGCCGCCGATTGGCCGCGCGCGGTCCCGGGCCGAAGCGCGCTCAGCGCCACCACCAGCACCACCCCCCGTCCAGCCAGGCGCCCGCGCACGTCAGGTCCTGGTCTGGCCCAGGCAGATCTGGGCGGCCGCGCTCGGAACCGGCGAATCGCAGAAGTAGCCCTCGTCCGACCGGGTGCAGCTGGCGTTCCCGGCGTCCGAACCGAACGCGCACCCCTCGTAGCAGGCATTGAGCGGCGCGTCCGGTCCGCCGCGCTGGGTGCAGATGCTGTCGGTCCCGGCGCACCGGTCGGCGCTGCCCGGCGCGGCGGTGGGCGAGCAGCCGAACGTCTGGCAATAGCCGTGGGGGAACCGGCTGCCCAGCGCGCAGACGCCGCCGAGCGCGCAGTCCGTGTCCGCGCTGCACCCCGAACCGGGGAGCGCCGCGCTGTTGTAGCAAAGGCCGTGCGTGACGTCGCAGGCCGCCACGCCGCCGGCCACCGTGACCGTGCAGCTGCTCGGGTCGCACCCCGCGGCCGCCCGCGGGATGAACAGCGTCTGGCAGATCCCGACCACCACGTCGTCGGTGGGATCCGAAGCCGTGCCGTTGTTGTTCTGGACGAGCCGCGCGCAGGTCTGGTCCGGCCCGCAGTCGCTGTTCACCGTGCAGGTGGACGTGCAGTAGGTCCGGTTGCCGCCGCCCGGCAGGCCGAACTGGCGGTCGAAGCAGGCGCCGCTGCGGCATTCGGCCGCCGCGCCGCAGGCCTGTCCGACGGTCTTCGCTCCGGGCGCGGTCTGGCAGGTGTACAGCCCGGTTCGCCCGCCCGTCGGCATGCAGCCCTCCCCGGCCGGGCAGTCGCTCTCGCGCCGGCAGGTGGTGGCGGCGATCTTCGCCGCCGGCGTGCACATCCCGACCCGGGCCGGCGAGCCGTTGGGCGCCGCCGCGGTCGTGTACTCGAGGCAACTCGAGCCGGTCGGACAATCGGCGTCGTTGCGGCACATGCTGCTGCAGAACGGCTGCCCGGGGAAGTCGGGCGCCGAGACGCACAGGCTGTCGTGGGCGCAGGGCTTGCCGTCGGCGGGATTGGTCGAGCAGGCCGCGCCGTACGCCAGCGCGCCGGAGGCGGGCGCGACGCAGTCGAGCTGGAAGGCGTCGCCCGCCGCCACCGCCGGGCCGACCACGCAGACGCGCCCCGAGTTGCAGAGCGTGTCGGCGCCCGACTGCGCGTAGCTGCTGGCCGGCGTGGACGCGATGGTCTGCAGCTCGCCGCAGAAGTTGATCGGACATACGCCGCCGCCCATGGCGTCGAGCGGGCAGTCCGCGTCGAACACGTAGGCGTCGCGCGGGTGATCGACGCCGGCGTCCATGCCGGCGTGCGGGCGACCGCCGGCCGCCGGGCTCGAGCAACCGAACGCCGCGAAGCCAGCCAGGACAGTCGGGAGAACGAAGCGAATCGCGAATCTCGTCAAGGTCGCGGAGATTATGCCTGAATCACGTGTAATGATGAAGATGTGCTGACCGATCCCACCGCGGCCGTCATCGTCATCGGCAACGAGATCCTGTCGGGAAAGGTCGACGACCAGAACGCCCGGTACCTGATCGGCGAGCTGCGGGGGCTGGGGGTCTCGTTGCGGCGGATCGAGGTGGTCCCGGACGTCGTCGACGACATCGCCCAGACGGTCCGGAAGCTCTCGGGCGCCGTCGACCACGTGTTCACGTCGGGCGGCGTGGGGCCGACGCACGACGACGTGACGCTGCAGGCGGTGGCCGCCGCCTTCGACATGCCGACCGCGCGCAACGCCGAGCTGGAGGCGCTCATGCGCGGCCGGTGGGGCGCGGCGCTGCACGCCCGCGACCTGCGCATGGCCGACGTCCCCGCCGGCGCCCGACTGGAATACGGGCCGGGCGGCCCGGGGTCGACCTGGCCGGTGGTGGTCGTCCGCAACGTCTGGGTGCTGCCGGGCGTCCCCGGGATCTTCCGCCGCAAGTTCGAAGCCGTGCGCGAGCTGTTTCGGGCCGCGCCGATCTACGGGCGGGCCCTGTTCTCGCGGGTGGACGAGGCCGAGATCGCGGGCGCGCTGGACGAGACCGTGGCCGCCTTTCCGGCGGTCGACGTCGGCTCCTATCCCCAGAGCGATCCCGGGCCGCACCGCGTGAAGGTCACCTTCGACAGCCGCGACCGGACGGCCCTCGACGGCGCGCTGGCTTTTCTGGCCAAGCGGCTGGGCGACGCGGTCGCCAAGATCGAGTAGAAAGCCGCCATGGCCGAAGTCCCGCCCGGCGTCAAAGGCATGAACGACATCCTCCCGCCGGAGGTGTCGAAGTGGCAATTCGTCGAGGAGAAGGCGCGCGGCGTCCTGGAGTCGTTCGCGTTCCGCGAGGTCCGCACGCCGGCGCTGGAATACACGCCGCTCTTCGTCCGCTCGGTGGGCGAGGTGACCGACGTGGTCGAAAAGCAGATGTACACCTTCGACGACCGGGACGGGCGGTCGGTCAGCCTTCGCCCGGAGGGGACCGCCTCGGCGGTGCGCGCCTACATCGAGCGCGCGCAGTGGACGCGCGAGCCGGTGACGCGCTGGTACTACGTCGGCCCGATGTTCCGCCACGAACGCGCCCAGCGCGGCCGCCTGCGGCAGTTCCACCAGATCGGCGCCGAGCTGTTCGGCGTCGACGCGCCGTCGGTGGACGCCGAGGTAATCGCCATGCTGGTGACCATGCTGGGCGACATGGGCCTGCCCGCCGCCGCGCTGGAGGTGAACCTGAACTCGCTGGGCGAGCCCGAAGAGCGCGCCGCCTACCGCGAGGCGCTGGTGGCGTTTTACCGCCGCCATCTGGAGGCGCTGGACGAGGACTCGCGGCGCCGCCTCGAGACCAATCCGCTGCGCATCCTCGACTCGAAGACGCCCGAGGTGGTGGCGCTGAACGCGAACGCGCCCATCCTGCTGGATACGCTGGGCGACGGGTCGCGCGCGCGGTTCGACGCCGTCCGCAAGCACCTGGACGCGCTGGGCGTGCGGCACAACCTGCACGCGCGCCTGGTGCGGGGCCTCGACTACTACACGGCGACCATCTTCGAGATCACGACGGCGGCCGGCGACCTCGGCGCGCAGAACACCATCTGCGGCGGCGGCCGCTACGACCGGCTGGTCGCCGCGCTGGGCGGCCCCGCCACGCCCGCCATCGGCTTCGCGCTGGGCGTCGAGCGGACCTTGCTGGCCATCGCCGAGCCGGCCGAAAACTACGAGCCGGCCGTCAGCGTCTTCTTCGTGCCGATGGATGCGGCCGCCCTCGCCTACCTGCTGCCGATCTGCCACCGGCTGCGGGCCGCCGGCATCCGGTGCGAGATCGAGCACCGCGGGGGCAGCATGAAGTCTCAGATGAAGCGCGCCGACAAGCTGCGCTCGCGCGCGGCCGTCATCGCCGGCAGCAACGAGCTCGCCTCCAGCACCGTCACGCTCAAGGACCTGGCCCAGGGGACGCAGACCCAGATCCCGGTCGCCGATCTGGAGCCGAAGATCCACCAGCTCCTCGACTGAACGGCGGGCCGCCGTCCGTCCCGCGGCCCGCCGGCGGGCGCGGTTGCGCGCCCTCCAGTGGTGCTGGCGTCCGCCAGGGTCCGTGAGCCCGGCGGACGCCATCTTTTCGGAGTGCTTACGTCGCCGGGCTGGGAACCACGACGCGCGCGGGCGCGCCGCCGTGACCCTCCTCGGGCAGGACGAAGCCGTGGGACGAGCCCACCAGCTCCGGATACGCGCCGCCGCCGTGCTCGTGCAGGTCGATGCCTTCCAGCTCGCCCTCTGCCGAGACGCGCAGGCCGACGGTGTACTTGGTCGCCAGCATCAGCACCATCGACACGGCGAACGTCGCCGCCACCACCGAAGCGCTGCCGATGAGCTGCGCGATGAGCTGGTTGGCGCCGCCGCCGTAGAACAGGCCGGTGACGACCGCGCCCGCCGAGTTGTCCGCGCCCGTCGGGGTCGGCGCGCCGTACTGGCCGGTCGCGAACAGGCCCAGCGACAGCGTCCCCCAGATGCCGTTCGCCAGGTGCACGGCGCAGGCGCCGGCCGGGTCGTCGACGCGCAAGTACTCCATGAGGTCGACCCACAGCGCGCAGACCGGTCCGGCGACCGCGCCGATGATGATGGCGCCGAACGGCGACACCCAGTAGCAGGGGCAGGTGATCGCCACCAGGCCCGACAGGAAGCCGTTGACCGTCATGCCCAGGTCCCACACCTTCGTCTTCGGGTAGGTCCAGAACATGGCCGACAGGCCGCCCGCGCAGGCGGCCAGCGTCGTGTTGGCGGCGACGCGGCCGATCCCGGCGGCGTCCATGGCCGACAGCGTGCTGCCGGGATTGAAGCCGTACCACCCGAACCAGAGGATGACGCCGCCGACCGAGGCGATGGTCAGGTCGTGGCCGGGCATCGCGCCGCCGCCGTCGCGCTTGAACTTGCGTCCGATGCGCGGCCCCAGGACGATCGCGCCGCACAGCGAGATGACGCCGCCGATGGTGTGAACCACCGTCGAGCCGGCGAAGTCGTGGAACGCCGACGGGTGGATGGTGTTCAGCCAGCCGTCGGGGCCCCAGGCCCAGTGCCCGATGATCGGGTAGATGAAGCCGCTGACGCCGACGCTGTACATCAGGTCGCCGGCGAAGCTGGTGCGGCCGATCATCGCGCCCGACGTCACCGTGGAACAGGTGTCCGCGAACGCGTACTGGAACAGGAAGAAGGTCAGGAGCGACACGCCGGTGGTCCCGTACGTCTCGGGCGCGCCGTGCAGGAAGAAGAACTGGTGGCCGATGAAGCCGTTGCCCGCGCCGAACATGAACGCGAAGCCGAACGCCCAGAACAGCAGGCCGCAGAGGCAGGTGTCGACGATGCCCTCCAGCAGCACGTTGACCGTCTCGCGCGTGCGGGCGAACCCGGCCTCGAGGAACATGAACCCCGCCTGCATGAAGAACACGAGGAACGCCGTGATCAGCACCCACATGTTGTTCATCGGGTTGACGTAGGCCGGCGGAGCCGCTGCGTCGTCCGCCAGGGCGCGGTGCCCGAAGTAGGCCGGGATGCCGGCAATGATCAGAAAGAGCAGCGCCAATCCCAGCGCCTTGCCGCCGAGGAGCGCGTAAAAGACGCGCCTCCTCTCGGCGGCTTTCATTCCTTCGATGAACCGTTTGATCACGATGTCCCTCCTGGTTTCGGCCGCGCCGTGCGGGCGGGGCTGGGGGACATCATCTCGGTCTTGGATTTCGCAATTATTTCGTGACGTACTTACTTGCGTAACTCCAAGCACTTACGCCATCGCACCGCAAGTCGCACGGGACGGTCGTTGCGAAACACCAAGGACGGCGGCAATTTGCAAGCGGGCGCCGCGCGTTGCGAACCGACGCCGGCCGCCGCTCAGACGGGTTTGCCGAGCTCGAACCCGTCGTGCAGCGTGCGCACCGCCAGCTCGGCGTACTTGGCGTCAATCACGCACGAGATCTTGATCTCGGAGGTCGAGATGAGCTGAACGGCGATGTTCTCGCGGGCCAGGATCTCGAACATCTTCAGCGCGACGCCCGCGTGCGAGCGCATGCCGACACCGACCACGGAGACCTTCGACAGGTTCGTCTCGGCCTTGATGTTGTCGGCCGAGCAGAGATGCCCGCACTGCTTGACCAGCAGATCGCGGGCCCGCGCCAGATCGGCGGAGGGGAGCGTGAACGTCAGGTTCGTGCGGCCGCCCTCGACGTAGGCCTGCACGATGACGTCCACGACGATGCCGGCGCTGGCCAGGGGCCGAAATACCATCGCCTGGATCCCGGCCTGATCCGAGATCCCGTGCATCGTGATCTTCGCCTCGTCCTTGGTGGCGGTGACGCCCGAGACCAGCACCGATTCCATGGCTTTTTCTTCCGGCACGACCCATGTCCCTTCGTTGTCGTTGAAGCTGGAACGCACGTGGATCGGGACGCTGAACTTCATCCCGAACTCGACCGATCGAATCTGCAGGACCTTGGCCCCCAGCGACGCCAGCTCCAGCATCTCCTCGAAGCTGATGCGGTTCACCTTGCGCGCGTTGGGCACCAGGTTGGGGTCGGCCGTGTAGACGCCGTCCACGTCGGTGTAGATCTCGCAGACGTCGGCCTTGAGCGCCGCGGCCACCGCCACGCCCGAGGTGTCCGAACCGCCGCGCCCCAGCGTCGTGATGTTCCCTTGCGCGTCGACCCCCTGGAAGCCGGCGATGACGGCGATCTTGCCGTCATCGAGCGCCTCGGCGATGGCGCGCCCGTCGATGTCCTTGATGCGCGCGCGCGCAAACGCGCTGTCGGTCAGGATGCGGACCTGGTGGCCGAGCAGCGAGACGGCGCGCCCCCCCTCGGCCTGGATGGCCAGCGCCATCAGCCCGACGCTGACCTGCTCGCCGGTGGCGGCGATGACGTCCAGCTCGCGCTCGTCGGGCAGCTCGCTGATCTGCTTGGCCAGTCCCAGCAGGCGGTTGGTCTCGCCCGACATGGCCGACACGATGACGACCACGTCGTGCCCCTGCCGCTGGGTGGCGAGGCAGCGGCGCGCGACGGCGCGGATGCGCTCGATGGTCCCGACCGAAGTTCCCCCGTACTTTTGGACGATGAGCAAGGCGCGTCGCAATTTCCACTGCCGCCGCGCCGCCGTCAAGGTACACAAGACGCATGAGCGAGGCGTTCGAGGTTCACGTCACGATGCCCAACGCCGACACCGCGCGCGCCATCGGCCGGACCCTGGTCGACGAGCGGCTGGCCGCCTGCGTGAACGTTGTCCCGGGCGTGGTTTCGATCTACAGCTGGAAGGGCGCCCTGCACGAAGAAGAGGAGGTCCTGTGCCTCATCAAGACCTCGCCCGAGCGATTCGACCGGCTGCGCGCCCGCATCGTCGAGCTGCACCCGTACGACCTGCCCGAGGTGATGGCCTTCGCCGTCGACGAAGGCAGCCGCGAGTACCTGGACTGGGTGCGGGCCGCGACTAGGAGGGCGTTGCCGTAAGGGAACGGTGAGCGGCAGCGAACCATGCCCGACGACGTGCCGCCCGGAAGCGGCCTAGTGCACCGCCGTCTAAATTGCGTCAACGCCGAGGCCGACAACCCGCGCTGGACGCGCGGCGCGACGACGAGGAATACCCATAGGTATTGTGAGGAGAAGCAACGAAGCGTCCGGCGCGGATCGTCGGCCGAACGTGACGCTATTTCGACGGCGGTGCACTAGGGAAACGTGACGGCGATCGGCGCGCCACTGGCGTCGCGCGGCGGCAACCCCCGGTCGGGCGGCGCCCATATTTCGTAGGCGTCGTCGCGGTAGACGCGCACGAGGCCGGTCGAGCCGGGCAGCGCGCGCGCCAGAGGCTCGTTCCGCTGGACCAGCACGGCGTCGGGCGCGTCGCGCGCCAGCAGCGCCTGCCAGCCGGGACGCGCGCCGTGAATCGTCCGGTCCTCGTCCATGACCTCGGGCGCGTAGGCGACTTCATAGCGCCCGTCGAAGCTGACCCGCGCGGCCGGGTGCAGCTTCCAGATGACGAACCCGCCGTTCACGAACGAGGTGACCAGCTTGCCCCGGAACCCGGCCGCGCTGAGATAGGCCGTGGCGCCGGCCGGATAGACGACGGGAACCGACCCCAGGTCGCCGCCCTGCGCGGGCACCCGCAACGTGAACGGGTGGCGCGGCCAGGCCACCGCCAGCAGCCCCACGCCGGCCGCCATCGAGGCGGCCGTCACCGCGGCGGCCACCCGGCGGCGCGCCACCGCGCTCTCCAGCAGCGCGGCCAGCGGGGTCGCGGCCAGCCAGCCGGGCACGGCACAGAACCAGGCCAACGCGAACAGCGCGACGTGGCGCTCGTGGCGCCAGGCGGCCCAGGCCGTGGCGAGCAGGAACGGCAGCCCGGGGCAGGAACGCCAGCCGCGGCGCGCCACCGCGTAGACCGACAGCAGGACGGCCAACCCGTAGGCCGCCAGGCCCAGCACGTAGTGGCTGCGCGCCAGCGGCGCCCACTCGGCCACGGCCGCGCGCGGGAACGTGATGCTCCGCCACCAGCCGGTGAAGTAGTCGCGCCCGTACGGCGTCAGCGCCATCAACACCGGCACGGCCGCCAGCGCGGCGAGCAGGTGGACGAATCGCCGGCGGCGGGCCGCCTGTTCGGCGGCGTGCAGACCGACCGCCACCACGCCGACGATCCAGCCGCCGTGCAGGTTGATCCAGAGCGCCAGGACCGGCAGCCAGACCAGCAGAAATCGGCGCGGCGCCGGCTGGTCGCGGTCGCGATCGATTTCGGCCAGCACCAGGGCCAGGAACAGCATGGTGTAGACGCCGGCCCGGATGGTCGTGAACGCCACCGCGGCCAGCAAGACGGCCGGCCCGGCGCAAAAGGCGACCACCGCCGGCGCGGCCCGCCGCCCGGCCGCGCGGACGGCCACGGCCACGATGGCCGCCGACAGCAACCAGCGCGCGGCCATCACGCCGGGGGCCCCCAGCCGGGTGGCCAGGACGTAGAGCACGGCGCCCGCCCCCCACTCGTGTTGAACCGCCGGAACCAGGGTGTGGGTGAACGCGAACGTGTCGGCGTGGGGCAGCGCCCCCGTGCGCAGCCACTCGCGGAACAGCGCCATCTGGTGGTAGCCGTCCGGGTCGAAGAAGCCCTGCCCGCTGATGCGCTCGAACAACAGCGCCGCGAACCCGAACGCCAGCGCGCCGGCCAGCAGCCGCGCCGCCGGCGGCCGGCTCATGGCGCGCGCGCTTTCAAGCTCCGCGCCGCTTCGCGCGCCGCATCCACCACCATCGGTTCGGTGTCGCGGCGGGCGGCTTGCTCCAACGCCGGCAACGCGTCGCGGTCGCCGATGGCGGCCAGCGCGCGCGCGGCGGCGGCCCGCACCGGCACGTAGGCGTCGCTGAGCAGCCGTTCGACCAGCGCGCCGCCGGCGGCCGGATCGCCGAGCGCGCCCAGAGCTTCCACCATCTCCCGGCGGTTCTGGACTTCGGGCAGGTGCTTCAGCAGGATCGGCACCGCCCGGCGGTCGCGCAAGCGGCCCAGCGCCACGATGATCGAGCGGCAAAGGAGCACGTCCTCGTGGGCGTCGAGGGCGCCGGCCAGGACGTCGAGCCCGCTCGCGTCGCCGCCGGCCGCCAGCGCCAGCGCCGCCCGCACGCGCAACGCCGGCGCGGCCCGCGGGTCGGCCG
>JAICYS010000438.1 GCA_025934105.1 Myxococcota bacterium | reverse complement strand
GCTGGCCCGGCGCACGCTGGCGCGCCGGCGCGCCGCCGGCGAGCGGCTGCGGGTGGCCGAGCTCATCACCGTCGAGCGCAGCCTGGGCGGGACTCTGGCGGCCGACGATCGCGCGGCGGTGGTGCGCAGCCTGGCGGCGGTCGGCATGCGGGTCGGCCTGGGGCTGGCGCTGGTGATCTTGGTCGTCGTGGCGCTGTTCGCCGATTCGCGGCGCGCCTACACGCTGGCGCTGGACCCCCCCGGCGCCGGTGGCGGGGCGCGCATCGTGGTGCGCCTGGGCCGGCGGCGCCTCTCGTTCCTGGATTTCATCCCCAATCGGCCGCCGCTGGGGTCGGTGCTGGCCGACACCGGATACACGGCGGCGGCGCTCTCGCGCGACACCGTGGCGCGCATCGCGTCCGGCGGGGCCACCGGGACCCTGGACGCGGGCGCGCCCGGGCACAAGCACGTGCCCGGCTGGTTGCGCGACGTGCTGAACGGGCTGCGTCCCGTTCCGCGCGGCATCGCCAAGGCCCTGCTGGGGGATCCCGACGGCGTGGCGGCGCTCAAGCAGGCGTTCGCGGACCCGGCGGCGCGTGGCGAGATCCTGTCGACGCTGGCCGTGATCGGCCGGGGCGGCGCCGGCGAGGACGAAATCCTGGCCGACGCCCTGGCCGACCGGTCGCCGGAGATCCGGCGGCGCGCCGTTCAGATCGCCGCGTCGATCGATCGGCGGCAGGCGGAGGGCAAGGGCGACGTGAAAACGGCGGCCGGGGCGCACGCGGCGCTGTTGCGGGGCGCGCTGGCCGATCCCTCGGCGGACGTGCGTTCGACGGTGCTGCAGGAGTCGGCCACGCTGCCGCCCGCCGAGGCCGCCGGCATCGTGGTGCTGGCGTTGCGCGACGCCGACCCGACGCTGCGGCGGCGGGCCGAGACCGAGACCGACGCGCTGGCCGGCCGCGCGCCGGGGCCGGTGCTGGACGCGCTGCTCCAGGTCTTGCAGAGCCCGGACGCCGGAGCCCGGCGCGCGGCGCTGAACCTGCTGGAGAGCATCGCGGCGCGCGCGCCGGCCGCGTCGGGCACAGCGCTCATGAAGGTGGCCGGCAACGAGAAGCTGTCCGACGACGTGCGCGTGGCGGCGCTGGCCATCCTGCGGCGGGGCGGGCCCCCCCCGGCCTCGCTGAAGCCGGTGCTGGAAAAGGCCATCAAGCCCGACGCCTCGCCGCGCCTGCGGGCGGCGGCGCTGCCGCTTTACGCGCGGCTAATCTCGCCCGACCAGGCGGAAGATCTGGCGCGCGCCGACCAGAAGGGCCCGCCCGCCGCGCGCGCGGCCAGCGCGGCCATCTGGGGAGCCGTCGCCAGCGTGCGGCCCGAGGACGCGAGCAAGCCGCTCAAGTCGATGCTTTACGATCCCTCGCCCGACGTGCGCGTCGAGGCGGCGCGCGCGTTCGGGTTCCTGCGGCGCGGTGACGCGCTGGAGTTCACCGACAAGGCGCTCAAGGATCCCAGCCCCGACGTCGAGCGCGCCGCCATCGAATCGGCGCTGACGCTGGCGGCGCAGAGCCCGGGACCCGCCGCCGACATGTTGGGCCGGGCGGTGAAGACGGTCCGGCCGGCGGTGCGCCGGTCCGTGGTGGAGGCGCTGGCCAAGCTGGGCGAGAAACAACCGGCCGCCGCCCTGCCGCCGCTGGCGCACGCGATCAAGGACGCCGACGTGCCGACGCGCGTCGCCGCCACCAACGGCTTTTGCGCGATCGCGCGCAAGGACGGCGCCGCGGCGTCGCCCTACCTGCGGATCGCCGCCCGCGACGATCACGAAGAGGTCCGCACCGCCGCCGCCTCCTGCCTCGGCGACGTGGCGGCCGCCGATCCGAAGGGCGCGTCGCGGATGGCCGCCGAGCTGGCCGACGCCGAGCAGCCGGCGGTGCGCGCCGCCGCGGCCCGCGCCCTGGCCAAGGTCGGCGCCGCGACCGCCGAGCTGTCCTTTCCCACGCTCATCAAGCTGCTGGGCGACCCGAACCGCGAGGTGCGAGCGGGCGCCGAGCAGGCCTTCGCGTCGATGGCGGGGAGCTTGCTGGCCGGACGGCGCCACGCCGAGGAGGCCGAGCGGGCGCTGGGGGCAGCCATGGGCCAGGGCGACGTGGCCGAGCGGCAGGCCATCGTCGCGGCCGCGGCGCAGGCCGGCCTTTGGGGGCTGGTCGGCCAGGCGGCGCGCGACGGCGACGAGGCGGTGCGACTGGAAGCGATCCGCGCCGCCGGGCGGCACGTGTCGGGTCCCAATTCGACCGCGGCGCTGGAGATCGTCCACGCGGCCGTGGAAGATCGCTCGGACCTGGTGCGCAGCGAGGCCATGCGCCTGGTGCCCGGCACTGCGGCGGGCGGCGCGCACGACGCGCTGCCCAGCTTCGAGGCGATGTTTCGGGGCGGCGACCCGGCGACGCGCGCGGCGGCCATCGCCGGAATCGGCGAGCTGCCCGATCCCGGCG
>JAICYS010000148.1 GCA_025934105.1 Myxococcota bacterium | reverse complement strand
GGGAGGCTCCCCGACGGCCGACTGCTCGTCCGCGAACGCGGTCATCACGTTCCCCGACCTGCCTGGCGCCACCAAGAGCCCGCTTTACACGGTGACCGCCAACGGAGTGTCGCAGTTCGTCGAGAAGATGACGAAGTTCAACAAAGAGATGCAGGTGCACTACGCCTACTTCGGCGTGGCCAGCGGATGCTCGGCGACCGTCGCGGTGACCGTCGCCCAGAGCTTCTCGTCGTACACGCTCAGCCCGCAGAGCCGAAAGATCGCGGTCACGAAGAGCGGCAACACGCTGACGTTCACCAGCGGCCCCAACTATCTCATCCTGCAGATCCCGAACCAGGAGCTACTGTTCATCCTGATCGACGACCAGGAGGCGAATCCGCCGCAACTGGGTGACCCGAACGTGAAGAACCTGGCCGATTACACCGTCGACAACACGGGCGCGTCGCTGGTCACCTCGAAGTTTCAATCCGCCATCAACGCCGCCTCGGGGGGGACGCAAAACATCCTTTACGTTCCGGCGGGCAAGTACAAGGTCGGCGAGCTGTCGCTCAAGAGCAACATGACGCTGTATCTGGCGGCGGGCGCCATGCTGGACGGGTCGGCGAAGACCTCCGACTACGCGGCGGCCGGACCGGCCGTCGAAAGCACCACTCACGGCCTCATCCATCTCAACGGCGTCACGAACACCAAGATCCTGGGGCGCGGCGTGGTCGACGCCGAAGGGACCGCCATCACCGCCGGCAGCAACGACACGCCCAGCTTCAAGATCAACGCCGTGCGGATCGACAAGAGCTCGCAGGTGCTCATCGACGGGATCCTCGTTCGCGACCCGGTCTTCTGGAACACGCTCACGTACATGAGCGATCACGTCACCATCCAGAACTACAAGATCATCAATCGCCGGCCGACGACCACGACTTACAACCAGACCGACGGCGTCGACTTCGACGCCTCCAACGACTGCACGCTCAGCAACGCCTTCGTCTATTCGGGCGACGACAATCTCTCGCCGAAGACGGAACAGGAGGCGATGCGCGACACCGCCAACATCACCTACCAGCACGCCGTGCTCTACAGCAACTCCGGCGCCTGCAAGGTCGGCACCAAGACCTTCGGCAGCATGATGACCGGGATCGTGTTCCAGGACATCGACATCGTGAAGGCGGGGCGCGCACTGGTCATCGACGCCAACGACACGGCGTCGATTCAGGGGACGCTCTACAAGGACATCCGCATCGAAGCCGCCGACACGAACCTCATCGACCTGGAGGAGGACAACGCCCCGACCTGGCGCACGGCGCCGAACACCTCGGTCGCCAAGGACACGAATTTCACGAACGTCTCGGCCAGCGTCAAGCAGCTGATCAACATCCACGGGAAATCTTCGTCGGTGACGATCAACGGCGTCCACTTCAGCAACTTCTCGGTCCAGGGGCACACCCTGACCAGCCAGACCGACTCCGCCGCCAGCTGGAGCATCAATCAATACGTCTCGAACGTCACCTTCCAGTAGGCGGCGGCGGGCGCCGTCGGCCGGCGCGGCGTCGGACATTTCGTTGACAGTCCGCGCCGGCTCGAACAAACGATCTGAGTCCGGCTCTGTCCGGTCTCGTCCATCAAGCGTCATGCATGTCGTTGGTCAGGAAAGCCTGCACGGCCCACTCGGCGTTGTTCCACAGGTAGAGTTGCTCGCCGTGGCGGTCGAGCGAGCGGACGGCGATGACGCGCACGTCCAGCCCGCGCGCCTTCCACTCACCGCGCGCAAAGTCGACCTCTGCGACCTGGCGCGTCGGCTTGCCATCGGCGTCGACCTCGACCGTGCGCCAGCACCCGCGGAACGCGATAGATCGCCGCTCAAAGGTCGACCGTCGTCGCCTTGATCAGGAAGTGAGCCCTTTTGTCGCTGATCGTACGCATCACGGACGTGCAGTCCCCGGCGGCGTCGATGCGGACGCGAATCACCGCCTTCGAGCCGGTGGCCTCCCGCAGCCGATCGATCCAGGCTGTGACGGTGGGCGCGTCGGCGTCGCCGAAGGAGGTGTCGCCGGGCCGAAGCCTACCTCCGACGACCGTGTCCGTCTCCGCGCACCGGGCGAGGATCGGGTGATAGCTCGGGCGGCCGTGATAGCGAGGATTCGGGCCGGGCAACGCGCCTTCGTGCTCGCCGAACGTCGGCTTCACGGCGGTGTCGATGTCGAGATGAACCACCGACCGCCGCTTCGCGCGTACCGCGCCAGCCCGTGCGTTGCCATCATCTTCTCGAGGGCGCCGAGCGCCGTTTCGTCGAAGCGGCGCAGGTCGCGGTAGATCGTGTCGAGGCTGGGTACGACGCCCCCGGCCAGGTGCACGAACAGCGGGTCAGCCGACAGCGCCTCCACGCCAAACACTCGATGCTCGCCCACCGCCGCGGCGTCGATCAGCAGCCGCATCTGCGCCTCCATCGGATACACGACCAGCGCGCCAGGCTTCAGGTGCCAGAACGCGTCCCGCAGCGCCTGGTCCACGCGCGGTCCCGCGTGAACGCGCCACAGCGGGCCAGGCCGCCGTAACCCGTCAGCGTCGGGTCCGGACGACCGACCTTGATGTGCCGCGCGTCGGTGCGACGGATACGACACGTGCGGCGGTGGCCATCTCCGCGCTTGCCTCCAAGAGAATCCCGGCGCAGCTTCTGGGTGCTCGGCCTGGGTGTTTGGGATTGCATAGATACCAACCACAAGCGCCCCTGCCGAGCCCTTTTCAGGCTCTCTTTCGCGATCCTGCCCCTCGGCCTCACGCCCTCGCTACGCCGGACGCGCGAAACCTACGCTGGGCGGCCGCCGCCCCTCACGCCGCGTCCCTCAATCATCCTGATCCGTGTCCCCTCAAAGTACGTGCGCACGCTCAGATGCCAGCGCCGCCCAACGGGATGGGGATAGATGATTCAAGCGGACTTTGGGCCGATAATCGCATCTACGTCAACTGCCTCGCCCCTGCTTCCCCGGGCCCTGCGGGCCTTGCCGGGCATCGGAACCGTCGAACATCCGGCGATCGTAGTTTCGGGTGCGGCGGTCGGGTTGGAGCGTTCCAAGGTGACAATCGCGTCCGGTGAGCGGTTGACAGCCGATCCTTGCTGAGACAAACCTGCGGCTGCGATGCGGCGACGAAAAAGGAAACGCGCTTCTTCGGCGCGGGCCGGACGAACGCCGCAGCCTGCGAGAGAGGAGGTCGATCCCGGTCAAGCAGCGAAGGCTGCGCCAGATCGAGCGCCCTTAGGATGGCGCTGGCTGGGGGTGTTCGTGGTGGTCCATCTCGCTACGGCGTTATGGTTCGTACTCGACCGGTCGCCAGGGACCACAGCGGCGATGTCCGGCTTCCCGCTCGACGACGCCTGGATTCACATGGTGTATGCCCGGAGCCTTTCACTGTTGCAAGGCTTTGCTTACAACCCAGGACAAGCAGAGACTGGTTCGACGAGCCCCCTCTGGGCAATCGTTCTGGTGCCTGCCACCTGGACCGCTCGGCTGCTCCACGTCGGCGTCGTGATCCCCGCGAAGATCACAACTATTCTCACGTCCGTCGGGGCCAGCGTGGCCACAGCTCGCCTGCTGCGTGGCATGGGATTCGCAACCGCTTCGCAGCTCGCAGCGGGACTGGCAATCGCCGTGGAGCCTTGGCTTGCCTTTGCGCAGGTCTCCGGAATGGAAGTCATGCTGGCAGGCGCGCTCGCCGTCTGGGCGTTGAGCGAGATCGCATACGGCCGCTATTTCCTGGCCGGAATCGCCGCCGGATTGGCTTCGCTCGCGAGACCTGAGATGGCGGTCCTGGCCGTCTCGGTGCTGGCACTGGCGGAATGGCGACTGCACCTCGCGGATTCCTCACTGATGTCACGCCTGGCCGTTCTGCTGCCAAGTGCCGCCGCCGCGGTGGGTTGGCTGACGTATTGCTTGGTCGTGAGCGGTTATCCGTTCCCAAGTACCTTCTATGTGAAGGGTGGAACAGGCCAAGCCCAACTGATTCACAACATCGGCCTCATCTTCACGGAGATCCTACCGGCGTCTCCATGGTTCGCACACGGCATCGGGGTAGTCCCCTGGGCGATTGGTGCCGTGACGATCTGGAGTCGCGGCTCCACGGGGCGTCTGTTTGTCTTATCTCCTTGGTTATTTTTTCTCGGGGTGGCGGCGTCGCGGCCAGTAGTCAGCGCTTGGGCCTTCTACTTCCATCGCTATTTCTTGCCGGCGCAGGTGTTCTTGGCCCCTACGTTTGCGACGGGGGTCGTGGCGTCGATCGATTGGGCGTGGAAGCGAAGGCGACCAGGTCCTACGATCGTGGCCGCTGCGGTGGTCCTGGCCGCGCTGATTCCATTACCATCGGCGCTGGCTGAACGAGCGCACCGCTTCGCTTGGAACTGCCAGAACATCGAGGATCTCGACGTTGGGACCGCGGTGTGGTTGCGAGATCACGTGCCAGCGGGCGAATCCATCGCTGTCAACGATGCGGGCGCGGCTCGATATTTTGGCGGTCATCGGATCCTGGACATCGTCGGGCTCAATCACCACCGGCTCCTGCACGGCGACAGCGCGGCGGCAGCTGAGATGGCACACGTTCGTTACGCTTCCATCTTCCCATCCCTGATACCCGAGCTGGAGGACGATCCAGCCTGGCAAGTGATCCATCGCGCCAGGACGCAACACCTCACGATTTGCAAGACTTGTCAGCAGTCCGAGATCGTCACCTATCGGCGGGTTCTGCCGCCTCGTCGGTGATACCGCCAGCGGGCGACGCTGTCGTCGCCGGCCTTCAGTCGAGCTCGATGTTGTCGAGATACATCGAGCCACTCCACGCAGCGCCCGAGTTACCAAGCCAAATCGCAATGTGGTCGGCGGGAATACTGTCGGTGAACGAGCAAGATGCCCGGTGCCAGGCATTCACGCTGGTGCTGTTTATCGTATCGCCCCACATGAGGTCGCAGGTCACCACGCTGGCTGAGTTCCAAGCATGCGCCCGAAGAACAGAAAGTGAGCCGAACGGAGCGGTGAAGTAGACCCAGAGTTTGATTGCGTGGAGGTATGGGTCCAAAGTGCCGGAAGGACAGAGTGCAGTCGCAACGCCTGCTGAATAGACGGTGACGTTGTCCATCACGATGGCCGTCTTTAGCGAGTGCGTGCTTCCCGGGCAGAGACCGGTCGGACATACGACATCTGTAGCCCATGTTGGGGCGGATGCACCGTTGCCGCCGGTCTGGTACACGCCGTTTGGGTCGCTGTCTTTCGTCCACATTTCAGCGCTCGATTCGAAAGTCCAGCCTGTACAGCCGCCACAATTCAGACCGCCCAGGCTGCACTGACACAGGCCGGAATTACAGAGCTGTCGCGGCTTGCAAGTCACCGAGCAGCCGCCGCAGTTGGACGTATCTTTCATCTCGTCGACGCACGATCCACAGTTCGATTCACTCGTGGGACAGCACAGACCGGCGCCGCTGACCGAATCGGCGACGCAGTGGCCGCCCTGGCAGGTCGCGTTGGTTTGGCAGGAGCCTCCGTCGGCGGTCTTGGCCACGCAGTTGCCACTGCCGTCGCAGATCTGGTTGGTTCCACAATCCGTCCCTGCGACGGCGTTCTTCTGTACGCAAACCTGCCCACTCGCCGTGCAGCTGTACACGCCGGGCTCGCAGATGGTGCCACACGCGCCGGCCAAGTTCATCCAGCTGCACTGCGAGACCCCGTTCCCGCCCAGACCACCGCCTGAACCATTCGATGCCATCCCGGACCCACCCGCACCGCCAGTCCCCTTGGCTCCGGCGGTTCCCCCCAGTCCTCCATGGCCGGTGCCCCCGGAGTCACCGGTTCCCCCCGCTCCTTGGCCAGAGCGCCCGGCTCCCCCGATTGCCGCCGCTCCTCCGTCTCCCCCGCCTCCCGTGGTCGCAAGCGTGCCTCCCGTGCCGGAGCCTCCAGTCCCTGCGACGTGGCCCGCGCCGCCGCCGGTGCCGTTACCTTCCGCTCCGGACATTCCGGAGATCGCAGCGGCCCCGCCAGCGCCCGTCAATCGACCTCCAGAGCCGGCTGCCCCTCCCGCCCCGCCGGCTGTGCTCGCACCTGCAGCGCCGTCGAATCCCCCGTCCGAATAATAGACGGTTCGCGTGGGGCAGCCGGTCAAGAGGAGAACGATTGGGAGGGCTCGGTGAAATGTGGTGCGATTCATGGCGACCTTTTCGGTACGACGGTAGTTCCGGTTGCTTTGCTTGCCTTCGTCACGGCCAATCAGCCCCGTCGATGGGCGCATGCACGCGCGAGAGCTAAACGGAGGACTGGAGGATAAGACTTCAAGCGGGATTTTATATGATAGCGGCACTGCATCAACTGCCACGTACGATCCACTCCTTTCGGAACGCCGCACCGCCCTCATCCCGCGTCGATGCGGGCGCGAATCACCGTCTTCGCGCCGGTGGCCTCCCGCAGGCGATCGATCCAGACGGCGACTGTGGGCGCGTCGGCGTCGCCGAAGGAGGTGGCCGGGCCGAAGCTTACCTCCGACGACCGTGTCCGTCTCCGCGCAGCGCGCGAGGATCGGGTGATAGCTCGGGCGGCCGTGATAGCAAGGATTGGGGCCGGGCAACGCGCCCTCGTGCTCGCCGAACGTGGGCTCCACGGCGGTGTCGATGTCGAGGTGAACCAGCGACCGCCGCTTCGCGCGTACCGGCGCGAGCCCGTGCGTTGCCATCGTCTTCTCGAGGGCGCCGAGCGCCGCTTCGTCGAAGCGGCGCTCGGCGCGATAGATCGTGTCGAGGCTGGGTACGACGCCCCCGGCCAGGTGCACGAACAGCGGGTCAGCCGAGAGCGCCTCGAACACGCGATGATCGCCCACGGCCGCGGCGTCGATCAGCAGCCGCATCTGCGACTCCATGGGTACACGACCAGCCGGCCGGGCTTCAGCCGCCAGAACGCGTCGCGCAGCGCCTGAACGCGCCGAAGCATGCCAGGCCTCCGTAGCCGTCAGTGCCGGGTCCGGACGCCCGACCTTGATGTGTCGGGCGTCGGCGCGATGGATACGACAAGCGCGGGGCAAACCTTCCCGCGCAACCACGAGGGTCACGACGGCTGGACGATCGATCCCGGCTACAGCTCGTACGGGTCGGGCGGGATCTCGTCGCTGATTCCCAGCCCGGCGCTGACCGGCAAACCCAACATCGTTCTGCTGCACATCGGGACCAACGACGCCAACGCGACCAAGGACACCGCCGGCATGGCGACGCGGCTGGAGGCGCTGCTGGACAAGATCGCGCAGAACGCGCCGGACGCGCTGATCGTGGTCGCGCAGATCACGCCGCTCGGCTACAACAACGCGCCGCTGACGGCGTACAACGCCAAGATCCCGGGCATCGTCCAGTCGCACGCGGCGAAAGGCCAGCACGTCATCGGCGTCGACATGAGCAAGATGCCGGTGCCGGCCGACATCGCCAGCGACAGCGTGCATCCCAACGACCAGGGGTACGCCTACATGGCCAACATCTGGTACGCGGGCATCAAGAACCTGCTCCACTGAGCGCCGCGCGGGCGTCGGTGAGCGCGTCAGGCGCAGCAGGACCGCGCCGCCGACGAACGACAGCGCCTGCCCCACAACGGCCGGCGTGGCCGGATCGGCCGTGTTCGCGCGCCATCCAGGCGTCCGCCGCGACCAGCATCGGCTTCGTCGCGCGTCCGGGGCCGGCCAGATCCTACTGCCCTGGCGTCGCCGTCCCAGCGGCTCGTCGACCAGTGCAGCTCGCGGCGACGGCAGCCAGCCCCATCCGCTCACGCCCGTCGCGGCCTCCCGGCGAACGGTGATTCTCACCGTGAGGCGGGACGGCGGAACGGGAGGGGCGCCCGCGGCGCCGGCGCGGTTTTTTTGCGGCGCGGCGCGAGCGGTGGCTGAATCAGCTCATGATCCCACAGCAAGACGTCTCGTCTGCCGCTCCGAGTGTGTCGTTCCGGTTGGCGCTAGCCGAAGAAGCGCGCGCGTCAATGGAGGCCGTTCGCGAGGCGCAGGAGGCGGCGCGGTTGCACGCGCGCCGGCAGACCCGGCGGACACGGCTCTGGTTCGCGACCTCGATGGCCGCCGTCGCCCTGGCGGTTTCGGGCCTCGGTCCGCGGGTTTCGCGCTGGCGGCATGCGCACGCCGGCGCCTCGACCCAAGCGCAAGCGGTCCCGTTCGCCCCCCCGACGGTGGCGGCGCCCGCGCCGGCGGCGCAGGCCGCCCCGGCCGCAACGGTCCACCTGGCCGCCGCGGCAGCTCCCTCCGAGCTGGCCGGCGCCGACACCGGATGCGACATGGCGCTGCTCAAGACCGCGCCCTGGCGGCTGTCGCCCGAAGGGTGTGCCCGGGCGTTCGCCCTGGACCCCAACGACGCGGCCCTGGCCCTGGCCGTGGCCCACGCCGAGCATGCGCACGCCCACCTGGCCGAGGCCGCCCAGTGGTCGCGGCGGGCGCTGGCGTTGGATCCCACCGCCGCCGAGGCGTACGTCATGATCGCGCGCGCCGACACGGCCGAAGGAAAGCCCGACGACGCGCGGGCCGCTTACCGGCGATACCTCGAGCTGGCGCCGCGCGGCTGGCACCACGCCGAGGCGCGGGCCTCGTTGCGCGGCGAGCGGGCGAGCGCGCACGAGCGCTGAGCGCGGGCGCGCCCGAACCGCCGGGCGGCTCAGGCGCGCCCGCGGAGCTTGGCGACCCACCAGCGCAGGCCGACCAGCAAGAACCGCCAGTCCTTCAGAAACTCGGGCGGCTTGCGTTCGTAGGCGTGGCCGACGAACTGGAACAGCCAGCCGACCCCGAACAGAGCGGCGGCCGCGGGCCACAGCCGCGGCATCGCCAGGGCGGCGCCGAACACCACCACGGACAGCGCGATCAGCGGGATGCCGATGGTGTGACAGAGGCGGTTGCGCGGGTGCTGGTGGCTGCGGCCGTACTCGGCGATCCAATCGTCCCAGCTGCGGCTGCTCATCAAGGCCATTCGGCGCCCCCGCCCCCCAGGATAGCGGGCCGCGCGCGCCGGCGCTCAGAATCCGACGGCCACCGCGATCCGGAAGAACCCGCCGCGGGGCGCCAGCGTGCCAAGGTCCAGCGTGCCCGCCTTATCCTGGTCGCCGCCCAGCGCCGGCGCAAGCAGCAGGTGCTGGCTGGGCGCCCAGCCGTATCCGCCGTCGGCGACCAGCCAGGCCCCCACCCGCGCGCCGCCGACCGCGGCCAGACAAAATGCAGCACCGGCGGCGGCGTCCAGCGAGAAGGTGTCGAACGAGTCGGTCAGGCTGGACCCGTTCGGGGACGTGCCGTCGTCCAGGTCGGCGCTGCCGTGCAGCAGCCCGGGTGCCAGGCGGCCGAACAGGTAGACCCGCTGCCAGGGCTGCCAGCGCCCTTCGGCGACCGCGGACACGCGCGTCATCGACAGCCCGGCCTGCGCGCCGCGCGCGCGGGCGCTGGAGGTCCCGAGGTCCAGCCCCACCCCGGCGACCAGCGACAGCCGGCCGTCGCGAACCACGACGCGGGTGCCCGAGGCCGAGAACGCCACGAAGGCGTCGTTGCTCGAGAACGGATCGAACCCGGCGCCCTTGATGAAAGCCGTTCGCACCCCGGCGGTCAGCTGCCAGGCCGGCGCGCGAAAGGCCGGCAGGGACCCGGTTTCCAGCACCTGCGCGCGCGCCGTCGAGCTGGCCCCCAGCGCCAGGACGACCACCGCCAGCCGGCCCCCGCGACGCGCAAGACTCATGGCGTACCCTCCAGCAAAAGGTCGGTGTAGAGGCGGCGGGTGGCGTCGTCCAGCGTCGCGGCGTCGTACACCGTCGCGCCGATCGCGCCACCCTCGTGAAGGATGATCGCGGCCGGGTCCTGTCCGGCGCCGCGATCGACCTCGTAGACGCCCGCCACTGGACGCTCGATCAACAGCGACCGCGGCAGCTCGTGCGCGAAGTCGGTGGCGAACACCGTCTCGCCCACGTACGTCCAGACCTGATCCCCGAGCGGCGAGATGCTGAACGCGAGCGAATCGTTCAGGATCTGCAAGGGCGCGGCGGTGCGGTTGGACAAGTCCAGGATGTAAAACGCGTCGCCGCCGCGCGTCTGCAGCACCTTCAGCGAGCCGTGCGGCGGCGGAACGTTGAACACGCCGGCCACCACGTCGGTGACACCGACAGTGTCGATGCTGCGGAACGGCTGGCAGCCGGTCTGGCCCAGCTCCCACAGGGCCACGCCCTCTTGCCCGGCGGCGGTTCCGCCGTTCCAGAGCAGCGCCACGTCCGTCGGCGCGCCGCCGGCGGGGACGCCCGTGCAGCCGCTGGGCGTGCCGACCGAGCCGGTCACGATCGACATCTGCTGGTAGCCGGCCGGCATGGCCACGTCGGTGGTCAAGCTGGTGACCGGGTCGATGAGCGTGGCCTTGGCGCTGGCCGGCACCAGGGCCGCCAGCCGCAGGCCGCTGTCGGTGTGAACGAACGCGATGTCGCTGGCCACCCCGCCCACGTCGGTCAGGTTGACCGTCGGCAGGAACCCGTTGCCGATCGGGTTGCCGCCCGCGTCGGCGTTGGCGACGAACTGCAGGGCCACCACGTCGTGGTCGTTGGCCAGCCGGATACCGACCAGCGGCGCCGTCTGGCCGTCGCCCGGATAGACGGCGACACCGGCCGGCGACAGCAGGTGCGTGTCCGACCCGTTGGTGAGCGGCACGGTGATCTCGGGCCGCGTCGGATCGTCCAGCCGCAGCAGCGAGACGTCCTGGTCCGACTCGACGATGAGCAGCGGAGCCCCCACCGGCGCGCTCAGCGGATCCGTGAACGTGAAACGCTGCGGGCGGCCGCCAAAGCTCATCAGCGTGTGCGTCACCGGCACGGATTGGCCGGGCGGGTCCAGCACGTCGACGACCACCAGCTCGTTCGGGTTCTGCACGAACGCCTGCGCCTTGCTGTCGTCGGGGTAGAGGACCGCCCAGTTGCCGGCGGGGTCGATGGCCAGCCCCGCCAGGGGCTCGGTGATGTTCGTCAGGTCGTATCGGCGCGGGCCGGTCTCGTCGATGACGGTCAGGGACGGGGATTCGTCGGGAGCGGGGTCGCCCAGCGTGGCGCGGTGCCCGGCCGAGACGACGTAGAGGCGCGTCCCGTCCGGCGAGGGAACGGCGTTGAGGATGTTCACGCCGACGTTCACCGGCGTGGTGGTCAGGCTCTGGTCCGGCCCCGCCGACAAGAGCAGCACCCGGTGCGCCGGTGAATCGACGACCGCGACCTCGGTGCGCAGATCGAACGCCAGCGGCTGCGAGGCGATGGGCTGCGACCAGAACGCGTCGCGCCCCCCGCACCCGGCCAGGAGGCCGCCCAGCAGCCAGAGCAGCCGGCCCCCCTGCGCGCGCCGCCGCTTCATGGACGGTTGCCTCCGCCAGCCGCGGGGCAGGACAGGCCGCAGAACGGCCGAAACAGCCGTCGCAGCTGTCGCAGTCGTCCGGGGCGGGCGTGGCTGGTTCATGGATTGGTTCCTCCGTCGGGGGCGGCGGGGGCGTGGCCGACGCCCCGGCGGCAGACGCGAACGCGCTGGATCATGGACCGGTCCCTCCGTCGGGGGCGGCGGGCGTGTCGCCGGTTTGCGCCCAGTCCACCACCCGGGCGCCGATTTCGAATCCGGTCAGGGTCCGCGCCTGCCCCGTGTCCAGCGCGACGAAGGTGATGCGCCCCTCGGGATTCTTTTGCGCGACGTAACCCTCGTTCGTCCCGGCCAGCACGCCGGCCGCGATGGGCGGGCTGGCCAGGCCGATCCGCTGGATCTCCAGCGTCGGGAATTTTCCGACGTACACGCCGAAGATGCCGTGCGCGTCGTCCCGTTCGGTGACCAGCACGCGGTCCGCGCCCGGTGAGATCGCCACCGCCTGGGGCGGGACGTCGGTCGGCTGGATCTCCGCCGGCAGGTTGCCCGCCAGGGGCACCAGGCTGAACGCGGCGGCCGGTGTTTGCGAGGGCAGGCCGGCGTCGGCGGTCACACCGCCGTCCGCGCCGTGCGACGAGGCGCCGGCGTCGGTCGCGGGCGGCGGCGATTGGCTGTGAAACACCACCGCGTTGGCGCCGTCGGGCGTCGGAAACACCGCCAGCACCGGGGCGTGCAGCTTCACCACGTGATAGGCGGGCGTCGCCCCCAGCGTCAGCACCGTGATCCGGTCCGTGGCCAGCGCGTTGGTGTAGAGCAGCACGGTCTGGCCGTCCCCGGCGATCGACGCCGAGCCGACGGTCTCCCCGGCGATGGTCAGGTGCCGCACCGCCGACGGATCGGGCAGGCCGCCGGCCAGCGGAATGATCGCCACTTCGCCGGTGTCGCGGACCACCGCCACCGCCGTCGAGCCGTCGGCCGTCAGGTCGACGTCGGTGACCGCTCCGGACAGGTCGACGCCCCCGCGGGTGCCGGTGGTCAAGTCGACGATGCCGACCGTCGCGCTGCCTTCGCGCCGCACCACCGCCAGGCGCCCGTTGGCGGTGATCGACACGTCCCGCGTGTCGGCGTTCTCGGTCGGGTCGTCGGTGAGCGGCACGTTGGCGGTGACGCGCGGCCCGGCCGCCCGGGTGAGGTCGACCACCGAGACGCCGTCCTGCGTGACGGCGAAGGCGGCCGATTCGTCCGCGGCGTAAGCCACGGCCACCGGCCTGAACCCGACGGACAGGATTGTCTTCGCCGGGGGCGTGGCCGACAGATCGACGGCGGTCACCGACTGATATCCTTGCAGCGGGCTCGGATGCGCCACGTTCCGCGCGTCGGTCCAGGCGATCGCCCAGCGGCCGGCGGGCGACACGGCCAGCGCGTTCGCGCCCGCCGCCACCCCGCTGACCGTGGTCTTGCCAAGCTGGCCGCCGGCGGACACGCGCAGGATGGTGGCGTCGTCGGACAGCACGTTCAGGACCACCACGGCGTCGTCGGTGGCGGTGGGGATCGCGGCGATGTACGTCGGCGCGTTGCCGGCCTGTACCGTGTGCACGTCCAGCGTGCTTCCCGAGACGTAAGCGACGCGCCCGCTGTCCGGGTTCGCGACCCAGATGTAGCGTCCCGTCGCGACGGGGACTTCGTACGAGCTCTCGACCTCGGCTTCCGGCGGCAAGGGCGCGCCGCCGGCTCCGCCCGTCGCGGAGCTTCCCCCCGTTCCCAGTCCGCCGGGTGTCCCGGTGTCGTTGCCGGCGCCGGTGGCGCTTGGGGCGCCCGCGCTGTCTTGGCTCTTCGACGCCGCGCAACCGGCAGCCAGGACGCCCAGAAGAACGCCGGCGATCGATCTGCGACTGTGTCGCGCCTTCATGCGGGGACCGCGAAGCAACCGTCGTGCCGCGCGCGCGGCACGTTTTGCGCCGCGTTCCCGCCGGTCGAGGCGTCGCTTCCGGCCAGAACGCGACATTGGTGTCGCGGTCGACCTTTGGCGCGTTCAAACAGTGCCCATGGTTGAGGGGGGAGGGCAGCATGGAGATCACTGACGTCGAGCTTCGGGACCGGACCGTCATCGGCGCGGACGGAAACGCCATCGGCGAGGTCGCGGCGATGATCGTGGATTCGGACTCCTGGTCCGTGAAGGCCGTTCGCGTCCGCTTGCGCCGCGAGGTGGCCGAGCAGGTGGGCGTCAGTCACAGCCTGTTTCGCGCCAGCACCGTCGACGTGGCGGTCGACCACGTCCAATCCGTCGGCGACGCCGTCGTGCTGACCGTCTCGGCCGGTGGCCTGCGCGGCGCCGCCGGGCAAACGCCGCCGGTGTCCGCTCCAAGCGCGCCCTGAGAGGGGGAACGCCGTCCCGCGGTCGCCGGCGGTGATTTCGCGAACGGCCCCACCCGAGCGTCGTGGAGCGGCGGCGGGTCGAAGGCCGCTCGAGCCTGCTCCGGCCGTTCGGGTCAGCCTGGGCGCGCGCGGCCGCCGTTGGAGGTCGGCAGGCGGCCGGCGCCGGAGCTGCCCAGCAGCCGCGCGACGGCCTCCAGCAGCTCGGCGATGTCCAGCGGCTTGGAGTGAAATTCGATCCCCGCCTGCCCCCCACTCGCGTCTCCCTGGCCGCCAAGCTGGTGTTTCTGGTGGACTGGCTGCTCGCCGACATGGCCGAGGAGGAGGCCGCGCTGGCGCAGATCTGAGGGCGCCCGGCGGTCCAGGGCTGGCGAGCGAGACCTGCTTCAGCGGCGTCGCGCGTCCGGGGCGGCGGCGCCGGCGCGCCGGGGGCCGCCGGCG
>JAICYS010000322.1 GCA_025934105.1 Myxococcota bacterium | reverse complement strand
TCGGGGCGGGGGGCGCCGGCGGGGGCGGAGGCGGAAGCTTGACGTCGACCTCGCGCTCGGCGGCGATGGCGTCGTGAATGCGCGCCGCCAGCTCGGCGGCGAAGGTGGCCCCGGCGCCGCCCACCTGCCCCAGCGCCACCATGCCGACGCCGTACACGGACAGCACGACCACGGCCCCGACCAGCAGCCGGCGCCAGCGGCCACCCGGCTCGCCGGCGAAGACCAGATCGACGATCCGCTCGGCCGCCATCGTCACCGCCCGGGCGCCGGCTGGTCGGGCAGCGCCCCGAAGGCCACGCGTGAGATCCCCGCGCCCTTCAGCAGGTCGAGCACGTGCAGGACTTTGCGGTGCGGCACCGCGCCGTCGGCCTGGATGACGGCGCGCAGGTCCGGGCTGCCGCCCAGCGCCGCCTTGGCCTTCTCGGTGAAGGTCGCGTCGTCGGGGATGGGCGCGCCGTTGACCAGCGTCGGGCCGCGCTCGGGCAGGATGACGGACAGCACCACCTGCACCTCTTCGCCGTGGGCGGCGTGCGGCAGATCCAGCGGCACCGCCGGCGTCACGATGATCTTGGCGGTCACCACGAAGATCACCAGCAGCACCAGCATCACGTCGACCAGCGGCGTGACGTTGATGCCGGCGATGATCCCGCCGTTGTCGTTGTTACCCGTCGACGCCACGCCGCGCCTCCCCGGCCGCCGCCGCGTGGCCGTCGTCGGCGATGTAGGCCAGCACCAAGCTGGAGAGGACGTCGGTCCCCGAGACCAGCGCCACCACCCGCCGCTGCAAATAGTTGTAGGCCGCCACCGCCGGCAGCGCGACCGCGATGCCGACGGCGGTCGCCACCAGCGCCTCGGCGATCCCGGCCATCACCGCCTGCGAGGCCACCTGCCCGGTCGAGGTCGCGCCGTGTCCGGGAGCCGCGTGCCCCAGCTCTTCGAAGGCGTGAATCACGCCCACCACGGTGCCGAACAGGCCGATGAACGGCGCGTTGTTGCCGATGGTGGCCAGGTAGGCGAGCCCGCGCTCGAGGCGGCTGCGCTCCAGCGCCGCCGCGCTCTGCATGGCTTTCTCCGAGGCTCCCACGCCGCGGTCGGCCAGGCGCAGCCCGGCGTCCGCCACGCGCGCGGCGACCGCCGGGCTGGACTCCAGGTCGCGGCGCGCGCCGGCGAAGTCACCGCCGCTCAGCCGATCGTCGAGCGCGCGGGCCAGCGCCTCGAGGTTGCCGCTGCGCCGGCGCAGGTAGATCCAGCGCTCGGCGGCCAGCGTCAGGCTGGACACCGAGAGCAGCCCGAGAAACCAGAGGACCCACCCCGCCCCCGAGGCGAGCAGCACGTCCTTGACCAATTCCATCGCGCTCATTCGAGGTCACCGAGGAGACGGGTAGTGTCGCACGACATAGCAAAGTCCATCCGAGTTGAGGTGTCCCTGCGTGCTCTGGTTGTAGGTGGAAAAATCCCGATAGTCGCGTAGCCCGTCACAAGCGTCGGCCCCCGGCGCGTGCGGAACGCTCTGCGCGTCGAAGGCCATCGGCCCGACGAACGGCGCGTGGATGCTGGCGTCGGGCGTCGTGCAAGACCGCCACGACAGCCGGTTCCCCAGCGCGTCCGTCACCTGCGTGTAGTCGACCCCTTCCGTCATCTCCAGCGTCACCGTCGGGAAGGTCACGCCGGTCCCCGCCGGCCCCTGGCCCACCACCCGGGCCGCGAACTGATCGAAGTGCATCGGGGTGTCATGAAGGACGCTGTCCCAGAACGGATGATCGGCGTGAATCGTGAGCTGCGCGACGACGGAGCTCCCGTTCGGGAAATAGATCCCGCGCGGCGATTCTTCCCCGGCCAGGGGCTCGCCGCCGTTGTCGGGGTTCTGGCAGTTGAGGTAGCTGGCCGGCGACTGGAAGCAGAGCCGGAACGGCACCGTGTCGCCCAGCTGCGGCCACCCCGCGCCGCGATCCGTGCAGGCGCGGTTGGGGTCCGCGGCCGTCGGGCAGGTGCAGGCCGGTCCGTTGAAGGTGGCCGCGCCGACGTAAAGGACGGTGCAGCCCGCGTCGACCATCTGGGCGTAGTCGACCAGGGCGGCGTCGTCGAGGTTGACGTTGAGGGCCGCGGTGGTGGCCGGCACCACGTCGAACCCGAACGCGTAGGGCGTCGTGCCGCTGGTGTCGAACCCGCCGGCCAGCGCCGCGATGGGCACGGCCCGCTCGCCGCCGCCGCCCTTGCCGGGCAGGTCGCCGGGGGTGCTGTGGGCCAGGTCGACGGCCCACGGCCCGGCGACCTTCGCGACCCGGGCCCCCGTGCAGGACTCGTCGCCCGGCGAAACGTTCGGCCCCCCCGACAGGGTCAGGTCGTCGACGGTGACCAGCAGGCGTGTGAAGCGCACGCTCCAGCCGTCGACGAAGACCGGCGCGCCGGCGCTGGTGGGCGGAAACGGGAACCCTTCCAGCGCCGCCGCCTCACCCGACACGGTGAACAGGATGCCGCCGGGGCCGGGATCGACGGGGGGCGTGAATGCGCCCAGGGAGGCGGGCTGGCCCGGGGGCAGACCGGCGTCGGGCGCCGCCGGTGCCGCCGCGCAGCTCTGGTTGCTGGCGCAGGTCACCATCAGCGACTGCTTGCCGGAGCAGGAGACGGCGCCCAGCGCCGCCAGGCAGGCCGCCACGCGCATCCGGCCGGTCACAGGTCCTCCTCCCAGCCGAACCGGTACGGTCCCACCGAGCGCAGGTTGCCGTAGAGGTTCTGCCCGGCCGGCGCGTAGCCGGGCGCGCCGGGATCGTCGCTGAACGTGTAGACGCCCGTGGTCGGATCGGAGCCCAGCTGGCTGAAGTCCACGTCGACGAACAGCAACCGCGGATCGATCCGCAGCAGCAGGCCCCCGGTGCTCTCCAGCGTGACGGGCTGCTGAATGGGCGAGACGATCCGCTGGCGGCAGATCGAGTCGCCCCCGCCCACGACGGTGCCGGCCGGGACGCGGTTGGCCCCAATCGTGACCGTCCCCTGGAACGGGAAGGTGCCGGCCGGGCCGTCCGCCGTGCCGGCGATCTGCAGGATCGGCGTCGGATCGTCGGGCGCGTTGATGTCGCCGCCGGTCAGCCAGAGCTGTTCCGCCAGCGCCGGCGGCTCGGTCACGCCCAGCGCGGCTTGGGGAAACCGCTGCGGCGCCGGGTCCAGCAGATCGACGTCCAGCGCCGCGGTCTCCTCGGCCACGTAGGTGCCCGGCAGGTAGCAGTCGGTCGCCTGGGCGCCGGACGCCGGCGCCGCCTGGTTCAAGTACACCGCGCCGACGTGCAGCTTGGCCTCGGTCAGTGTGACGCTGAAGGCGCCGGTCGTGAACACCAGCGGGGCGCCCGGCGTGGCGTCGGCGGGTCCCGCCGCGGCCAGCGGGAAGCGCAACGTCTGCCCGCCGGTGCCGCCGGCGCAACCGCCGCCCAGCACCAGACACGCCCAAAAAATCGCCCGCCGCATCACACGCCTCCGAAGGTCACGCCCAGGGTCAAGAACAGGCCGCGGGGCGGCCCGGCCGTGAACGTCCGATCCGGCACCAGCGTCGGCTGTGGCTGGCTGTGGAAGTCGGACGCGTAGTTGTACTCGCCCAGGCGGTACTGCGAGTCCAGCAGGTTCGTCGCCAGCAGCCGCACCTGGTAATGAGACCAGCTCAGGCTGGCCGAGGCGTCGACGGTGAAGATGTCGCCGCTCGATTGACCGTAGGGCAGCGGCCGGGACCCCACGTAGCTGAGGCCGGCCGACAGCGCGGCGCGGATCGGCTGTCCGTGCAGGGTCCAGGGCAGCGCCCGAAACAGCGCGGTGTCCGAACGAAACACCGCGCCCGGGACGTAGGCCACCGCGTCGCCCGTGTCGTTGTAAGTCGCGCGCACCAGCGTGAGGTTGGCCGATTCGTCGAAGAACGGCCCCGTCCAGCGTAGGGCGCCCAGCCAGCCGGTGCGGGTCGTCCCGGCGCCGATCACGTTGCGGCCGGCCGTCTGGTCGAAGATGAGGTCCTTGTCGACCACCGTCTGGAACACCACGCTGCGCGCCACCAGCAGCGTGTTCCAGAGCGACCGGGTGTAAGCGGCGCCGGCCTCATAGGCGGCGACGTGCGCGAACGGCGCCGTCACGTCCTGGGTGACGTAGACCGGGTCCACCGAGCGCACCCCCTGCCCGTAGCTGAGCGAAAGCGCCAGCCCGCGGAAGGGGCCGACCAGCAGCGACGCGCGCGGCAGGAACGCGATGCCCGAGGTCCCGCTCACCTGATCGGGCTCGCGCGGGCGGCCGAAATCCTGCTGGGACAGGCAGCTCTGGTCGATGGGCGGGTTGGTGGCCGACGGATGGTTGACCGACTGCGCGGCGCAGTTGTTCAGCACCTGATAGGTCAGCAGGTCGCCGCGCACCCCGCCCCGCAGCGACAGCCATGACCACGGCCGCAGGTTGGCGTCGGCGTAGAGGCCGACGTCACCGATCTGGGCGTCCAGGTCGGTGTCGGTCCGGTACGGGACGCCGGTGGCCGCCTCCAGCCGCTGCTGCGTGCCGGCCGCCGCGTCGCCGCGCGCGAAGTAGCCCAGTTCCAGTTCCTGCCGCTGCCCCAGCCATCCGGCGTGCCAGCGCGCCGAGCCGCGCGCGCCCATCGTCAGCTCGTGGACCTCGAGATCCAGCATGTCGCCGCGCTGGTCGTGCAGCGACTGCAGCGGCTGCTGCACGTCCAGCAGGAAGCCGGTGAAATCCTCCAGGAGGCGCATGTCGCGCTTGATGAGGAACACCTGCTGGGCCAGCACCGTGTCGCCCGGGTGCGCTTCGACGTCCGCGGCGATCGAATAGCGAGAGGCGTCGCCGCCCTGCCGGACGGCCTGGCGGGCGAAGTTGGACAGGTCGTAGCTGTCGTAAAAGCCGATTCGCCGGGCCTGGAAGTCGTCCTCGCGGACGACGCCGGCCGAATGGAAGTGCGTCGCGTAGGCCTGCCCCGTCAGCCTCCAGGTCCCGGTGGCGCCGAACCGCCCCTCGACCTGGCCCATCGCGGAGGCGCGCTGGGCGTCGCGGTCCTGGCCGAACCCGTCGGTCTTGTAGATCTCGGCGCCCCCGAACGTGTGCGTGCTCTCGCCGGGCGGTCCCCAGGTCGCCAGGAAGCGCTGCGTCCCCCAGCTTCCCAGCGTGTAGCTGGCCGACAGCCCCCGCTGCTCGAGGCCCAGCTCGTAATCGGCGCTGCCGGCCACCGCGTAGTTTCCCTGGCGCGGGTCGAAGGGCCCTTCCACGACGCGCAGAGATTCGATCAGCTCGGGAATGATGAAATGCGTGTCGGCGTAGCCGTTGCCGTGCAGGTTTCCGCTCTCGTTGATGGGGACGCCGCCGACGGTGAACTCGACGTCCTGGCCTTCCCGCGCGTCGAAGCCGCGCATGAAGACCTGCTCGGCGTGGCCCTCGCCGCCCTCGTTCGTGAGGAGGATGCCGGGCGCCAGCTTGAGGAGCTCGGTCGCGTTCTGGTGCGGCACCTCGGCGAGCGCGCCCACGTGCAGGTTGAAATCCGACGCGCCGACGCTG
>JAICYS010000398.1 GCA_025934105.1 Myxococcota bacterium | reverse complement strand
GGCGGACGCCTGATGCGGCGGTGCTCAGTCCGCGAAGTAGCACTGGGCGGTCAGCTCGACCGAGCGGAGGCGGGCGGCCAGGCCCGGGGCCTGGTGCACCGTGATCAGCTCATCGGCGCCGGTGTCCTTGACGAAGGCGTCGAGGTAGTCGCGCACGTCGCCGGGCGCGCCGACGGCTGAGTACCTGAGCATCTGGTCCACGTGCAGCCCGACGGCGCTGGCCAGCAGCTCGTCGGCCTGCTCATCGGACAGGTCCTGCGACAGGCCCAGGCGCCGGCCGAACAGGGCGACGGCGCGGGTCCGCCGGACCGCCTGGAAGGCCTCCCGCGCGGCGGCGGCCGAGTCGGCGGCGGTCACGTTGACTCCGGCGATCACGTACGGCGCCTCCAGCCGCGGTGATGGCTTGAACTCGGCGCGGTACGCGGCGATCGCGTCCAGCAGCAGGTCGGGCGCGAAGTGGGAGGCGAACGCGTACGGCAGCCCCAGCGTGGCCGCCAGCTTGGCCCCGAACATCGACGACCCCAGGATGTACAGCGGGACGTCCGACCCCTTGCCGGGAATCGCGTCCACCCCCTGGACCAGGGAGGCCCCGGCGAGGAAGCCCTGCAGTTCCAGGACGTCTTGCGGGAACCGGTCGGCCGTGCGCGGGTCGCGGCGCAGCGCGTAGGTGGTCTGCTGGTCCGAGCCCGGCGCGCGGCCCAGGCCCAGGTCAATGCGGCCGGGATACATCGCGGCGAGCGTGCCGAACTGCTCGGCGATCACCAGCGGTGAGTGATTGGGCAGCATGATCCCGCCCGCGCCGAGCCGGATCGAGCTCGTCTGCGCGCCCACGTGGGCGATCAGCACGCTGGTCGCCGACGAGGCGATGCTCGGCATGTTGTGATGCTCGGCGTACCAGACCCGGTGGTAGCCGAGCTCCTCGGCCTTGCGCGCGAGCGCCACGCTCGCGGCGAAGCTGTCGCTCGCCGTCTGGCCCCGCCCGATGGGCGCGAGGTCCAGGATGGACAGCCGGATGCGCATCAGATGATCACCTCTTCCGGCAAACCGTAACCTGCCCGCGGGCTGCTCCATTCCGGCGGTTCACCGGGAAGCCGGATAACCTGGCGAGGTGACCCCCGATGGGACGCTGAGCACCGCCCCGGGCCCGGTCGGCCGGGTCGCCACCAGCTTGCCCGAGCTCGTCGAGCACGTCGCCGCGCGGTACGGACTGGGTGACGTGGCCAGCTGGTCGGTGCTGGAGACCGGCTACGAGGATTGCAACCTTGACCTGCGCGCGCGGCAGGCCCGGGTGGTCGTCAAGGTCTTCTCGGCCGGCCGCCCGGCCAGCGTTCCCGCGCGCACCGCCGGCATCATTACCCGGGCCCGCGCGGCGGGCGTGCGGCACCCGGCGCTGCGCCGCGACGCCGACGGCGGCCACGTGCACGAATACGACGGCCACCACCTCATCGTCATGGACTTCGCGCCCGGCCAGAGCTTCTACGAGATGGGCCGCCCGCCCAGCCAGGACGAGCTCGGCAAGGTCTTGGAGCAGGCGGCGCTCATCCACGCCATCGACGCCCGTCCGGAGCCGGTGTTCGACCCGTGGGCAATCGACAACCTCCTGCCGCTGGCCCGGCAGGTCGGGGACCTCCTGGACGCCGAGCAGCGCCGCCTGGTGGGCGCGTGCCTGGAGGAGGTGGCGGGCGCGCGCTGGCGGGAGCTGCCCGAGGCGCTCATCCACGCCGACCTCACGGCCGGCAACCTCCTGGTCGCCCCGGACGGGGAGCTCACCGTGCTGGACTTCGCGCTCGCCAACCGCTGGCCCCGGCTGCAGGAGCTGGCGGTGATCGCGGCCAGCTTGATGCACGGCGCCCCGGGATCCCTGCGCGAGCGCATGGAGCACGTCGCGGCGAGGTACTCCCAGATCGCGCCGGTT
The DNA here is from genome assembly GCA_025934105.1 of Myxococcota bacterium. Taxonomy (GTDB): domain Bacteria; phylum Myxococcota_A; class Polyangia; order Fen-1088; family Fen-1088; genus JADGRB01. The sequence goes on along the minus strand of JAICYS010000398.1, from coordinate 1,355 downwards.
CCCCTGTCACCGGGCGAGCTTGGCGCGCTGGGCGCGTTCGGCCGCGCGGCGGCGGCGATGGAACTGCTCGGCGGCCTGAACCAGTGGCGGCAGGGCAACCGCGGCCCCGAGACCGATTCGCTGATCGTCATCGGGACCACGGGCCTGCGCGATTACGTCTTAGCGGACGTGCGCGCCGTCTAGCTCGGTGGCGATCAGCGCGCACGCGCAGTCCGGGACCGTGGGGTGCGCGGCCACCGTGGTCACCGGGCCCCGCTGGCGGTTGCGGCGCCGCAGGCGGGACAGGGCCGCCGCCATCTCGCCGCGCTGGATGTCGACCGCGCGCCGCTCGGCGCGGGACATTGTTCGTTCGGCTTGGTAGAGGGTGTATCCGAAGTTCATGTATTCACGGTAGGAACCAGGTGTTCCCGCGGTGTTCCCGCCGCGTCGGCATCAGAAAACCCGCGCGAAGTCCCTGCGCGCGCTGGTGAAAACCGCTTGGCGCCGGCGCGACAATGGAAGGCGTGACCACAGCGGAGGCCACCGGCCCCGGGCCGGGGACGGGACTGGCCGGGGCGGGCATCACCGTCCAGTTGCTCGGCCCGTTCACCGTGACCTCGGGCGGGCAGGCGGCCGGCCCGTGGCCGCGGCCGACCGCGCGGCGGCTGTGCGAGCTGGTGTTCGCCTCCCCGGGTCGCCGGGTCAGCCGGGACCTGGCCTGCGAGGAGCTTTTCCCGGGCATGGAGCCGCGCGCCGCCGCCCGCGCGCTGTCCAAGGCGCTGTCGATGGCGCGCGCGGCGCTGGCCGATCTCGGCGAGCCAGGCGCGGCGCTGCTCGGCGCCGACCTGACCCACATCTGGGCCGCCCCCGGGGTCCGGGTGGACGCGGCGGACCAGCTGGCCGCGATCAGCGGGGCGCTGGCGATGAGGCCCGGCCCCGGGCGCGCGCGGGCCCTGGCCGCGGCGCTCGCCGCCGACGGCGAGCTGCTGGCCGACGAGCCGTACGCCGGATGGGCGGCGCGTCCCCGCGAGCACCTGGAATCGCTGCGCCAGCAGGCGCGGCTCGCCCTGGCCAGGGACATGAGCGCCGGGCTGGCTAACACTGCCCCGCCCGGTGCCGGGGTGGCCGGCACCGGACTCGCCAGCACTGCGCTCGCCAGCACTGCGCTCGCCAGCACCGCGCTCGCCAGCACCGCGCTCGCCACCACCGTGCCAGCCGCCACTGCGCCAGCCGCCACCGCCCTGGACGCCTGGCTGGCCGTGTTTGAGCACGACCCGGCCAGCGAGGAGGCGGCCGGCGCGCTGATGCACGGCTACCACGCGCAGGGCCACCGCGAGCTGGCGGTGCGGATCTACGAGCGCTGCGCGGCCGCGCTG
>JAICYS010000362.1 GCA_025934105.1 Myxococcota bacterium | reverse complement strand
GGCGCTGCCCGCCGCGCCGGCCGGACCGCCGGGTGCGCCGGCGCCGGCCCCTCCGTGGGCCGCCGTCCCGCCCGTGCCCCCGGCGCCGGACGGCGCGGTCGCCGACGGGCTTGGGCTGCTGCAACCGATGAGGATGAATGAGGCCGACAGCACGCAGAGCGCTGTCGCAGCCGGCGAACGGGGTGCGCTCATGACCAGGCGGACGATATCACTGTCGGGGATTCCTGCCGGAACGAGCGACCCCAGGCATTCCGCACCGCGACAATGGCTCCGGCGCGGTCCAGACGCGCGCCGTTCAAAACCGTCATCGGCGCCGGCGGCCATGTCCGGCGGGGGGCACCAGGCAGCCCGTCGGTCGAGCCGGGACCTGCTCGGTCCAACATGCGACCAGGTTCGACGCTGCCGGGCGGGCGCCCTCCGGGTCGGTTCAGGGAGACGGGGAGGCGGTCGCCGCTCGGTGGGCGCGTTCTTGGCGAGCGACGGCGACGAGGATCAGGCAGCTCAAAATTGCCGCGAAGAAGCACCAGACCGAGGTCAGCGCGTCCCGCTGGACCAGCACGCTCGCGACCAGCGAGACGACCAGCATCACCCCGATCGTTCGCGCCGTCGGGATGGTCGACACGAAGAACGGAACCACCGTCGGGACGGCATAGGCCAGAAGGTAGAGAAGCCGGATGGGCCCGTCTGCGCGCGTCGCGTACTCGTACCGGATGCTGTGCCCCGCGATCTGCGCGGTGGGCCTCGATCGGACCAGAAACACCGCCGCGTAGGTGGCGACGGCCGCTCCGGCCCAGAACAGGGCGCCGAGGATGCGCCGGCGGCGCCGGTCCGTCTCGATGAGCTTGAGCGCGAACGAGAGCCAGGTGGGCCAGACGATCAACGCCACGCCAAGGAAGGCCGCCACCATCACCCGGTGCAACGTCGCGTGTCCGCCGCTCATCGTCAGCCAGACAGTCCCCTCGGCCGCCTGCTGAGCCGCGAAGATCAGCGGAATGGCCGCGAACATCCGGCGAGGCTTGGACGAGTTCCGGGCGATCGATCCGGCCCCGACGGCGGCCAGGACGCCCGACATGGCAAAGCTACCGGTCGCCGAAAAGCACATGGTCCCTCGCTCTTTGATGGCGGGGGACATCGTTTGGGTGACTGCCGAAGCGCGAGGACCGCCTCCGCGCGGCCCCCGAAAGCGGGACCTCACGATACGCGGTTCGCGTCGTCGAAGCCCGGACTTGCGCTTTCCGGACGTGATAGAAGAGCGAACATGGAGCCCTCGGCCCTGTGTGGCTACGACGGCGTCAAGGTGTTCTCTGCGACGCTGGTCAGGCGGCGCGAAACGATCGGTGACGACGTGAATGATTGGTTGAACGCTCACCCCAACCGGATTCCGGTCGATACCTTGATCCGCCAGTCGTCGGATCGTCAGTTCCACTGCTTCACGATCGTGATCTTCTGGCGAGACGCAACGGTCGCCGCCACGGACAGCTAGGAGACAGCCGGGAGGGCGTCGCCGTAAGGCAACGGTGAGCGGCAGCGAACCATGCCCGACGACGTGCCGCCCGGAGGCGGCCTCGCCTCACTGCTGTCGGCGGGGCGGGTTCGACGCGAGCCAGGCGGCCGACGGCGACGTCTGCACGTACTGGGCGGCGGCCTCGGGCAAGACCACGGCGAGGCTGAAGATCGATCCGCCGGCGCCGGTCACGTTCAGCCTGCTCAGCATCCGCGAGCCGATCGAACTGGGCGAGCGCTCGACGGTGTATCACGTCGAGGTCAAGCAGAACGGCACCTGGAACCAAGCGCCCAAGGACAAGTCCGGCAATCAGATCAAGGGAACGGTCATCGGGCAGCGGCAGCTCTGGCAGCGCAATCAGACCAGCGCGGAGGCGGTGGCTGTCGTCATCGACGCGGCCCGTGGCGTCCCGGCCATTGCCGAGTTCAGCGCCTACTGATGCCGCGCCGGAGACAGGCCGCCGCCATGAAGGCGCGCCCCGGTCGAACGGGCTCGAGGACCAGACCGCCGTCACCAGGATTCATAGCGGACCGCCTCGGCGAACCGCGGGTCGAACGCGGGCGCCAGCAGCCGGCCGCGCTGCGCCCAGAGGGCCACGGCCAGGGATAGCCCCGCCACGGCCAGCAGCGCCACGGCGTCCCACCAGTCGAACACCGTCGTGGGGTTTCGTTCGGGCGCGATCAGCCAATGAACTTCGAGGTACTGCGCGATCAAAAGGTAGGCCGCCATGAAGGCGAGCAGCCCGCGCGTGCGCTTGACGACGTAGGTGATGAGGACGACGAACGGAACCCCGAAGTGGCCGAAGATCGTGAACAGGCTCATCGCCCGGAACGGTCCGACCGAGCGCAGCACGAACCAGCGGACCTCGCTGGGCTTGTTGGCGATCCAGGTGATGAAGTAGTTGAAATAGGCGGTGTAACCCCACAGGACCAGGAACGTGAAGAGGACGCGCCCCAGCGCGTAGTAATGCGAGAGGCTGACGGGCACGCGGCCGCGCCGCTCGTTCCAGTACGCGGCCACCGTCAACGCCGCGATGCCACCCAGCAGCGCCAGCGACATGAAGTAGTAGCCGAAGATGTACGACACCCACTCGGGCGCGAGCGACATGATCCAGTCGGTCCCGGCGCCGGTGAGGGTCAGCCCCATGATCGGCGCCATGGCCGCCGCCAGGACCCGCAAGCGCCTCCGCAGGTCGGGATGAGGCGCCTCATCGGTCGCGACCGACCAGCGCCAGAGCAACAGCGCGAACGCCGACCAGAGCGCCAGATAAAAAACCGATCGCAACACGAAGAACGTCGGGTTGAGGTAGGCCGCCTTGTGCACGAGGACCTTGTGGATGGCGGGGTCCTGAAAGGCGGCCACGTGCATCCACGGGTAAAGGTGGCCGAGGCCGAGCAGGATCGGGATGAACAGCAAGCCCAGGAGCGGCATCACCGGCATGCCGGCTTCGGCCAGCCGCCGCACCACCGTGGGCCAGCCGGCGTTGATGGTGTACGTGATGATCAGCATGCCCATGAGGCCAATCACCACGGTCAACACGTAGACGAGGGCGATGAGCCACGCGACCAGGACGCGGGTGGGGTCGATCCAGAAGCCAAAAAGGCAGGCGATCAGCGCGACCACCCCCACGACCAGCGCGATCCAGATCGCCGCCCCGCCGCGATAGCTGGCGACCTCCGGCGCCGGGGTCACGCCGCGGCCTCCTCTTGCTTCTCCTTCTGCAACTCGTGCGCGAGCTCCATCACCTCGGCGGTCGGAATGAACGGCACGAACCGCACGAACAGGAGGAACATCAACGCGAAGAGCCCCAGCGTCCCCACGAAGATGCTCCAGTCGACCCAGGTCGGCCCGTAGTAGTACCAACTGGACGGCAGGTAATCGCGTTGCAACGAGTCCGCGATGATCATGAAGCGCTCGGCCCACATGCCGACCAGCGCGAAGATCGACAGGACCCACGAGAGCAGATCGCTCTCTCGAATCCGCCGGAACCAGAAGAACTGCGGCACCACCATGTTGCAAAAGAGCGCCGTCCAGACCACCGGCGCGCCCGGCCCGAACAGGTACTGGTGCCAGAACATGTACTGCTCGGAGTAGTCGCCGCCGTACCAGGCGTAGAACCACTCGGCGATGTACGAGTAGGCCACCACCCAGCCGGTCACCAGGAGCATCTTGCCCATGGCGTCCAGGTGCCGGGTGGTGACGACGTTCTGCATGCCGAACACGCGCCGGATGGGGACCATCAAGATGATCACCATCGCGAACCCCGAATAAATAGCGCCGCCCACGAAGTACGGCGGGAAGATGGTCTCGTGCCAGCCGGGCACCAGCGAGATCGCGTAGTCGGTCGAGACGACGCTGTGGACGGAGACCACCAGCGGGGTCGCCAGGCCGCCCAGCAGCCCGTACGTCACCCGGTAGCGCCGCCAGTGCTGGACCGAGCCGCGCCAGCCGAGCGCGAACAGACCGTAGATGCGCTTGCGGATCCGGCCCGGCGCGCGATCGCGCACGGCCGCCAGGTCGGGCACCAGGCCCAGGTACCAGAACAGCAGCGACACCAGCCCGTACGTGAACACGGCCGCGGCGTCCCAGGGCAGCGCGCTCTTGAAGTTCGGCCAGACGTGCATGGTGGCCGG
>JAICYS010000129.1 GCA_025934105.1 Myxococcota bacterium | reverse complement strand
CGCTCGGTCACCTTGGACAGCAGCCAGCAGACGATCAGCGCCACCACGATGCAGCCCGAGAAGATGGCGGCCAGGACCTGCGTGCGCGCGATGGCCGAACCGAAGGTTCCGAGCGCGACGGTGGCGCTGCCCAGCAGCAGCAGCCCCAGGTAGCCCGCGGCCATGTGGCCGAACGAGATCTTCCCGTTCACGAAGATCATCGCCGGCATGTAGACGGTGGCCAGCGTCATCAGCGCCAGGAAGGTGAACGCCGACAGGAACTTACCGAGGACGATCTCCCAGTCCTGCACCGGCGACGACGTCAACAGCACCAGCGTGCCGGTCTGCCGCTCTTCCGCCAAAAGGCGCATCGAGATGAAGACGCTGGCGATGATGGTGGTGCCGCTCGAGAAGTAGAAGAACAGGCTCAGCACCTGGGCCGACAGCTTGTCCGGGCCGCCCAGCGCGAAGGCGTTGAACAGCAGACCGTCGACGATCAGCACCGCGGCCGCGATCACGTACCCGGTCATCGACCGGAAGTAGGCGGCCAACTCGCGCCGGGCAATCAGGAACGTGGCGTTCATTGGGGCAGGGCCTCCGGGCTGGGCGCGGCGCCGTCTTCGGGCGCCTTGGTCAGCTTCAGGAAGATCGATTCGAGGCGCGCGGCCCCGCGATCGATGCGCAACAGATCGATGCCGTTTTGGATCAGCGCCCGCGCCACCTTCGGCCGCAGGTCCGGCGCCGCCTCCAGCGAGAGCAGCGCCACGCCGCCCGATTCGCGGAGCACGCGGCAGGCGCCGATGCCGGTGACGGTCTTGACCACCTCCATCGCGCGCTGGGACGCGCCGGCCACCTCGACCTCGATGGTGCCGCCGCCGCCCAGCTTGACGGCCAGGTCTTGCTCGGTCCCCTGGGCGACGATCTCGCCCTTCTGAATGACCAGCAGGCGGTCGCAGGTCTGGCTGATCTCCGAGAGGATGTGGCTGGAGAGCAGGATGGTGTGCTCGCCCCGCAGCGCCCGGATCATCGACCGCATCTCGACGATCTGCACGGGGTCGAGGCCGCTGGTCGGCTCGTCGAGGATCAGCAGCTTGGGCTTGTGGACCAGCGCCTGGGCCACGCCCACGCGCTGCCGGTAGCCGTGCGACAGGCTGGAGATCAGCTCTTCGTGCTTGTCGCGAAGGGCGGCCTTCTCCTCGGCATCGGTGACGGCGGCGGGCGCGTCGGCGGCAGCCACGCCGCGCAGTTCGGCCACGAACCGCAGATACCGGCCGACCGTCATCTCATTATAGAGAGGCGGGGTGTCCGGCAGAAAGCCGATGCGCCGGCGGACTTCGTGCGGGTCGCGCGCGATGTCGATGCCGTCGACCGTCACCTCGCCGGCGGTCGGCAAGAGGACGCACCCCAGAATCTTGAGGGTGGTGGTCTTGCCGGCTCCGTTGAGGCCCAGAAACCCGATGACCTCACCTCGCTGGATGTCGAAGTTGAGGTCGTGGATGGCCGCGTGTTCGCCGTAGTACTTGGTCAGTCCCTTGACTTGGATCATGGGGGCTTTGCCGCGGCGCGATTATGCCCGAAGTCGCGCGCGGGCGCAGCTGGCTTGCCAGCCGTCCGCGCGCGTGGGTGTCGAAGCCGCTCCCGTGTCTCCCGAGTTGTCGTCTGCTTCAAAATCGCGGCTCGTCGCCGGTTATTCCTGAATGGCGCCGCGCCGGCGCTGGGGGTGTGCTACCTTGCACGCGCATGTGCGGGGTGATCGGCGTCTATGGACACCCGGAAGCGGCCAACCTGGCGTACCTCGGCCTCTACGCCCTCCAGCATCGCGGCCAGGAGTCGGCCGGCATCGTCGCCACCGACGGTGAGAGGCTGCGCTCGGCCAAGGAGATGGGCCACGTCAACGACATCTTCACGGCCGATCGCCTGCGCGAATTGCGGGGCTACGCGGCCATCGGGCACGTCCGGTACTCGACCGCCGGCGACTCGTCCAAGCGGAACGCTCAGCCGATCGCGGTCGACTACTTCGGCGGCTCGGTCGCGGTCGGTCACAACGGCAACCTCGTCAACGCGGCCGAGCTTCGCGAGCGGCTGGAGGCGGAGGGGGCGATCTTTCAGACCACCGCCGACACCGAGGCCATCGTCCATCTGATCGCCCGGTCGCGCGAGCAGACGTTGCCGGCGCGCGTGGCGGACGCCCTGCGCCAGGTCCGTGGCGCGTACTCGCTGGTGTTCCTCAGCCAGGACCAGCTCGTCGCCGTGCGCGACCCGATGGGCTTCCGGCCGCTGGCGCTGGGCAAGTCCAAGGACACCTGGGTGGTGTCGTCGGAGACCTGCGCGTTCGAGCTGCTCGAGGCCGAGTTCGTGCGCGACGTCGAGCCGGGCGAGATGGTGATCGTCGACGGCAACGGGGTCCGCAGCGAGCGGCCGTTCGCCGCGCAGCCGCCGCACCGCTGCGTCTTCGAGTGGGTCTACTTCGCGCGCCCGGATTCGACCATCGACGGCAATTCGGTTTACCGCGCGCGCGAGCGGATGGGGCGGCGGCTGGCCGTCGAGCATCCGGTGCAGGCGGACGTGGTCATCCCGGTCCCGGACTCGGGCGTGGCCGCCGCCATCGGCTACGCGCGCGAAAGCGGCATCCCCTACGACCAGGGGCTGATGCGGTCCCACTACATGGGGCGGACCTTCATCGAGCCGTCGCAGCACATCCGCCACTTCGGCGTGAAGCTGAAGCTGTCGCCCGTGCGCGAGGTGCTGACCGGCAAGCGCGTGGTGGTGGTCGACGACTCGATCGTCCGGGGCACCACCTCGCGGAAGATCGTGGGGATGATTCGCGGCGCCGGCGCGCGCGAGGTCCACATGCGCATCAGCTCGCCGCCGACGGTCGGTCCCTGCCGCTATGGCATCGACACCCCGACGCGCGAGGAGCTGATCGCCTTCAAGAAGACGCCCGAGGAGATCCGTCACTTCCTCGAGGCGGATTCGCTGGGCTACCTTTCGCTGGAGGGGCTCTACACCTCGGTCAACGGCAGCGAAGGGGCGAACAAGGGCTTCTGCGACGCCTGCTTTTCGAACGCCTACCCGATCAACATCCAGCAGCCGGCCCGCCTGCGGCAGCTGCGCCTCATCACCGGTTAGGGCGCGAGGGCGTGGCCACCATCGCCACGTCGGTCGCCGTCATCGACGGACCGCCGCCCGACGCCGCCGAGCTGGACGCCCGCCTGGAGGAGATCCGGGGGCGGTTTCCGCGGGCGTTCGTCGATCGGTATCTGGCGTCGCTGCCGCTCTTCGGCGCGCGCGTCTTGGTGGCGCCCGGCGCCGCGGTGGCCGGCGACGTTCGGCTGGCCGAGGACGTGTCGGTCTGGTACGGCGCGGTGCTGCGGGGCGACCTGGCGCCGGTGGTGGTCGGGGCGCGCACGAACATTCAGGACGGCACCGTCCTGCACGTGGCGGACGACGGCCCCTGCGTGGTCGGCGCCGACGTGGTGGTGGGTCACCGCGCCATGCTGCACGCCTGCCGGGTCGAGGACGCCTGCCTCATCGGCATGCAGGCCACGGTGCTGGACGACGCCGTGATCGGCGCCGGGTCGGTGGTCGGTGCCGGCGCGGTCGTCACCCAGCGGACGGTCATCCCGCCACGCAGCCTGGTCCTGGGCGTTCCCGCCAAGGTGGTGAAGACCCTGACCGCCGACGAGGAGGCCTTCCACCGCGCTCACGCCGCCAAGTACGTCCGCCTCAAGGAGAACTACCTGCGCGACGCGCTTCGCGACGGCTGAACCGCCGCGACCGCCGGGATGCAGGCCCGGCCGCGGGACTTCGGGGGTCGGGGCGCGCGGGCGCAATCTCCGCACGGATTCGCAATCAAGATGTTGTAGACTCCGCGCCCATGGAAATCGGTCCCCTGCGAGAGCGCGTGTCGAAGCTGCAGAGCCGGCTCGAAGTTCTCCGGGGGCATCTTTGACGTCGACAACAAACGCAACCGCATAGCCGAGCTCGAGGAACAGTCGGGCGAGCCGGATTTCTGGAACGCCGCCGACAAAGCTCAGGTCATTTTACGCGAGCAGGCGCGGTTGAAGTCGACCGTCGACGGCTACGACGCGCAGATGCGCGCCGTCGAGGACGCCAAGGTCCTGATCGAGCTGGCCGACGAAGCCAAGGACGAGGCCACCGCGGTCGAGGCCGACGGGACGCTGAAGGCCGCCGAGGCCGCGGTCGCCAAGATGGAGTTCGCGCGCATGCTGTCCGGTCCTTACGACCGCAACGGCGCGCTGGTCAGCATCAACGCGGGGGCCGGCGGCACGGAATCGCAGGACTGGGCCGAGATGCTGCTGCGCATGTACGTCCGCTGGGCGGAGCGCAAGGGCTACAAGGTCGAGGAGCTGGATCGGCAAGGCGGCGACGAAGCGGGCATCAAGAGCGCCACCATCGGCGTCGAGGGCGAGTGGGCCTATGGCTGGCTGCGGGCCGAGGCGGGCGTCCACCGGCTGGTGCGCATCTCGCCTTACGACGCGCAGGCGCGGCGGCACACCTCCTTCGCCAGCGTGTTCATCTATCCGGACATCGACGAGACCATCAAGGTCGAGATCGACGAGAAGGACCTGCGCATCGACGTCATGAGGTCGGGAGGCGCCGGCGGGCAGCACGTCAACAAGACCGAATCCGCCGTGCGCATCACGCACATCCCGACCGGCATCGCGGTTCACTCGGACGGCGAGCGCTCGCAGCACAAGAACCGATCCACCGCCATGCGCATCCTGCGGTCGAAGCTGTTCGAGGTCGAACAGAAGAAGCAGGAAGAAAAGATGGGCAACATCCACGCCCAGAAGAAAGCCATCGAGTGGGGGAGCCAGATCCGGTCGTACGTGCTGGCGCCCTACCGCCAGGTGACCGACCATCGCACGGGCATCAAAGTGGGCAACGCCGACGCCGTCCTGGACGGAGATCTCGATCAGTTCATGGAGGCGATGTTGCTGGAGCTGGCGGGCGATCCGACAGCCAAAGAAGGGCAGGGCGGGGCGGCCGTTACCACCCCGGCGCCGGATGACATGTAGGACAGTCACCGATTCGTCACGTTGGGACGATCTGTGGATTGATTTGGTAAAGGTCAGCGATTCCCACTGGTTGGGCCGGTGGGTTCTGTTGACAACCCGTGGAGAAAGATGGCCGACGAGCGCGACCTGATCGAAGAACGAGCCAAAAAAGCGGCGGAAATTCGCGCGCTGGGCGCGAACCCATACGCCAACGGCTTCAGCCCCAGCCACACGGCGGCGGAGCTGGTCGCGCGCTTCGGGGAGGCCCCGCCGCCGCCGGAGGGCGGAGGCAAGGGCGGCCCCCCGGCGCTGCTCTCGGGCGACAAGTTTTCGATCGCCGGACGCATCGTCGCATACCGGGGTTTTGGCAAGGCCGCCTTCGTCAAGCTGCTGGACCGGACCGGCGAGGTCCAGGTCTGGGTCCGCAAGGACCTGATCGGCGATGCGGCGTTCGAGATCTGGAAGCGCGCCGAGCGCGGCGACTTCATCGGCGTGGTGGGAAGCCCGACCAAGACCAAGACCGGCGAGCTGACCCTGCTGGCCGACCAGGTGGTGTTCCTGACCAAGGCCACCCGCCCGCTGCCCGAGAAGTGGCACGGCCTTTCGGACGTGGAGATCCGCTACCGCCAGCGCTACGTCGACCTGGTCGTCAACCCCGAGGTGCGCGAGGTCTTTCGCAAGCGCTCGCAGATCGTGCGCGGGATCCGCCAGTTCCTGGACGCGCGCGGCTTCTTCGAGGTGGAGACGCCGATGATGCACTCGATCATCGGCGGTGCGGCGGCGCGCCCCTTCACGACCCACCACAACGCGCTGGACCTGCCTCTCTTCATGCGGATCGCGCCCGAGCTGCACCTCAAACGGCTGGTGGTGGGCAGCTTCGAGCGGGTCTACGAGATCGGGCGCAACTTCCGCAACGAGGGGCTGTCGCGGCAGCACAACCCCGAGTTCACGATGCTGGAGTTCTATCAGGCCTACGCGACCTACCAGGACCTGATCGCGCTGACCGAGACGCTGTTTCGCGAGCTGTCGCGCGAGGTGGCGGGCGGCGAGGAGATCACCTACCAGGGCCAGAAGGTCAGCTTCGCCGGCGAATGGCCGCGCATCCCGATGAAGGACGCCATCGTCACCGCCTCCGGCCAGGGGCTGCTGCCGGGCGGCCTGGAACGGCCGATGCTGGACGACGAGGCCGCCCTGACCAGGTGGCTGGACGACAACCGGCTGCCCGACGGCAAAGACGAGCTGGGCGCGGTGCTGCGCAAGTCCGAGTCGCACGGCGAGCGGGTCGGCGCGCTGTTCGACTACGCCGGCGAAAAGGCGCTGCCCGCCGACCGGCCGGCCTTCGTCACGGAGTACCCGGCCGAGACGTCGCCGCTGTCGCGCCGCAATGACCAGGACCCGTCGCGTGTCGACCGGTTCGAGCTGTTCATCGTCGGGCGCGAGCACGCCAACGCCTTTTCGGAGCTGAACGATCCGGTCGACCAGCGGGCCCGCTTTCAGTCGCAGGTCGACGCCAAGGCGCACGGCAAGGACGAGACCATGGACTACGACGAGGACTACTGCCGCGCGCTGGAGTATGGTTTGCCGCCGACGGCCGGGGAGGGGATCGGCATCGACCGCCTGGCCATGCTGCTGACCGACCAGCCTTCGATCCGCGACGTCATCTTGTTCCCGCTCATGCGCCCCGAGAAGGACTAGCCCAGGTGCCGCCGGACGATCGGATGCGGGAGCCTGGAACGGGGCCGCGGGTGCCCGGACGGCGGGCGCTGGGCTTGGGCCAGCTTCGTCCACGCGGTTTCGAATGGTTCGTCGCCTGGCGCCACCTGCGCGACCCCGAGCGCCGCTCGCGCCGCACGCTGGTGGTGGGCATCGGCGCCGTGGTGGCCGGGCTGCTCTGCTTCGCCGCCGCGGCGCTGGTGCCGCGCCTGCTGGGCGTGCACGCCCGGGCCCCGGGCGAGTGGATGGAGCCGTCGCCGCTGGCCATCGTCGACCGGCTGCGGACGGCCGGGTTCGTGGCCGTGGGGCTGGGCCTGCTGCTGGCCCTGCTGGGCACGCTGTTCGCGCTGTTCACGGTGTTCACGGCCGTGTCGATCTTCGGGGTGTTCCTGGGCACCGGCGCGCCGATCATCGCGCTGTCCGTCATGTCGGGCTTCGAGGCCGACCTCAAGGGAAAGATCCGGGCCACCAAGGCCGACGTGGTGATCGGCACCGCCGACGACCGCCCGTTCACCGACTGGCAGCAGGTCGACGCCAAGCTGGCCGGCATCCCCGCGGTGGTGGGCTCGATGCCGTACATCGAGAGCGAGGTCATCATCAAGCACGCCACCAATCCGGCCGGGATGGGGATCATCCTGCGCGGCATCGACCCGCAGCGGGCGCCCCGCGTGCTGGGCCTCGAGCGCACCATGCGCGAGGGGCAGATCAGCTACCTGTCGCATCCGGAGCAGATTCCGATCGGCGGCTTCGACCTGGAGCCGGCCGACGACCTGGACGTGCCCGACAGCAACGACGCGATCGCCCCGCCCACGGCGGGCCGGCGGTCGGCCGCCCCGCCGAAGCCGGCGCCCGCCAAGAAGCCGGCGCCCGCGCCCGCCAAGAAGCCGGTGCCCCCGCCGCGGCCGGCCGTGTTGCCGGGCATCGTGCTGGGCGACGAGCTTTACCAGCACGTGCTGCGGGTGTTCGTGGGCAGCGACGTCGACATCGCCTGCCCGATGTGCGGCATCGGCCCGATGGGGCCGATGCCCAAGCTGAAACAGTTCCGGGTGGCCGGTCACTTTTACAGCGGCATGTACGAATTCGACTCGAAGCTGGCGTACATCGCGCTGCCCGAGGCGCAGAAGTTCCTGAACATGCCCGGCGAGATCACCGGCATCGAGGTGCGGACCACCACCCCGGACGCCGCCCGCGCCGTCGCCGACGAGATCGCGCGCCGCCTGGGTCCCGGCTACGAGGTCCGCTCGTGGGAAGAGCTGAACCGGGGCCTCTTCACCGCGCTCAAGCTGGAGAAGGTCGCGATGTTCGTGGTGCTGACGTTCATCGCGCTGGTGGCCTCGTTCTCGATCGTGTCGAACCTGATCATGCTGGTGACCGAGAAGGCGCGCGAGGTGGCCATCTTGAAGTCGATGGGCGCCCGCGACGGCGCCATCTTGCGGGTCTTCTTCGCCGAGGGCCTCTACATCGGCCTGCTGGGGCTGGCGCTGGGGCTGGTCCTGGGGATCGGCGGCTGCCTGCTGCTGTCGCACTATGGCCTGCCGCTGGACCCGGACGTCTATTACATCCAGCGGCTGCCGGTCGTGATGCGGGCCCGCGAGATCATCGCCGTCAACGCGGCGGCGCTGGGCCTCTGCTGCCTGGCCACGGTCTATCCGGCGGTTCTGGCGTCGCGCATGCGGCCGGTCGATGGGCTGCGCTACGAGTGAACCGGCGCGCGCAGGCAACCGCGCCGGCCCCAGGTCAGTCACAGAGCCAACGGGTCATGCCGTTTCATTCCACGCGCGTTGACACCCCCGGGGGTGCCGACTAATTTGGCGCACCCCATGGAGACGCCCCTTACGTCCGCTCCGGTCGAGCGGGACGCGCGCGGCGGCGCTCGGGTTTCGGTTCGCGGCCTTTCGAAGATCTTCGAGCACGGCGGCCGGGTCATCGAGGTGCTGCGCGACCTGAACTTCGACCTGGCGCCCGGCGAGATCGCCTCGGTGGTCGGCGCATCGGGCGTCGGCAAGTCGACGCTCCTGCAGGTGCTGGGGACGCTGGATGCGCCCACCGCCGGGACCATCACGTTCGACGGCGTCGACGTGACTGCCATGAGCCCGACCCGGCTGGCGGAGTTCCGGAACCGGGAGATCGGCTTCGTGTTCCAATTCCACCACCTGCTGCCCGAGTTCACCGCGCTCGAAAACACGATGATGCCCGGCCTGATCCTGCGCATGCCCCGGCGCCTGTGCGCCGAGCGCGCCACCGCCATGCTCACCCGGATTGGCCTGAGCGAGCGGCTGACCCACCGGCCGGGCGAGCTGTCGGGCGGCGAGCAGCAGCGGGTGGCGCTGGCGCGCGCCCTCCTGCTGCGGCCGCGGCTGCTGCTGGCCGACGAGCCGACCGGCAATCTCGACACCAAGACCGGACGCGAGATCCACGACCTCTTCTTCGAGCTCAATCGCGAGCTGGGGACCACCATCCTCATCGTCACGCACAATGACGAACTGGCCGCCAAGACGCCGCGCCGACTGCGCATGGCCGACGGCCAGATCGTGGACCGAGACCTTTGAGCCCGCGCCGCCTCCCCGCCCTCCTGCTGATCGCCGCCGTCCTGGCCGCGCCGCGCGCGCGCGCCGCCGACGCCGAGGAGCAGCCGGCCGAACCGGCCGCCCCGTCCAAGCCGGCCCCCAACCTGAAGGTCGCCAAGGTGCAATTCCGCGGCAACCGCAAGGTCGAGGACGACGCCATCCGCGTCAACCTCAAGACCGCGCCGGGCGTGACGCTGACCCAGGAGATGGTGCGCGACGACGTGCGCGCCATCTGGAAGATGGGCTACTTCGAGGACGTCGAGGTCGAGGTCAACGAGAACAAGGCGGGCAGCGTCGTCACCTTCGTGCTCCGCGAAAAGCCGGCCATCAACAAGATCTACGTGGCCGGCAACGACGAGGTCTCGCTGTCGAAGATCAACGAGGTCCTCGACATCAAGAAGGACCAGATTCTGGACCTGGCCAAGGTCAAGAAGAACGTCGACAAGATCAAGGACGCCTACACCGAAAAGGGCTTCTACATGGCGGAGGTCTCTTACGAGATCAAGCGCGACACCGCCTCGACGGTCGACGTCTGGTTCCACGTCCGCGAGAACAACAAGGTGGAGGTCCGGCGGGTCAACTTCGTCGGCAACCACGCCATCTCCGACGACGAGCTGCGCGGCGTGATCTCGACGCAGGAGGGGAACATCCTGTCGGTGCTCACCTCCGCCGGCACCTACCGCGAGGACGTGTTCCAGCGCGACCTCCTGCTGATCCAGGCGCACTACTGGGACCGCGGCTACGTGCAGGTGAAGGTCGGCAACCCGCTGGTCGAGCTCTCGCCCGACAAGCAGTCGATGTACATCACCATCAGCGTCGACGAGGGGCCGCAGTACCGCCTGGGGAAGGTGGACGTCACGGGCGACCTGGTGATGCCCAAGGCGTTTTTCCTGTCGCGCATCTCGGTCAAGACCGGGGACATCTTCAACCGGTCCAAGCTGTCCGACGACCTGCAGAAGCTGACCGACTACTACAAGGACCGCGGCTACGCCTACGTGAACGCCTCGCCGGCCACGCCGGTCAACGAGAAGACCCGCATCGTCGACGTCATCTTCGAGATCCAAAAGGGGGACCTGGTCTCCATCAACCGGATCAACATCCGCGGCAACACCAAGACCCGCGACAAAGTGATCCGGCGCGAGCTGCGCATCTACGAGGGCGACACCTACAACCAGTCGCTGCTCGACTACTCGAAAAAGCGCGTCAACGCGCTGGGGTACTTCGAGAAAGTCGACATGTCCACCCACCGGGGCGAGACCGACGACAAAATGGACGTGAACTTCGAGGTGAGCGAGCGGCCCACCGGCACGTTCCAGATCGGCGCCGGCTTCTCCTCCGTCGAGAACTTCATCGCCCAGGCCCAGATCTCGCAGAACAACCTGTTCGGCCGCGGCCAGCTCTGGACGTTGCAGGCGCAGCTCTCCAGCCTGCGCCAGCTGTTCTTGATGCAGTTCCAGGACCTTTACTTCCTGGACACCAACTGGACCTTCGGCTTCAACCTGTTCAAGCAGGATCAGTTTCTCTATTCGTTCATCCGCGACTCCAAGGGCGGCAGCCTCACCTGGGGCTACCTCCTGGCCGAGGACCTGCGCCTGCTGCTCACCTACAAGCTGGAACAGGTCGGCATCGGCACCAGCGGGCTGGGCTTCGGCGGGGCGCTGTTCGGCTCGCCCACCATCGGCAACCCGATCACCAACACCGGCATCGCCAACCTGTTCCGGTCCGGCATCACCTCGTCGCTGCGCGCCACGCTCTCGTACGATTCGCGCAACGACCGCATGTTCCCCAGCCGCGGCTGGTACAACACCATCGCCGCCGAGATCGCCGACCCGAACGCCACGCTGTCCGAGAACACCTTCACCCGCTATGAAGCGGTGAGCCGCTACTTCTACCCGATCTGGGGGCCCTTCGTGTTCCGCGCCAAGCTGGAGGGCGATCTGATCGTCAGCCGCGATCCCCGCGGCGTCCCCATCTTCGAGCGCTACTTCACGGGCGGCATCTACAACATCCGCGGCTTCTCGCCGCTGTCGCTGGGGCCTCAGATCCGCTCGCTGGCGTCGCAGGCGCCGGACTCGAACCTCAGCACCTTCCTGGTCGGTGGCAACATGCAGGTGATCGCCAACGCCGAGATCGAATTCCCGCTGTTCGAAAAGGTGGGCATCCGGGGCGTCGTGTTCACCGACGCCGGCAACGCCTTCAACCTGGAAGACCAGTACTGCAAGCTGCGCCCCTTCAACGTCGACATCAGCAAGGACCCCTGCCGCGGCCCGCAGAACCTCAGCGCCTATCGGGCCAGCTGGGGATTCGGCTTCCGCTGGTTCTCGCCGATCGGCCCGCTGCGCTTCGAATGGGGCGTTCCGTTCTGGACGCTGCCGGGCGAACAGCCCCTGGTGTTCGAATTCACGATCGGGAACTTCTTCTAAGAGGGCGGAAACGTGTTAAGCAAACGGCCGGTGATGAAGATGAACATGCTCCGGATTTCTCGTTTGATGGTCATGGCGGCCCTCGTGCTGGGCACCACGGCGGCCTACGCCGAGGAGTTCAAGCTGGGTTTCGTCGACATGCAGCGCGCGCTCAACGAGACCGAGGACGGCAAGAAGGCCAAGGCGGCCCTCAAGAAGGTCTTCGACCAGAAGCAGAAAGAGCTGGACGAGCAGCAGGCGGCGCTGAAGAAGGACATCGAGGACCTCGACAAGAAGCGCACCTTGCTGCCGGCGGAGCAGGTGCGCGAAAAAGAGGCCGAGCTGCAGCAGCGCATGCAGAAGGTGCAGCAGACCTACCTGCGGCACCAGCAGGACCTCTCCAGCAAGGAGCAAGAGGCCACCGCGAAGATCTACGAGCGGATGAACAAGATCTTGCAGAAGATCGCCGCCTCCGAGAACTTCTCGATGATCATCGACAAGTCGGCGCTGGTGTTCGCCAAGCCGCACCTCGACCTGACCAACGAGCTGATCCGACGCTACAACGCCGGCGAAGGGTCGGACACGGCCAAGTCGGCGCCCTCCGCCAAGAAGTAGCCGTGCTGGACATCCGCGACATCGAGCGGATCCTGCCGCACCGCTACCCGTTCCTGCTGGTCGATCGCGTCGACGAGCTGGGACCGGAACGGATCGTCGCGCGCAAGCTGGTCTCGCGCAACGAGCCGCATTTCAACGGTCACTTCCCCGGCCATCCGGTCATGCCGGGCGTGCTCATCATCGAGGCGCTGGCGCAGGCCGGCGCGCTGCTGGCGGCCAGCGTGGTGTCGTTCGATCCGGCCAAGCAAGTCATCTACTTCATGGCCATCGACAAGGCGCGCTTTCGCAAGCCGGTCATCCCCGGCGATCTGCTGTCGCTCGAGGTGACGCCGCTCCGCAAGGGCGGCGCCATCTGGAAGTTGCGCGGCGAGGCCAAGGTTGATGGCGCCGTGGTCGCCGAGGCCGAGTTGCTGGCCTCCATCCAGCCGCGCGCGACCGGCGACGCCGCCGCCGGCTGACCGGGCCCCATGCGGGTCCGAACGCCGGTGGCGAACAGGCAGGAACCCTGGAAGGGTTCCTTGGACCTCCCGCGGCGACTCCGCTGGGCCAAGCCCAGCGGAGTCAACGCGATGGCGTTGGCGCTGGCGGTGGGCGTGGCCGCTTGCCATCGCGGCGGCGGCCTGCCGCCGCGTCCCGACGGCCCGGCGGTGGTGGTGACGGCCGAGTCGACCGACGACGGCGTGCCGACCGCGCCCGAAATCGAGCCGAACGACGTGCCGGCGGCAGCGCAGCGCCTGGCGGTGACCGAAAGCGCGCCGGCCGCCGTGGCCGGCGACCTGCGAGCGCACGGTCCCAGGCGGGACAGCGATCTCTACCGGATCGACTTTCCCGCGCCCGACGCGGGAGCCGCCGACGGCGGCGCGCCGGCGCCGCGCCTGGTCCTGCGGGCGGATCTTCGCCCGGCGGCCGGTCTGTCCGTCGAGCTCGACGCGCTGGATGACGCCGGCCATCCGCTGGTGAGCGCCGGCGGTCAGCCCGGCGAGGCGATCGCCGTCCCGGACCTGGCGGTGCGGGGCGCGGCGGTGTTGCTGCGCGTTCGCGCCGTCGGACCGGAAGCAGCGGCGCCCACGTACCGGCTGGTGGCCCGGCTGGCGCCGTTCGACACCGGCGCGGAGATCGAACCCAACGGCGACGCGGCGCACGCCACCGACCTGGCCCTGGGCGGCGAGGCGGTCGGCTACCTCGGCTGGCACCGCGATCAGGACTGGTACCGCCTGTCGACGGCGGGGATGGCCGACGGCAGCGTGGTGTCGGCCGACCTGGACCCCATCCCGGACGTCGCGGCCACCCTGCAGCTGATGGGCGCCGACGGACACAAGATCAGCGAGGCGCGCGGTCGCAAGGGCGAGCGCGTGACGTTGCGGAACCTGCGCATCGCGCCGGGGGACGCCGTCGTCTACCTGGTGGTGCGCGCCGAGGCCGGCTGGAGCGCGTCGGCGCGATACAACGTCCGCCCGCGGGCCGAGCTCGCCAAAGCTGGAACCGAGGCCGAGCCCAACGACGACGTCGCCCACGCGCAACCGATCGAGGACGGCACCGCGCTGGGTTACCTTCCGCGCGGCGACGTCGACGTCTATCGCTACACGACCCCGGGCATGGCGCTGCTGGACGTGGAGGTGACGCCGCCCTCGCGCGCCGCCGTCCAGATCGAGGTCGTGCGCGAGGACGGGACGCTGCTGGGGCGCGCCGAGAGCAGCCGCCACCGGCCGGCGCGCCTGACGGGCACGTCGATCCCGGGCGGACCGGTCTTCGTGCGGGTTTCCCCGCGGCACGGAAGCGGCAACGGCGACGATCCCTATCGGCTGACGATCTCGTCGCGTCCGCCCGACGGCACATGACCGGCTGGCGCGGCGCCGTGGTCGGCGCGGCCCTGGCCCTGGCGGCCGGTGGCTGCGCGCATGCGCCCGCGTCGCCCGGCGACGCGCTGGCGGCGTTCGGCGCGGCCCTGGCCAGGGGAGACTTGCGCGCCGCCTACGCGCTCACCAGCGGCGAGCTGCAGCGGCGCATGCCCTTCCAGGCGTTCGCCGCCGGGTTCCAGGGCGCGGGCGCCGACGTGCCGGCGCTGGGGCAGCGGCTGCAGGCCGAGGCACCCCGCGTTCCCCCGCGCGTCGAGGTCGAGCTGGCCACCGGCGAACGGGTGCCGCTGCTGTTCGAGCGCGGCGGCTGGCGTGTCGACGGTCCGGTCTACGAAGCCTGGGGGCAGGAGACTCCACGGGCGGCCGTCCGCACCTTCGTGCGCGCGCTCGACGCGCGACGCTACGACGTGCTGCTTCGGCTGGTTCCCGACCGCGATCGTGGGGCGCTGACCGCCGACGGGCTGCGCGCCTTCTGGGAGGGGCGCGACGCCGACCGCCACCGCCAGCTCCTGCTCAAGGTGCGCGCCGCGTTGGCAACGCCCCTCGTCGAAGCGGGTGACGAAGCGCACCTGCCGCTGGGCGGCGACGGCGAGGTGCGGCTGGCGCGCGAGCCCGGCGGATGGAAGATTGAAGGGCTGGGAGAGGAATAGCCGATAACCGCCTGACAACAGACTCTTTTCGAGGCAGCTCACGTTCTGGCTCAGAATTGCCGAACTTGACTAATAGGAAGAGATATTGCAGGCATTTAACGAGGGGTTCTCGTCGCCGTGCTCGAACCTTGGATCATCGAACAGATCCGACGCCGGGAAGAGGAGGAGAGGCGCCGTAACGAGCGCCCGCGCCTCGAGATCCCGTTGCATGACGAGCGGCGCCACCCCGAGGCCGAGGAAGAGGCCGAGGAAGAGGACCGCGACGCGCCTCAGCGTGGCGTCGTGATCATCGAGATGTGACGGAGCGGTTTTTGGACGAATCCACCCACTGACGTTAGGAGTGGGGGATGGAGAGCACGTCGGGGGTGGTCGCGGCGCAGCTGGACGAGGCGCTGGCGCGGGCCACGCGGTCCAACCTGCCGCAGGCGGTGACGGTGATCGGGCCCGGCGGGGCAGGGAAGGCGCGGGCCCTCGACGCGTGGATGGCGTCTCACGCCGAGGGGCGCCTGCGCGTGGTTCGCGTCTCGGCGGCCGGGCCGCTTCCCGACGGGGGACCGCCGCCACGCAGCGCCGTGATCGCGCAGTTGCTCCGCGCGCGGTTCGACCTCGGCGAGCTGCCCGAGGACCAGGCGCTGGCGCGGCTGCGTGCCGGGCTGCAGGAGATCTTCGGCGACCGGCGCATCGCGGAGGTCGCGGTGCTGCTGGGGCGCTACCTGGGCCTCGACGCGCCCGAGAGCCCGCTGGGCAGCGCGCTCTCGGGACGGCCGGAGCAGGGGGCCGGGTTGGCTCACGCGGTGCTGGGACGGGTGCTCGAGCTGGACGCCGCGGCGGCGCCGCTGGTGCTGGTCACGGAGGACTTGCAGCACGCCGACGACGGCTCGCTGGACGAACTCGAGCGGCTCGCCGTCGAGGTGGCCGACGCGCCTCTCGTCTTCGTGGCGACGGCACGTCCCGACCTGCTGGTCCGGCGGCCGGGCTGGGGGCACGGCCGCGGCAATCACGCGCGGGTCGAGCTGGCGGCTG